>CALDSV010000064.1 GCA_937924475.1 uncultured bacterium
TGCTCCTACCACTTGAGTGAGATTTATTGTGTCGTAGTTGTCTTCAAGTATCCAAGAAAATTCGCATTTCTTGAATCCATACTTTATAGCACCTCTGAAGGCTTCTCTTATCATTAAGGACTCTACACCTCTATATCTATAATCTCTCTTTACACCAAACAAAAGAAGTCTTATTCCCTGAATTTTTCTTCGCCAATAAAGAGCTTTTATTATAGTTATGGGATTTAGCTTTCCTCCCATTTTTCTTAAAACTTCGTTGTAGTCAGGTATTGCACCAAAAAAACCTACTGGTGATGAATCTAACTCTGCTACTATGACTAAATCAGAGATAGCAATGGGTTTTAGTTTTTCTGCCATGTAATCTACTTCCTCTTTTGTAATTGGGATAAATCCCCAGTTTTCTATCCAGGCATCGTTGTAGACTTCCATGAAGGCATAAAGCTCCTCTTTAAGGTTCTTTAATTTTATCTTTCTTGCCTTTATGCCTTTTTTTTCAGCAATTTTTGCAACTCTTTCAATTTTTTGAGGAAGCTCACTAGGAACATCAACTATGAAACAGTAGAGATCTTTTGCTTTTTTCATTCCGTAGGATTCTGCTAATTCATTGTAGTAAAAAGGATTATAGGGAATCATGAGCATTGAAGGTGTTTCAAAACCTTCATAGAGAAAACCACATTCTTCGTTTGTTGACAGGTTCATTGGTCCCCGCATGATCTTAAGCTTATGCTGTCTAAGGAAATTTTCTACACTTTTAAAGAGAGTTTCAGAGACTTCTTTGTCATTTATGCATTCAAATAAACCAAAAAAACCAACATTGTCTTTATGAAATTGGAGATGAGCATGATTAATTATTCCAGCTATTCTACCGACAGGCTTTTCATTCTTAAGAGCAATAAAAAACTTAGCCTCTGCTCTCTTAAAGAAAGGATTTTTATTGCTTAAATGTTCCATCATATCTTTAATTAGTGGAGAGGCATATTGAGGAAAATTTTTGTATAGAGTAAGAGGTAGGGAAACAAAATCTTTCAGTTGTCTTTTCGTCTCCACCTCTATGATTTTAAGGGACATTGAAAACTAAATTACACTAAGGGCTTTACCAACTTTGTAAAATGCTTCAAGAACCTTGTCAAGATGCTCATCCGTATGGGTTGCCATGTAACTTGTCCTGATAAGGGCTTTGCCAGGAGGGACAGCTGGAGATACTGCCACATTTGCAAATACACCTTCTTCCTGAAGCATCATAACAAACTTAAAGGCAAGTTCATCATCTCCTACTATGACTGGTATTATAGGTGTCTCTGCAACTCCAATATTAAATCCAAGCTCTTTAAATCCTTTAAGCATTTTGTTTGTGTTTTTCCAAAGTTGTTCCCTTCTCTCTGGTTCGCTAACAATGATGTCTATTGCTGCAGATACTGCTGCCACTGATGCTGGAGGAGGACTTGCACTGAAAATAAAGGCTCTTCCAAAATGTTTAATGTAGTTAATTACATCCCGCTCGCCAGCGATAAATCCTCCAATTGAAGCAAGAGATTTACTGTAAGTACCCATTATCAAATCCACTTCCTTTTCAAGTCCAAAGTGCTCTGCTGTTCCTCTACCTGTCTGGCCAAGAACACCTATTCCATGAGCATCATCTACCATTAGACGAGCACCATACTTTTGACATACTTTATAAACTTCTGGTAGCTTTACAATATCACCTTCCATACTAAAAACGCCGTCTACAACCACAAGCTTTGTTTTATCTTCGCATTCTTTAAGAACTCTCTCAAGGTCTTCTATGTCATTGTGCTTATATCTCTTCACCTCTCCAAAGGAGAGCCTACATCCATCAACAATGCTGGCATGGTCCATTTTATCAATAATAACCACATCATCCTTGCCAACTAAGGAGGCAATTACTCCTAAATTGACTTGAAATCCTGTGGAGAAAACAAGAGCAGCCTCTTTTCGTATAAACCATGCAAGTTTCTCCTCAAGCTCCACATGAATGTCAAGGGTTCCATTTAGAAATCTTGAACCAGCACAGCCTGTTCCGTATTTTTTTATGGCATTTATGGCAGCTTCCTTCACTTTTGGATGATTTGTAAGACCAAGGTAGTTGTTTGATCCAATCATGATCATTTTTTTTCCATTCATTATGACTTCTGGCCCCTGAGCTGACTGGATAACGCGGAAGTAAGGATACATTCCTACTTTCTGTAATTCATAGGCTATTGTGAATTTAAAACATTTCTCAAAAATATCTTTTTTTATAGCCACTGCTTCTCCTTGTACCATTTTGCTGTCCATTCCATCCCTTCCTTTAAATTAGTCTTTGTTTTATAGCCGAGCAATTGCTCAGCTTTAGCAGAAGAGCATACCCAACAGCACTGGGCAAGCTCTTTAAGTTTATCGTTATTTATTATACTTTTTTTGTCAAATTTTTGAAATATACCTATCAATAACTTAGCAATATCTAAAGGAATTTTCAATTTAAGAGGTTTTTTATTTAGAACTTCTGATATAGAAGAAACAATTTCAGCTGTACTGTAAGGTTTATTGTCAGAAATAAAAAGAGTTTCTCCTAAACTCTCATTTTTTCTTGATGCTAAAATTATACCATCTACCAGATCCTGAACATATACAAGAGAGTAAAGACCTTCAGTGAGATAGAAAACTACCCCCATTTTTACCATTTTAAAAAAACTTAGAAAGTCACTGTCCCTCGGACCATAAACAGCAGGAGGCCTTATGATGGTAATAGGAATCTTATCTTTGAAAAATAAAACAGCTTTTTCTCCCATTAGTTTGCTCTTTCCATATTCTGATACAGGAGCTGGTTCAGTGTTTTCATCAACAGGTTTTCCCTCTCTACAAGGTCCCACTGCTGCAAGACTACTTACATGAACAAATCTCTTCAGGTTAGGATTTGCCTCTGCCACTGTTTCAATAAGATTTTTTGTTCCCATGTAGTTAGACTGGAAAAACTCCTCAGGATGGGCTGCCTTTGTTATACCTGAAAGATTGAATATATAGTCAAATTGCCAATCAATTTCTTTAAGAGAGTTTTTATCAGAAAGATCAGCTTTAATAATCTTTACATTAAGCCCCTTGAGAAAACGAAGTTTTGATGGATTCCTTACTGTACAGTAAACCTCAAAGTTTTCCTTAAGAAGTGATTCCACCAGATGACTACCTATAAAACCTGTTCCACCTGTAATGAGAACCTTCACTCCTTTTTCCTCACCTTAAGAGTAAGGCCTTGTACTTCCTCAACTATGACTTGTTCGTCTTTTTTAATTGGTTTTTCTGATATAGCCTGCCATAATTCACCATGCACCATAACCATCCCAGTGCGGCTGTCAATATCAGTCTTGGCGATTCCCATAAGACCAATTAATTCCTCAACTCCTGTGACAGGCTTTCTTTTATGGGCTTTATAGGCAAGTCTAAGGAGAAAAACAAAAAAGAGGATTGTAATGATTGTTACGGGAATAATTACAGAAATTGAAAGTTTAAAAACAGGATTTGCCGTGTCAAAGAGCATAATAGAGCCTAATACAAAACATGCAATGCCACCCAAGGTTAAAAGTCCATAGGAAGTAAACTTTAACTCCAAAATTAGAAGAATAATTCCCAGTAGTATTAAACCAGCACCTGCATAATTTATAGGCAATGTCTGAAGACTATAAAAAGCAAGTATGAGAGATATTGCTCCGATTACACCGGGAAATATTGCGCCGGGATTACTGAGTTCAAATATAATTCCATAAATTCCTATCATAAGAAGTATGTATGCTATATTAGGGTTGCTCAAAAAATTAAGAAGTCTCTCTCTGAAATTCATCTTGAGTTCATTTATTTTGGCATCTTTTGTCTTTAATATCTTTTCACCACTTACTGTCTTAACTTTTTTATCATGTAATTCTTTAATTAATGTGTTTAGATCATCAGCTATTAAGTCAATTACTCCTTTTTTTAATGCTTCTGTTTCAGTGGAAGAAATACTCTTTCTTACTGCCTGTTCAGCCCACTCAACATTTCTTCCTCTCTGCTTAGCAATTGATTTAATGTAAGCCACAGCATCATTAGTTACTTTTTCAGCCATAGTTTTATCCATTTTTTCTCCACCCATGGCAACAGGATGGGCTGCACCAATATTTGTTCCTGGAGCCATAGCAGCAACATGGGCAGCAATTGTTATAAAAGCACCTGCACTGGCTGCTCGAGCACCTTTGGGAGCTACATAAACTACAATGGGTATATGGGAATTAAGCATCTCCTTTACTATATCTCTCATAGAAGTATCTAAACCACCAGGAGTATCGAGTTGAATTATAACAGCCTCAGCATTACTTTCATGAGCTTTTTTAATGCCTTTTAAAATATACTCAGCATGGGGTGGGTGTATAATTCCATCCACTGTAAGAACAATCACTTCTTTAGAAAAGGCTAAAGTGGGAGATAAAAAAAACAGAAAAAGAAATGAGATCCCTAAAACTTTTAGTAAATTTTTCATAATAGTTAATTATAACAAGCTTTGAATCTTTTCTTTAAGATTAATGATTATTTTTTTTGCAAAATCTTCATTAAGGTGTCCCAAGCTTGAAGAAGTTTCAAATATCCTTTGAGGTAATTGCATATTTTCCATATCAAAGCCGCATTTTATTTTAAAACGATATTTTTCTATGTATATCCTTCTGCCAATTTCCATCAATGCTTCCTCATTAAGGTTATAATCAAGAAGGCTAAGGCATTCGGAAACAACAGAAGGAGTATATATTTCTCTTCCAAAAAAACAAATTACAAGGCTTGAAAGAATCTGTCTCCAACACTCCTCATTAAAGATTTTTTCAGCATACTGTTGCTCAGTAAGTGGTTTTATCATGGCTTCTTTATCAATAGCATATCCAGCAGAGTCAAGATGACTATGTCTTGCACCAAAGAGGTAACCAATATGAGCACCATATCCTGTATGATAACCTGGCATTTCATTTTTCCCGTAGGTTAAAGCAAAGTCTTTTCCTCCATATTTAGAGGAGACATAGTCTAAACCTTTCCCGAGGTCCTCAAAAAACTCTCCTTTACCAAATACAATCTTTTTTATGAATTCCGAGTATGCCTCCGCATTTCCCCACTGAGGAATAATTCCTTCAGTCATTTTCTCATTAATTATGCCCTTTTCAAAGGCTTCAGTACACCAAGCAAGAATAACGCCTGTTGAAATTGCATCAAGTCCCATTTCTTCAACTACTTCAATAAGTCTCAAGACACCTTCAGCATTAGATATTCCAAGCATGGTACCAAGAGCATAAATGAGCTCATAATCATAGGAAAGATATACAGTTCTGTAAAAGTAAGGCTCATCTTCATAGGGTTTTCTAAATGCTGCAAGATGAATGCAAGCAACAGGACAGTGAGAGCAGGCAATTCTTCTACCAAGATGCTTTTCAGCAAAAGCCTCTCCTGATATATTCTCTATACCCTCTGTAAAATCTGTTGAGAGATTTTTTATTGGAATTCCCCTTGATACACTGAGAGGCATAACATTTGCGGGAGTTCCAAGTTCATGATATTTTTTCATTTTATCTGATTCTGCCAGCTGTTTAAGTAGGTTCAGATAATATTCCCTATACCTTTTGAAATCTATTACCTTAAGATCTCTCTTGCCAGAGACTACTAAGGCTTTGAGATTTTTACTTCCAAAGACAGCACCAAGTCCAAGTCTTCCAAAATGTCTATAGGTTTCAAGGGTAACACTTGCATAGGTAATCTTTTTCTCTCCCGCAGGACCTATTCTCATAATTGTTCTTAGCCCTGCTCCTGTTTCTTGTCTTCTTATAAGAGCGCCGGTAGAGACACCTTCTTCAAGTCCCCAAAGGGTTGTAGCATCCCTAAAATATACTTTATCACCGTGTATGGATATGTAGAGGGGTTTTAAACTTTTTCCTTTTATTACTATTGCTCCGTAACCTGCCATCCTCAGTGCTATAGCACTTCTTCCACCAGCATGGGATTCTCCAAGATTACCTGTATGAGGAGACTTAAACATGGCAACGGTTTTTGAAGCAATAGGGAAAACTCCATTAAGTGGACCTACTGCAAAGATTATAGGATTGTCTGGAGAGAGGGGGTCTACCTGAGCATTACAATTTTCCTGTAAAAGCTTTATTGCAACTCCTGTGCCACCAAGAAATTGAGAGAATAAGTCCTCTCTTTCCTCAATCCAAAATTTCTTTTTTGAGAGATCAATATATAATATTTTTCTTAAAGTATCTTCTTTTATCATGTTTTTCTATGCTCCAAAACTTTATAATGACAACTCTTTGCACATTCTCCACATTGTATACATATGACAGGCTTATTTTTATTATTGTTCCAACCAATAGCATCTAAAATACAAGCTTTAACACAATGCCCACAACCAGTGCAGAGGTCTTCTTTTAGCAAAACTCCTCCACCTTTTCTCACTACCAAAGCATTCTCAGGGCAGGCTCTTGCACAAGGAGGATCTTCGCATCCGCGACAGACAAAGACTGAAAAACCACGGGATATTCCGCCTTGAGAACGCACTTTTATACAAGAACTTTCTAAACCTACTGCTAAATGAGCTCTTCCACAAGCAAAAATGCAGACTAAACAGCCTACACATTTGTTTGCATCTTTCACGAAAACAGGCATAGGAAAATTATAACATGTTATAATTCAAAAACTGAACAATGGAAAGAGAATTATTTTACTTATTCCATAGAAGCCTTGCCTGTAGTTTTTTAGATAGTATAATGCTTTTCCTTACTCAGCGGGGTTACCTTCTTTGGTTACCAGTGATTTTAATTCTAATATATAAAGCCTTTGTAAAGAATCATCATGAAGGTAGTTACTCTTTTAAGATAGCCATGAAGAGACTTACCAATTCCATATCAAGGAATTTACTAATTATTTATATCTTAGTAGCTATAACCTTAGCAGTTTTTATAAGTGACTGGTTTTCCTTAGAGATAAAAAACGCAATTCAAAGAATTCGTCCTTGTCACAGCGAGTCATTCAGAGAAATTGTAGGATGCACAGGTTCTTATAGTTTGCCTTCTAATCATGCTACTAATTCCTTTGCAGTTGCTACAGTCTTGTTTCTTTTTTGTAGAAGTTTATTTGTTTCAAATTTATTGTCCCTTTATATATTTTCAGTTGCTCTTTTAATCTCTTTTTCAAGGCTTTATTTGGGTGTTCATTGGCTAAGTGATGTAGTGGCGGGAGCTTTATTAGGAATTATTTTTGGTTTTACAGTTTATAGATTCACTATTTCAGTTAAAAGTCTTAGGGGATTTTTCTATTTTTCTCTTATTTTACTAAGTCTGTTTAGGGTCTATTTTATTCTTCACGGACCCTTAGACATCTCGCCTGACGAAGCTCATTACTGGGAATGGAGCAGAAGACTTGATTTAAGTTATTACTCAAAAGGTCCTATGATTGCCTATTTAATTTCACTTTCTACTTACCTTTTTGGTGATAATCCCTTCGGTGTAAGATTCCTGGCAGTAGTTTTTTCTTTTCTGAGTAGTTTTTTTATCTATAAAATTGGCAAAAAAATACTAAATGAAAAAGCAGGATACATAGGAGGTTTAATTTTTCAAATAATACCTCTTTTTTCCACTTACGGTGTAATCTTTACAATTGACAGTCCCTTTATTTTCTTTTGGATTCTTGCAATTTATTTATTCTTATTGGCACTGGATAGTAGAAAGATTTATTGGCTGCTACTTGGAATTACCATAGGAGTTGGACTTCTCACAAAATATACTATGGCTTTTTTCTATCTCTGTATGTTTTTTTATCTCATAAAAAAATTCAACACTTTGACTCTATGGGATAAAATCCTTAAAAATTGGATATTTTACTTATCTTTGCTTCTTTCATTGATTGTTTTCTCTCCGGTCATTGTGTGGAATTTTCAGCACGATTGGGTAACTTTAAAGCATACGGCTGGACAAGCCCATGTTTATGAAGGATTTAAAATTTCTATAAAATACTTTACTGAATTCATTGGCAGCCAACTGGTAGTTGTGACTCCTTTAGTTTTTATTTTAACTCTATATTTTCTCCTTAAGCCTTCTTTATTAAATCTTAATCCACCTGTTAGGTGGTTTTTTATCTCATTTTCAATGCCTATTTTAGTTTTCTTTGCCCTCAAAAGTCTTCAAGGTAAGGTTCAGGCAAACTGGGCCATGTTTGCCTATGTTCCTTTTGTATTAGTTTTAGCCTTAGCTTATGAGAAATATAAAAAATTAGTTATATCCTCCATTATAATGGCAACTTTCTTTACAGTCTTAAGCTATACAATAGCCTATTTAAATTTGCCTGCCCAGTATGATCCTTCTTCAAGACTCAAAGGCTGGAAAGATCTTGGACAGAAAGTAGAAGAAGTGAAAAGAGAACTTGAAGGCTCTGGAAAAGTTGTCATATTTTCCGATAGATATCAAATATCCAGTGAGCTTGCTTTTTATGTAAAGGGGAATCCTAAAGTATATTGCATAAATCTTGGAAGAAGAATGAATCAGTACGATCTTTGGGAGTCAATAAACAGTGAAATCCTTTTTAATCATAACATTAATGGTATTTTTGTCCTCTACGGTATAAAAAATGAGCCACCTTACGAAGTCTCCTCTGCTTTTGATAGTTGCCTTGCCGAACCTTTTACAGTTTTTAGAAAAGGGGTTAAAATTAGAGATTATACACTCTTTAAGTGTTATAATTTCAAAGGTATGAATTTAAGAAAACCAGAAACCTACTGAGGGAGCGAAAATGGAACTATCAGTTGTTATACCACTTTATAATGAGGAAGAAAATATAGAGGAACTTCATAAAAAGCTTACTGAAACTTTAAGTAAACTTCCAATTTCCTATGAAATAATTTATGTGGATGATGGAAGCACTGACAATACATTAGATAAGATTGAAAAAATTCAAAAAACAGATCCCCATGTTGTAATATTAGCCTTTAGAAGAAACTTTGGACAAACAGCAGCTTTTGCTGCAGGCTTTGATTTTGCCAGAGGAGATATAGTTATCACAATGGATGGAGATCTTCAGAATGATCCAGCAGACATACCAAAGCTTTTTGAAGCCATAAAAGATGCTGATTTAGTAAGCGGATGGCGAAAAAAGAGAAAGGATCCCTTTTTATCAAGAAGGCTTCCTTCTATAGTGGCAAACTGGTTAATAGGAAAGGTTACAGGAGTAAAAATCCATGACTATGGCTGCTCACTTAAGGCTTACAGAAGAGAAGTAGTTAAAAATTTAAGGCTTTATGGTGAAATGCATAGATTTATTCCTGCCCTGGCAAGCTGGTATGGAGTAAAAATCAAGGAAGTTGAGGTGACGCATCATCCAAGATACAGAGGCAAATCTAAATATGGAATTGGAAGAACAATAAAAGTACTTCTTGACCTTGTTACAGTCAAATTTCTCCATAGCTTTTCAACAAAGCCGATTCAGTTTTTCGGACCTATTGGTGTTTTATTCATGATATTAGGAGTAGCAATAGTGGGATATCTCTTTATGCTTAAATTTCTAAAAGGTGTGTCTATTGGTGGAAGACCCTTGCTTCTTGGTGGATTTTTCTCAGTTTTAATAGGCTTGAACTTTATTGGCATGGGACTTCTTGGTGAAATGATTGTTAGAGTTTATCATGAAACTCAGAAAAAACCTATCTATATACTCAAAAAGATTTTAGGACCAGGAGATTGAAGAAAATAGGTAAACTTATCCTTCGCCTTTTAGTAACCATTTCTTTGCTTATTTATTTAGCAACTAAAATAGATCTCCTTAAGCTGGCAACTATAATCTCTGAAACGAATTTTCTTCTTTTCCTTTTTGCCTCTTTTTTATATATTCTTTCATCATATATGTCAACTCTAAGGTGGAAACTCTTTATTCCATCTCCGTCAGGTTTAAAAATAAAAAATTTATTTTCTCTCTATATGATAGGATGTTTTTTTAACATGTTTTTACCGGGTATTATGGGAGGTGATGTAATAAAAATTGTTCTGATGAGAAAAAGCACAGGACTTAAGGAAGCCATAGCCTCAGTTGTCATTGAAAGATATATCGGTTTTTTTGCTTTGCTCTTGTTAGGAAACATCTTTTTCATTGCTTTTCTTGAGAATATTCCTAAAAATGAAAAAATATATCTCATTCCCTTATGTTTTGGTATCTTTATATTAGTATCAATTCTTTTGCTTTTCTTAGGAAACTTTCCCTTTCTTAGGGACATAAGGGATTACCTTATTAAATTAGATAAAAAATTTTTTCTTCAAGCTTTCGTGTATTCCCTTCTTATTCAATTGATAGTGATGATTTCAGTTTATCTTGTATCCCTAAGTTTGGGGATCTACCTACCTTTTTATGAAATTGTAATTTATCTACCTTTAATCATAATTTTAGCCACTTTACCTATCTCTCTTTCAGGTATTGGAGTTAGGGAATGGAGTTTTATATTTTTCTTCGGCAATACCGTAGGGAATGAAAAAGCAATGGCAATATCTTTTTTATGGTTTCTCTCAGTTTTAATTGCCTCTCTTTATGGTGGGATAGAATATTTAAGATTTAAGGATTTTTTCAACGTGCATTATAAAAAGTAATCTTTTTAAATCTCTAAGGTTATTAGGAAAAGAATCTTTTTTAAATTTTTCTATGACTTGAGAATTTTCAAGTTCCTTTTCAATCTGAAGCCTGTATTTCTTTACTATTTCACCAGCAATATAAAAGATATCTTCCCTTCTTTCTCTCAAAGGCGGTATTCGGAAAAAAAAGGGATTTAGAAGTTTGATTAAGGATGAACTAAAATCCTCTTTTGCAACTTTTATTCTAATGTCCTCTTTACCTATGAGAATAAATTTTATATCACTAATTTCTGTAGGCCTAATTTCTCCCAACCTATAAAATCTCTTTTCCCTCAATGCCTTTTCAAATTTTGTCTGAAATTCTATTGGCATGCTATCAAACTCTTTGATTACTAATGTCCCTCCATCAGCAAGGTTTAAAACCCCCCTTTTCCCTCTCTTACCCATAAAACCTTCTTTTATTCCAAAAAATTCTTCTTCTAATAATTCTGCATCCCTGTCAGCAAAAATCATAATAAAAGGTTTATTTTTACGGGGATTGTTTTCATCATAATGCAGTGCTGCTGCAAGAAGCCTTTTTCCTACTGCTGTTTCACCATAAATATAAAGATTTCGATCCTCTGCATTTTCCCTAAATAAATCTTGAAGCATTTTTGAAAATAAGTTATTTTTTGATTTAAACTCGAATTTCCTAAATTGATAAAAATCCTCTGTGGAAAATTTTATCTCATCATAGATTTCAAAAACTTTACATACCTCTATGAATCGATCCATAGCACTTTCTAAAATAAGAAAAGAATCACTTTCTTTAATGTTAAAGTATCTCTTAGATAGCTCCAAAAAAAGTTCTCTGTTGTCTATAACAGATGGAAACATCAAGGCTTGTGCTCCATAAGCAGCTAAATCTGCTAATAAAGCCAATTCATAAGGAATCTCTAATTCTGAACCCTTAGAGGGACTAACATTCTTTATATTTTTCTGCCCCTTGTTGAATATTTTATTCAAGAAATTAATGGTATTTCTGTAAATTTGGGGACTTAATATATTTCTCTGAGCAGCTTCTAAATTATTTGTTCCAAAAATAATATCTTCAATATAAACCCTATCTTCTAAAGGAAGTTTTATCAAAAAATTAATTACTCTTCTATATCTGGGAAACTCCTCCATCATAAAAAATAAACTTAAACAAGGAATTAATCCTGCAAAAAAGGCTTCATCTCTGTGAACACTTATGCTTTTTTCAGCTATTAAAGATGAAATTTCAGCACTTAAAATTCCATAAAACCAAATCTGTAAATCTTCTTCTTCTAAAAAGAGATCCCTTTCAAGAATAATATTTTTAATTTTTTGTTTTCCTAAATAATTTACAATCTGGGAAAAATTCGTGAGTTCCTTTGAAACTAAATTCTTGTTTATTTCACAGATCAAAAGATAGGCCACAGTAGGGTCATATCTTAAAAGTAAAGGAAAATTATCTATATCATCATCAATGATGCTTTTGAATTTTGCTATTGTATGTTTAAAAACAGGCAACGACATCTTCTTATCTATTATAATAAAAATGAAAGTAAATGTATAGAGAAAAAGATTTTGACATAATTGTTGTTGGAGCAGGTCATGCAGGCTGTGAAGCAGCCCATGCTTGCGCAAAAATGGGGCTACAGACTGCCCTTTTTACTATATATCTTGATACCATTGCCCAGCTTAGCTGTAATCCTGCCATAGGTGGGCTTGCAAAAGGTCATCTTGTTAGAGAGATTGACGCTCTTGGCGGTATTATGGCAAAAGTAACAGATCTTTCAGGGATTCAGTTTAGAATTCTCAATCGTTCAAAAGGACCTGCTGTATGGTCATTGCGAGCTCAGGCTGACAGAATTCTTTACAATGTTAATATGAGAAAACTTCTTGAAGATACAAAAAATCTTGTAATAAAACAAGCCATGGTTGAAGAAATTGTAGTAGAAAATGGAAAAGTAAAGGGAGTTATTACTTCCCTTGGTGTATTTTATGGTGCAAAAGCAGTGATTGTTACTCCCGGAACATTTCTTAATGGACTTATTCACATAGGACTTGACAGTTTTGAAGCAGGACGAGCTGGAGAGTTTCCTTCAAAAGGACTATCTGAGTCAATTAAAAAACTTGGACTTAAGATGGGAAGACTTAAAACAGGCACACCTCCAAGAATAGATGCAAAAACAATAGATTTCTCTAAAACAGAAGAGCAGTACGGTGATGATCCACCCATACCCTTTTCTTATTCAACAAAGGAAATTACAAATGCACAGGTACCTTGTTACATAACTTACACCAATGAGAAAACCCATGAAATAATCCTCAACAATCTTGACCGTTCACCTCTTTATAGCGGAAAAATAAAAGGAATAGGACCTCGTTATTGCCCATCCATTGAAGACAAAGTTGTAAAGTTTAGGGAAAAACCAAGACATCAAGTATTTCTTGAACCTGAGGGTCTAAGTAGAAAAGAATATTATGCTAATGGTATCCCTACCTCACTGCCCTATGATGTGCAAGTAGCCTTTGTAAGGTCAATTCCAGGTCTTGAAGATGCTGAAATAATGAGACCTGGCTATGCCATTGAGTATGATTTTGTATATCCCACTCAAATAAAACACACCCTGGAGGTAAAAGATATTGAAGGATTATATCTTGCTGGACAGATAAATGGAACAAGTGGTTATGAAGAGGCTGCTGCTCAGGGATTAATGGCAGGAATAAATGCTGCATTAAAGATAAAAGGAAAGCCACCACTAATTCTTAGACGGGATGAAGCTTACATTGGAGTGCTCATAGATGACCTTGTCACAAAAGGAACGCAAGAGCCTTATAGAATGTTTACTTCTCGCGCTGAATTTCGTCTTCTTCTTAGACATGATAATGCTGACCTTAGGCTCAGAGACTATGGATATAATATTGGCTTAGTAGATGAAGAAACCTATGAAGAATTTAATAAAAAGAGAGAGTTACTGGAAAGGGAAATAAAAAGGCTAAAGTCAGTAACTGTAAAACCCTCTGAGGAATTAAATATAAGACTTACAGAAGCTGGAACATCTCCTATTGAAGAGGCTATCTTTCTTGATAAACTTCTTAAAAGACCAGAAATAAAATATGATTTTATTAAAAAGTTTTCACCTCCACCTGAAGAACTAACAAGAGAAATTGAAGAACTCGTTGAGATTCACATCAAATATGAAGGCTACATTGCAAAACAAATGGAACTTGTGGAGAGAATGAAGCAGTTTGAAGAAAAGATAATTCCTGAAAATTTTGATTTTAATATTCCCGGACTTTCAAGAGAAGTAATCCAGAAACTTACAGAAGTAAGACCACGAACAATTGGACAAGCAATGAGAATTCCAGGTATTACACCAGCAGCCGTCTCTATTCTCATGATTGCTCTTCAAAAGGGAATAAAACAAAAGCAATAAAGTGGAAAGCATAGAGGAATTTTTTAAAGAATCACTAAGGCAGCATGATTTTAATACTTTAAAGATTCCTTTTAAAGAAGAAACCTTAGATAATTTTATCGCTCCTTTTATGATTTATCTTAGGGAACTACAAAAATGGAACAAAGCCTACAATCTTACATCCATTGATGATGAGAGGGAAATAGTAATAAAACACTTTATTGACTCTCTCCTTTACACTTGCTTTATTGAAGAGGGAAATTTAACCTTAGCTGATGTAGGCTCTGGAGCAGGGTTTCCAGGCATTCCTATTGCTGTTGTAAGACCTTCTCTAAAAATTACCCTAATTGAGCCTTCATGGAAAAAATGTGTTTTTTTAAAAAACATTAAAAGTAAGCTTGACCTTAAAAATGTTGAAATCCTTCAAGGAAGGGCTGAAGATTTAGATGAAAAATTTAATATTATAGTAAGCAGAGCCTTATGGAGAATAAAGGATTTTGTTAAAAATTGCTCTCATCTGGTAAAAGAAGGAGGATTTTTTATTATAAGCAAAGCATTAAAAATGGAAGAAGAAATTAATGAGATTCCTTCCAATTTTAAAATAGAGATTAAGGAATTTGAGCTTCCTGATCCCTATGATTTTGCAAAAAAATCAAAAAGATTTATAATCAAAATTAATTATGCGTATTTTAGGAATTGATACATCTACAAAATATGCTGGCGTTGCATTAGTGGAAGATGGTATGGTCCTTGCCCAGAGTAGCCTACAGTTTATGGCATCTCATTCTGAGAAACTCCTTCCTGAGATTGTTCATACCCTTGAAATTATGAAAACTCCTCTTGAAACAATAGATTATTTTGCTGTCAGTGTTGGACCGGGCTCCTTTACAGGATTAAGAGTAAGTGTAAGCACAGTAAAGGGACTTTGTTTTGCCACTGGGAAAGGAGTAATACCAGTATCTACCCTTGAAGTTCTTGCAAGAGGTCTTCCTTATGTAGAATCTCTCATATGTCCTGTGCTTGATGCAAGGAAAAAGGAAGTTTATACAGCTCTTTTTAAATGGGAGGGTGAAAAATTAATTAGAATAAAAGAAGATTCAGTTATAAAAATTGATTCTCTTAGAGATTGGTTAAAGGAAAAAACAGTTTTTATTGGTGACGGAATATACATATATAAAGATCAACTTATTCAACTTTTTGGTAACAAAGCCCTTTTTGTAAAATCACCTCACAATATACCTTTACCCTCCCTTGTTGCTCTAATAGGTGAAGAGAAAGCTAAAGAAGGAAAATTTATCTCTGCAAAGGATTTACAGCCTCTTTATTTGCGAAAATCAGAAGCAGAAATCAAATTTGGATGATAATAAGAGATTTAAATCTCTGTGATATATGGCAAGTTTTGGAAATTGCTAAGGATAGTTTTAGCATACCTTGGTCAAAGGAATCTTTTATAAAAGAATATAAAAATCCTCAATCCATCTTTAAAGTAGTTGAGTTTAACGATGAAATCATAGGCTATATTATTGCTAAAAAAATTTTGGATGAGGCAGAAATTTTATCTATAGCTGTAAAACAATCATTCCGTAGAAAAGGAATTGCTGAGGCTCTCTTAAAAGAGATACTTTCAACACTTAAAAAGGAAGCAGTAAAAGTATGCTACTTAGAAGTAAGAATCTCAAACTTTTCTGCTATTAATCTCTATAAAAAAGTTGGATTCAAGGAATGCGGAATCAGGAAAAACTATTATATTTCACCTTTAGAAGATGCATTACTTATGAAAATTGTACTTAACAATTAGTCTTCTGATGTATTTCTTCAATATGACTAAGTAAGCCGTGAATCATCTTTAATTCCCAAAAAGTAAGACCGGTTCTCCCAAAGAGGTGTTTAAAATTATTAATAATCCTCTCTTCCATATCCTTATTTTCAGGAATATATCCTGTTTTCTTAAGTATGCACTTGAGTCTCTCGTAGAGTTTCTCTAATTCCCCTTGATTTACATAGAATTGTCTTTCCATATGATAGTCATAAATTTCTTCTACTCTCATAAGTTCGTATGCAACAAGTAAAACAGACTGACTTAGATTTAAAGAGGGCTGAAGATTTGAGGTGGGAATTGTAATAAGATAGCCGCATTTTTCAACTTCTTCATTAAATAAACCTTTATCCTCCCTTCCAAAAAGAATTGCCACTTTATTGTCTTGAGCTACTTCATGAATTCTTCTTACACCTTGTCTCACATCTATGATTGCTCCCCTTTTTGAACCTCTTCGCCGGGTTGTTCCTACTATTAAAGCTTTGTCTTTTATAGCTTCATCTAAATTGTTAAAAATTTCTGCCTTTTGAAGAACATCTACGCTTCTCCAGGCCATCCATTTTGCTTCTTCAGTAAGTTCAGGAGGGTTTATAAGAACAAGATTTTTAAAACCCATGTTTTTTATTGCTCTTGCAGAAGATCCTATGTTCCCACTCTCTTTTGGTTCCACGAGGATGAAAAAAATATTGTCTTTCCATTTCATTAAAAGGGTTCTTCCTCTGAAGAAATGGTTGTCTGTTCAAGTCCTTGCAATGTTTTATGAAGTTCCTCTTCTGCTGAGCGAAGTTTATTCTTACAGAACTGAATCAATTCTGTTGCTCTTTTCACCTTCTCTACTAAAATATCCACATCGACTTCTTGTGATTCAATGTATTTTAAAATCTCTTCAATTTCCTTTATGGCTTTAGAATAATTTAAGGCTTCCATCTAAATCCTCCTTTTTCTTTACTTCTCCAATAATTTTACCCCTGTATAGATAAACTTCAATAATATCGCCATTCCTAACATTTTTAGCATCTTTAAGGGCTTTCCCCTTACAATAGGTGATACTATAACCTCTTCGTAGAATATTTTCAGGGCTTAAGAGTCTTAGTTTCTCGGTAATTTGATGGAGATACAATGTTGTTATGTTCATTAAATTTTTTGCTTTCTCTACTATAAATTGCTCGTATTTGACAATATTAAATCTTGACTCTGTTAAAAATTTTGAAAGCCCCATAAATGCTTTGTTGCTCAAAGAATTGATTTTTATAATTTCATTACGAAGAACTTGATTAGTATTTCTGTGAAATAGGTTTTTATACTTAAAGAGTTTTTCTCTCTCTGAGTTTATTTTTTTAAAAACTGTTTTACTGGTGTCAGTTAAGAGTGAACTCATATTCAATCCTAATCTATCTAAATAACTCTTTGAAGAAATCTTTAAATTCTTGGAGAAGTTATTGATTTTGGAACTTTCCAAATTTAATAGGTATTTTACCTTGCTAAAAAGGGAGTTTTTCAAATTTTCAATTTGATTGTCAAAATTTGAAGCTCTCTCAAGAATATACTTTGCTAAATCCGAGGGGGTCTTAAAGCTGCTATGGGCTACAATGTCTGCCACTGTCTTGTCTCTTGTATGCCCAATACCCGTAAATACTGGTATTGGCATGGTAGCAATATACTTCGCAATCTCATACTCATCAAAACATTGAAGATCCACCACTGCTCCACCACCCCTTATTAAAACCACCACATCATAATTTTCATATTCTAATGCACACTGCTTTAAAGCATTAACTATTGACAATACTGCTTCCTGTCCTTGAACAAAAGAATCATAAAGTCTTGTATAGAATTTAAAACCGTATTCATTGTCTCTCAGCATTTTTATGAAATCCTCATATCCTGCAGCAGATTCACTGGAAATAATAGCGATTCTTTGAATAACTAAGGGAATTTCAAAAACTTTATTTCTATCTATTAATCCCTCTCTTTCAAGTCTTAACAAAATCTCTCTTTTTTTTATTTCCATCTCTCCAATAGTGTAAGAGGGATCAATCTGATAGATTGAAATTTTAAAACCGTATTTTTCGTGAAAACTTGCCTTGCCAAGAAAGAGTATTTTTAATCCTCTCTGAAGATTGACTCCAGTTTTTAGATAAAAATTTTGCACAGTACTACTGTTTCCTCTCCAAATCACAGCACCTGCTTGAGCTATGATTTCACCATTGCTCTTTTCCACTAATTCAAACCAATAATTTCCATTTTTATCAGAGTCAACTCTTGCAATTTCTGCTACTATCCACCTTAGATCCGATAGATACTGAAAAACTTCCTTTATCTCAACTAAATACTGAGATAAAGTCTGGTATTGAACTTCTACATTAAACATGGAAGGATGCCTCTTTTATGAGTGTCTTCATCTCTCTTACTGCCCTTTCCATCCCTACTAATACTGCTCTTGAAATTATACTATGACCTATGTAAAGTCCTCTTAATCCTTTTATAGAAGCAATAGGCTTTACATTGTAATAATTTAAACCATGTCCTGCATTTGTCAAAAGTCCTAAACTAACGGAATAGGTGACAGCATCCTTAATTCTTTCAAGTTCTTGTATCTGAAGTTTTCCTTTTACTTCAGAATAAAATCCTGTGTGGATTTCCACCATATCAGCTCCAATTTCTCTTGAACATTCGATATCGGGACGAGAGGGGTTAATAAACAAGCTAACAGATATACCCATATCCTTGATTCTTTTAATAGCTTCCTTTAATTGTTCCTTTAACTCTATTACATTTAGACCACCCTCTGTTGTCATCTCCTGTCTTTTCTCTGGTACAAGAGTAACCATATCTGGCTTCTCTTTAATAGCAATATTTATCATTTCATCTGTAGCTGCCATTTCAAGATTTAATTCACAGGGAACAACCTCTCTCAAAATCCTCAGATCTCTATCCTGAATATGACGCCTGTCCTCTCTTAAATGAATAGTAATTCCATCTGCACCACCAAGTATGGCTAAAACTGCTGCAAATACTGGATCAGGCTCAAAAGTTCTCCTTGCTTGTCTAACTGTTGCCACATGATCTACATTTACGCCAAGCAGTACCATTGAAAACCTCCTTTTCCATAAACTTAATTTAAATTCTACAACTTTTTAACATATCTCAGCAATTTTGATAAAGTGAAATTACCAATATAAACGTAAATTTTTAGGATTAATACTAAACGCAACTTTTTGATAATAAATCTAAAAATTTTAAATTGGCCAGTGAAAATTTTAAAGGGCAGGATGGGATTGCCTCGGCTCACTTAGTGAGCCTCGCAATTATAGTAGAAAAAGGCAATAAAGGCAAAGAGGGTCATTGCGACCCCAAGCTTTGGAGAGGGGGAGGCAATCTCGTTTTTTACTCTCATTGTCTGATCGCAATGGACTAATTTTGAATCATCAATTCACCCATTGAGTGCCACAAATATTTTTAAATTCACAATATGGACAATACCTTTCGAAATTTTTTGTTGCATAAAAGGGAATATTAGGGTTTTTAATTTCTTCTATCAATATTTCCAACACCGAAGTGAGTATTTCCAAGGGATTTTCAATAGAAGAGAAGTTTTTAAAAGGATTAAACTCAATCTCTTCATCTACATATGCCTTTCCAATAAGTAAATATATGCCCACTAAAGTATCTAAGGGTATACACTTTAGTTTACTGATTGCTAAAAGATAAATGGGAATCTGTAGACTTGATATTGATCCTGAAAGAAGGTGTGATAAGTATTCTTCTTTTTTTTCATTTCTGTAACACTCAATTATTTCTGATATTTTTTCAATCTTTATTTTATAATCATCCTTTCTTCCCGAAGTTTTGTAATCAATAACAAAAATTTTTTCACCTCTTTTTTCAATTATGTCGATTTTCCCTGTGATACTAAAATTCTTACTATTAAGAATAAAGGGCTCTTCAATAGCTAAGATGCTAAAATCATTTTTTGATATAACTTCACCATAATAATTTTGTATTATTACCCTTACTCTTTTTATTATCTGTTCTCTAAGGAGAAATAGACTTCCTGATATAAAATTTCCATATTTACTTTTAAATTCCTCTTCCGTTAGCTTTCTGATAAAATCAATATCTAAGTCTCTTCTTTTTATTTTTTTTCTATTCAAAAATCTTCTGAAAAATTTGGCAAGTACTTCATGTACAATGGAACCTATCTCCGCTGCATCAACCTCTTGTGATTTTCTTTCCCAAAGACCAAGAATGTATTGATAATAAAACTTTAAGGGACATTTTAGGTAGACATCAATAGAGGAGGGACTGAAGAGAAAGTCTTTTAGAAAATTTAGATGGTGTTCTTTCTTTTTTATATCTGCAGGTTTTTGAGCAGACAAACTAATTCTATAATGGATTTTTTTTACTGGAATTGTCTCCAAATTCTTTTCTCTTTCCCATATTATCTTCTCTATGAATCTGGATCTTTCACGCTTTCCATCCTCCACATAAAAGAGATATACTTTATCTGCACCATTAATAAGAATCCTAAAATAATACTCTATTAATTTCTCTCTATCTCTGGAGGTAGGCAATCCCAATGCTTCTCTTACTCTCAGAGGTAAAATATAATCTTCATAAAGAGGAGGAAATATTTCTTCATTTAAGTCAAGAAAAAAGATATTTTTGAAAAATAGATTTCTTGTCTCTAAGAATCCTAATACTTGCAGGCCTCTCAGAGGAACTCCTTCAAAGGGTGTTCTTATGCTGTAGAGGTAGTTTTTTAAAAGCTTGAAATAACCAGAAAGATCTTTAAACTTAACAGCCCTTAAAAGAGAATTTGAAATTTCCTCCAAAAGAGTAACCATATTGCTATAAAAAGGGAAAAAAAGGGCATGATAGGAAGCAGTACTATTTTTATAAATATACTTAAGGATGTTTATGCATTTATTAGAAAAATCTCTAAGGTCCTTTATCTCAAAAAAATCTCTTATAAAGATTTGGTGAATTCTTTTAATGTGTTTTTTAAAAGATGAGAGGCTGTATTTTTTTAACTCCTCTGTTTTGGAATAAACCTTTTCGATAATAATTTCTTCCATATCCTCTAAAAGCATTCCTGCTGCCTGTTGTTCTTTGAGGTAATCTTCAATACTGTGAAACAAAATTCTTGTTACTTTAGAGTCCTTTTCAAAGAAAATATTTTTTATATAGGGATGTAGAATAAACTTTAGATATTCCCTTACTGGGAATAAATACTTGTTCTTTTCATGTTCAACTATACTGTGGAGAAAATTGGAGAGACTCTCAAAAAGACTCCAAAGGGGTGTTCGTATTATAGGGTAACCCATAGAGATATTGTATTTATCCTCTTCAAATCTGGATATAACATGTTTTAAAAGGGGAAACAGTAAGTCTTCGGAGGGAAGAACTATTAAAGTTTTCTCTTCTAATATATTATCACTAATAAGATTATCCAGCATAAAAATCTGGCCGTGTCTATCTTGTGATTCAATAATTTCTATGATGGGTTTATGGGAAGGATTCTGCTCATCAAAATATTTCCATAGGGTAAAACCTTCAGAATTATCTTGTTTTTCGAAAAAATCATTTATTTTAGTAATAATTTCCTTTTCTGTCTTTGTTAGACCAAAGAAACCGCAAAGTAGAAATCTTTTAGTTTTGCTGAAAAGGAAAGAATCTAAATTTTTTGATACTCGCCAATATTTAATAGCTCTTGTAGTAAAATTTTTTTTCTCCAAAATTGAATAAAATTCCTCATAAATTTTTGAAAGATAAGCATAAAAAGAAACAAGAGATTCATAATATTTAAACATTTGAGGTTGCACATCTTCTATTTTAAGCTCTTCAAAGCTCTCAAAAATCTTCAAACCAAAAGGGAAAAAACTCTCAAAATCACTTAGCAAATCTCTATGCTCTATTTCATCAGCAAAATGAGGATACTTCTGGAATACTTCAAAAAGAAGATAAACACTTTCTATTGTTGTAAGATTTTTATAATCAGGTGAAATTATTGCAAAAGACTCATCAATAAACTCATCCATTGAAATAATATGGGGAGGGAAAAAGGATTTACCAATTTTTTCTCCCATGTATTTTAGTAAAAAATATTTCGGTCTTTTATTGGGGAAAACAACAGTTGTTTCAGAGAAATCTGAATTATTAAAATTACAACTAATTATATATTCAGCTATTTTTTCTATCATATTCTCTTTTGGAGAGATAAAAAATTCCTTCATTTTTTAGCCTCTAATCTCTTTTATTCTTTGTGAAGGGGAAAAGTATATTAAAGCCTCTATTTCCCTTTTTGTGTATAGAGAGGATAAAAGTTTTATGTACTGTTTCACTTGTTCAGTAGCTTCCTTTTCATCAAAATTTTTACCAAATTTATATTCCAAAATTGTCAACTTTTCTCTATCCAATATAAGTCTATCAATTCTGTAAAGAGCACCTTTTTCATCAGAGATTTCTTTCTCTGTAAAGACCAATCTATCCTTTAGTGGAATGAAATATTTTTGTAAGGTTTGATTTTGCAATAGTTTTATTATTTCTTCAAGAATTAATTCTACATCAAAAGATGTTTTTAGTTCGAAATTCAATTTTTCAATTCTCCCCTTAAGATTAAATAACTCCTGTGCCGGGTTTGTGTAATCAAAATACTCAATGGTAGCCATAATTTTGTGAAGAAACTGACCTCTCCTTATCTCAGTAAATGAAGTTATGGCTTCTTGAAAAGTATAGGGATGAAATGCTTTACTTTCAGGATAAAGATGAAGAATTTCACTGGAGTGTTGAGTTTCCATGCCATCATGATCATGAATTTTTCTTTTATATTCCTCTTCAGGAGTTTCCAAATTAAAAAGACATCTTACAGCATCATTTTTTCGCGGGCAGGGCTTTTTTGTTCCCCTTTTGCAAGGAATAGCAATATAGAGAACCTCTTTTGCTCTTGTGAGGGCAACATAAAGCTTATTTAGATCTTCAGTGAAGTTTTTATTATAGATATCTTCTCTTATTTTTTTTAAATCAGACAGATATTCCTCATCTAAGAATCTCTCAGAAGGAAGTCTTAAAAATTCACCACTATGAATTATAATTCTGTCAAGCCTGATTGTGTCCATGTCTGTCCATAAAAGCACAGCAGGAAATTCAAGACCCTTTGCCTTATGCACTGTCATCAAGGTAATAGCATCTTTTCCAAAAGGTTTACCCACATCCCAAAAAGTCTCATCTTCGTCTCCGCTCGTCTCATAAAACTCTATGAAATCCTTTAATCCTCCACCCTTTTCTTCAAACATGAAAAGTATCTCTAAAAATTTTATTAAAGCTCCTTCTTCCTCGGGAAAAAGTTCAAAGAGGCGAAAATTCATATATATTTCGCTTACCATATCATAAAGAGGCAAATATCCTACTTTTTTAAAGAGGGAGGAGAAAAATTTTTCCCATAGAAGAGGGAATTTATCTCTAAACCTTACGTAATAGGCTTCTGAAGCATTATTTTTCTTTTCATAAGCCCTTAAGTAAAAGAGAAACTCCTCTATTTCACTGTGCTGATTTTTAATAAAACCCTCAAAATTTTTTCTTGCTATTTCGCTAAGTAAAAAAGTTGAAAAAGAAAAATTATCAATAGGAGAAAATAGAAATTTCAGTAATGACAAAAGCTCTCCTATAATTTTTCTATTTCTAATGTCAAGACTGCTAAAGGAAATGAAATCCATTCCTTTTTCATTTAACCAGGCACTTAATTGATGTAAAGTTGTATTCTTGAAGGCTAAAATAGCTATATCTCTGTTGTAAAAATTATGCTTTTCCTTAATTTTTCTAATGAGATTAATAAAAGCTTCTTTCTGTATCCTTTCCTCATCTTCTTCGTATTCAATCTTTTCAATTTTTACATACCCTATACCTTTTAGTTTTTCATGAGGTATTTGTTTGCATTCATAAAGATCTGATAGAGTTAATGGTAAGGGAATATTTTCCCTATTGAAAAATTCCTCTTTTTCTGACCGATCCTGCAGATAATCTTTAAGTTCCTCTATAAAAAATTTTTCAACAAATTTGATTATTCTGTCTCCTGACCGATAGTTATTTGAAAGGCTGCGAATTTTATAATTTCCTACTGATGGAAAATCCTTAGGTCTATTAGCTTCTTTTATTAAATTACTCATAATGGTATAGTCTGCTCCTCTAAATCCATATATGGCTTGTTTTGTGTCACCTACTATCAAAAGACTACCCCCTTCTGATAAGGAATTCTCAATAAGAATCTTTAAATTTCTCCACTGGGATGGGGAAGTGTCCTGAAATTCATCTATGAAATAATGATAAATTCTCTCTCCAAGCTTGATATAAATTTCGGGAATTTTAAGATAACCAATTTTCTCTCCTATGAAACGATTTACATCATCTATGAAAATTTTTTGTTCCTTTAATTTTAATTTTCTCAAAAGCTCTTCAAAGCTGAGGAGTAATGTTATGTAGGGTTTGCAATAGATTTTTGAGTAACATCTTATATAGTCTGCTCGAGCCTTTCTAAAATTGTTCCAAATATTTATTATATCTTCCGGAGGTGAAATGATAGGAATTTTCTTCACACTTAAATCAAAAACTTCATTGTATCTGCCGTTTATTAAAGCTTCCAACTTTCTTAAAAAATTGCTTCTGCTGTGAAGTTTTAATTCTCTTGTTTTAATTTCTTTATAAAAATTCTCAGCTAAACTAAGTAAGTTTTTTTTAGAATTTTCAAAGTCTTCTGAATATTTTTCAAATTTTGCAAATAAGTTCCCATCTATGT
Source organism: uncultured bacterium (assembly GCA_937924475.1). GTDB lineage: Bacteria > Nitrospirota > Thermodesulfovibrionia > Thermodesulfovibrionales > Thermodesulfovibrionaceae > Thermodesulfovibrio. Next base: position 24,637 of record CALDSV010000064.1, read on the forward strand.
TTTCAGTGCTTTTTATAATTATCCTGTAAAGATTTCTTATCTCCATAAAAATTCTTATACTTGGATTCCAGGGATAAAGGCTATCTAATGGAAGAGTCTCTTCCATTTTCTCTATAAGAGATAAAATTTCCTTTGCTAAGGGCGATTTTTCATTAAAAATACTTAGAAAAATTTCAAAAGCACGGTAGAGAAAATTCTCATAATTCATAAGAATTTGGAAATCTCCTGCATAGCCAAATTTTAAGGATTCAGCTTTGAAAATTTTTGTTAAAAAGCTATCTATGGTCCTTACTTGAAAATCTGAATAACTATTTAGAATCTTTTCAATAAGATTTTCAGCTTTTGTCTTTAACTCCTCTCTTTTAAATCCCATTTTTTCAAATTCTTCAATAACCTGCTCTTTTTCAAAATATAAATTCTTAAGCCATGTAATGATTTTTTCTTTGATTTCAATGGCAGCATTATTGGAAAAAGTGATCGCCAATATGTTTTTTAAATCATTAAAAGGGATTTTTTCTGAAAGCAAGAATTCCAAAAAGGTCTTTGTAAGAAAATAAGTTTTTCCACTTCCAGCAGAAGCCTTAACAATTGTTAAGTTTGGAAAATCTCTTACCATTGCTATATTTTATTATAAAAGAGGCTTATGATGACATCTATCACTGAAAAAGGAAGGATTAATGCCGAAGGCGGGACTCGAACCCGCACGGGTTTCCCCACACGCCCCTCAAACGTGCGTGTCTACCAGTTCCACCACTTCGGCTAATTATAATAATAGCAAGAAACAATTAAGAATTTCAATATGCCATGAATTTCTTCATCATAGTTTTTATTGCAAGTTTATATTTAAAATCCTCTTTACCACTTACAGCTTTAATGAGTGGGCATTAATATTTAGTCTTTTCTGAATTAATACCTTGAGGATTTACTAAAAAATAAAAATTCTTACCTTTATATCGGCATTTGAAATGATGGGAATTTAGCGTCATTGCCACGAGCCTTAGAGACGAAGCAATTTCCTCCTTCATTAATTCATCGCAATCAAAGCAATCTTTTGGTTACTTATCATTATCTAAAAAAGATTGCCATGCGATTTGCCTGGAAGCCCAAAAGTATTAAAGCTCACTATGCAGTCCTTATAGACTGCTCACAAAGACGGAAAATGAAAGCCATTTTGACATTCTCTAAGAGTTAAACACTGGGACTTATAAATTATATTGACATTTTCTATTAAAATCTAATATCATATTTATGGTTAGCTGAAGCTAACACAGAAAAAAACCATGAAGGTTGAGGGATGAACCCTTCAAATCTTCATGGTTTTTTTATTAAACTTTTTATCTCCCTCACCCCTTATTGCCCCCTAAGGGGTGTCCCTCCCAAAGAAAGGAGACCATCTCAATGGTCTCCTAATTTCTTTTCCAAAAAATGTTATCATAAAAAATGAAAAAAATAATTTTAGCAATAAGTGGAGCTTCAGGAATAATTTATGGTTTAAAACTACTTGAGGAGCTTCTAAAAAATTTCCACGTAGAATTAATATTATCCTCTTCTTCTCTAAAGGTGATGAAACATGAAACAGATTTTAATATTAATAACCTAAATGATTTCAAAAAATTTTACCAGTTTGAAAATTTAAATATCTACTCTGATATGGATCTCACAGCTTCAATAGCAAGTGGTTCTTACCTTACTGAGGGAATGTTTATTGTGCCCTGTTCTATGAAAACACTCTCTGCCATTGCACATGGTTATGCTAATAATTTAATTACAAGAGCAGCTGATGTAATGATTAAAGAGAGAAGAAAACTTATTTTATCTCCCAGAGAAATGCCCTTGAGCCCCTTGCATCTTGAAAATATGCTTAAACTATCAAGAATAGGAGTAATAATTGCACCACCTATCCCAGCTTTCTATTGTAAACCTGAAACAATAGATGATATAGTAAACTTTGTGGTGGGTAAATTATTAGATGCTATGGGAATAGAAAATAATCTATACAGGAGATGGAATGGTTAGAAAAGGAGTTTTGTTATTAAATATGGGAGGACCTGACAGTCTTGAGGCTGTTAAACCTTTTCTTTTCAATCTTTTTAAAGATCCTTACATTGCTAATGTGGGAATACTTCAGATACCTTTTGCTTGGTTAATGGCTACCCTAAGATCTAAAAAAGTGAAGAAAAATTATAAGAAAATAGGGAGTAAATCTCCTCTTAAAGATATTACTTTTCAACAGGCTAAAAATTTAGAAAAAATACTTGGCAGTGAATACTCTGTGAAAGTAGGGATGAATTATTGGCATCCTTTAATTGAGGAGGCTCTAAGTGAATTTGAGAAGGAGGGAATCAATTATTTGATTGCCATTTCTTTATATCCGCAATTTTGTCATGCTACATCTGCATCAATAATAGAGAAATTTAAAAAATTAGCATCAGGAAAGTTTCAATATAAAATAATAAGTTCTTGGTTTGACAACCCCTACTATATAGATGCTTGGATTGAAAACATTGAAAATACTATAAAAAAAAATGGTGAAGGGTTTCTTCTCTTTAGTGCTCACGGAATACCTCTTTCACTCCATCAAAAAGGAGATCCTTATGTGAATCAAATAGAAGAAACAGTAAAAGCCATTGTTAAAAAGATGAATCTAAAGGAATGGGCAATTTCATATCAAAGCAGAACAGGACCTGTAAAATGGGTAGAGCCCTCCACTGAAGACAAAATTGATGAACTTTCTAAAAGAGGTTTTAGGAAAGTTTTGATAGTTCCAATTAGCTTTGTCTCTGATCATATAGAAACTCTCTTCGAAATTGACATATTATACAAAACAATAGCTAATTATAAAGGTATTGAACTCATTAGAGTTCCGTCTCTTAATACGAGTCATAAATTCATAGAGGCTTTGAAATATCTTGTTTCAAGTTAAAAAAAAAAGGGGGTAAAAATGCTTTATGGTGAAAAAGCTATTGAAGAATCTAAACTTGAAGCTTGGGATAATCCTTATCCTGACAGAGATTATCTAATTGAAATAAGCTTTCCAGAGTTTACATGTCTATGTCCCCATTCAGGATATCCTGATTTCGCCACTATAAGGATAAACTACATTCCAGACAGAAAAATCGTGGAACTTAAATCACTGAAGCTCTATCTAAACTCTTTTAGAGATAAGCATATGTCTCACGAGGCAGTTACAAATAAGATTTATGATGACCTTAAAAAACTCCTTAATCCAAGATTTCTTGAAGTTGTGGGAGATTTCAATCCAAGAGGAAATGTAAAAACAATCATTAGAGTATCATCTGAGAGTAAGTGATTTAGAGAGAGAAGAATGTCAAATACCAAAAAGGTTTAAAAATTATATAGCAAAATTGAAACTTAAAATTAATGAAAAATAAAATTTCAAATGGAGAAATAGTCTAAACAGTTATCCCTAAGGTTCCCCAAGTAAGTCTTTGCCTTTTTCTATTGTCATTACGAGGTTCACAAAGTTAGCCCTGGCAACCCTCATTTGCGATGTCGCCTTAAGTCATCCCTGGCAACCCCTAATGTGTCATTGCGAGCCTTACCTTCTTTTTTATGTCATTGCGAGGCTCACGAAGTGAGCCGTGGCAATCCCCTCGAAGGCTTTCTCTGTAAAAAGTGACGGATGAGATTGCTTCGCTTCACTGGCAATGAAAGAATGGGGAGTCTGCTCGCAATGACCCTCCTATTGTCATTGCGAGCACCCGAAGGGTGCGAAACAATCTCATCGCAGACTTTTTCAGAAAAACCATGGAAAACAGGATTTGTAAAAATATATGAACTTACTGATATAATAGATGCACAAACAATAGGAAAGGAAAATAAAACCATAGATGAAGAAGACGCCTTTATTGTATAAT
>CALDSV010000065.1 GCA_937924475.1 uncultured bacterium
AGGCAATACCACATCAGCATACCAAGAGGTATTGGAGTAGTTAACATCAATTGTCACTAATAAATCTAAACCATTTAAGAGCTCTTCTATGTCCTTTTTTGGAATTCCTGCAAAGGGATCATACCTAACTACAAAAAGCGCTTTTATGGGATAGGGTTGGCCAGTTTTTATTGCTCTGTAAAGATGTAGAATATGCCCTGTACCATCAAATAGAAAACCTTTACCTTCTTCTTGTTCAACTCTTTTTTCCTGAGGTGCTGGAATTCTCTCTAATAGACTGTTTAAGCCCTTTGCACCTACTTCTTTCGGGGTCTTAGCTAAAATAAGACCTCCTTTTTGTTCAATGCTCCCAAGAAGAGCATTTAGAATTATTACGGATTGAGCAAAATAAAAGGCATCCATATATCTTGCGGCAAACCATCCAGGATATAGTATAACTCTTGGCTTAGCTTCACTCAATGCTCTTGCTAAACCTTGGATTTCATAAGCTGCAATACCCGTCTCCCTTTCAGCCCACTGGGGTGTGTAGTTTTTGACAAAATCCTCAAGTTCTGGCAAACCCGTCACGAATCTATCGATAAAATCTTTGTCATATAGATTCTCTCTCAGAATTGTATGAATAAGGGCTAAAGTGAGAGCATAGTCTGATCCTGGTCTTATTTGGAAAAATCTTGTGGCTTTTGTGGCAGTCTTTGATACTCTCACATCAATGTAAGTCAAATCAGCACCACCCTCAAGAGCTTTAATAATGTTATTTACCTCTCTTACTCCTAACGCCTCAATGGCATTTCTACCAAAAAATACCATGTGTTTTGTATTCGCAAAGTCATATCCCACTTCTGGTCTCGTATAACCTAAGAGACACTGATATGCCTGATTCACATTGTTTCTACAAAAATCGTCATGACTGAAATAGTTTGGAGACCCCATTCCTCTTACTATTAATCTTTGGATCTCCCCAAATAATCCTCCTCCTCTATCAAGCAATGCAAGAGTTCTGTTTCCATATTTTGACTGAATATCTTTTATTCTCTCTGCTAAATAACTAAATGCCTCTTGCCAGCTTGCTCTTTTGAACTGTCCTGAACCTCTCTGTCCAGTTCTAATCATAGGATATTGAAGTCTCTCAGAATCATAAAGAAGAGCAATGCCTGCTGAGCCCCTGGCACAGAGGCTACCCTCCATGCCAGGAACATAAGGATTTCCCTCAAGCCATTTTACCCTACCATCTTCAACTTCCACTCTCACAGGACATCTTACTGAGCACATACCGCAATTACTGAAAACTGAATATTTCATTTTTCTAACCTCCTAAAATACTCCCAATAGCTGTAGAGCGAGAATCAAAAGACCTACACAGGCCACTCTTTTTACAATAACAGGATTTAGTTTTTTTGCAATCTTAGGCCCTAAATATCCTCCCAGAATTGCTCCAGGAAACATAATCAAGAAAAATATTAAATCAAAATTTCCGAACCCATAATGCCTGAAGGTGCCCATAAGGGTATTGAAGAAAATTGCAAGGAGAGAACTTCCTACAATAACATACATAGGAAGCCTCATACCAACTGCCATAAGAGGAACCATAAAAGGACCCCCACCAAAACCAAACATGGAGGATACCACAGCTATAAGAAAAGCACCTGGTATACCGATGAAAAGATTTGCCTTAAATTCTTGTCCCCAAAATTCAATTTTCATATTTATTTACCTCCTTCAGCTTTTTTCTTTGCAGCTTCTTCTGCTCTCTTTTTGAATTCTTTTAATATAGCTTGCTCTTTCTTGTTCTTCTCAATATATTTTGGTGTTGTTTGCCAGAACATTAAAGCTGCTAAAATTATCAAAACCCAACCAAATAGGAATTTGTACTGCTCTAAGGTTATGAGCTCAGTAAGTTTTGGACCGATGAAACCGCCCAAAAGCATTGCAATTCCTAAGGTTATACCAAGTTTCCAGTTTATAAATTTAATTCTTGAATAGTTGTAGATTCCTGTACCTTGAGAGAAAAGAACTGTGGGCATTACAGTTCCTGCTACAACTGTGTGAGGAAGCCCAAGCATAACAAGGATTGGATTAAGAATAAATCCACCACCAGCGCCCATTAAAACTCCAAAAGTTGTAATAGCAGCTGTTAAAAGGAAAGGCCAAAAGATATTCACAGTCCTTCCTGCATTAGGCAAATATACACTTGGGAAAGATACATCATTCTGAACTACAAGGGGTTCACTTTTTAAATCCTTGTCCACTTTAGCCACTACAAAATATTTACCAGGTGCAGCGTTTGCTGGAAGTTCAACACTGGCTTTAAAGTTTCCGTCTTCTTCAATTTTTAAATTTGAAGAGAAAACATTGCCAATACTACGAAATCTTGCCTTTAGAAGTTGCATTGATCTTCGCTTATTTTCCTTTTCATCCATAGGTTCCAGTTTAGTACCTCTTGAACCAATAATACTTTCCCATAGAGTAGTTTGATACCTATCAATCTTTATCTTTGCTGGATAGCCATAAACAGCATCTGCTCCGGATTTTTTAATTATTTCAGAAACACTCCATTTTTTACCTTTGGCTTTTTCTTCCTCCAAAATTGATTTATATTTTTCAGGTAAAATTAATCTGTAAAAACCAGGCATCTCATCAGTCATATAAAAGATGTAGGGTCTTTTACCAGTTTTTGGATCAGGATCAGCATCTAATCTTGCAGCTCTTACAGTTTTCTCTGACCAAACTTCAATATAAACATCTCTTCCTGCTGGTGCTTTACCTGTAATTATTATCTTACCTCCCCCAGAAAGCTGATTTTTGTCTACCTGAACAATAATTTTATCTGCAGGTGATGATTCCTTAGGTGGTTCTGCATCTTTTTTCTCTGTTGAGGTTTGAGAATAAACTGTAACTGAAAAGATTGATAAAATCATTAGGATTGTTAAGTATTTTAAAAAGTTTTTCATCTGTTTTACCTCCGATAAATTATTATCTGACTATTAAAACTGATTGAGTAGCGTTTGCTGCCACCCTTTGAGTCACACTTCCAAAGAGTGTCCTTTCTGTGGCATCTTTGCCTTTGGAGCCAATGACAATTAAATCGTAAGCATTCTTTGAATAATCAACAATAACTTCTGCTGGTGACCCTTCCATTATAATGGTTTCTCCTTTCACCCCCTTTTCCTCAAGAATTTGTCTTGCCCTATTGAGATTCCCCTCAATTTCGGCTTTAAATATTGACTCCACTGTAGCGCAATCAATGCCAACCTCTAAAAAGCAAACTTTTGGTATAACAGAAAGAACGGTAATATGAGAATCAAATTTCTGTGCTAAATTGATGGCTTCATTTAGAGCCTTTTGTGACCACTCAGAACCATCAAAACACACTAAAATCCTTTTCATTAAGACACCTCCTTTGATTTTTTAAAAAATTTCTATGCAATAGGCTTGCCAATTATAAGCTATTGAAATATAAAGAAATAGAAAAATTTAGGTTGGTCTTATTTGCACATCAAAATCCTTAAGTGTGCCATTTGGCACAATAAAAAATCTTAGATGCTTACTTTGGAATTTTTCTACAGACTATAATACTATTTAATTTAGGCTATTTATTGAGAATTTTTGTTATTTCTTTTTAGATACTTTTGAGAAAGATAAATTAAAAGTAAAATTACTCCTAAAATTATTATAAAACCAATAGCATATTCCATATAAAGAATCCCTTTTTTCACACTCTCAAGAAATATTCCTCCCAAATAACCAGCAGAAACCATAATTATCAAAACAATGGCAGAACCCACAGCATCTATTAAAAAAAACTTTATAAATGAAACCTTTGTCATTCCTGCTAAAAGAAAAACCTGAGCTCTAAAGCCTACAAGAAGCCTTCCTGCAAGCATGATGAGAGTGCTGTGTTTTTTAAATTTTCTCTCCAAAAGAAGAAATTTAGATGGTGATATAATTCTTTCAAATCTGCTGTTTGTAATAATTTTTCTTCCAAACTTTCTCCCTGCGTAGTAAAGCATAGAATCAGAAATCACAAGACCTAAATAGGCTATTACAGTGGCTGGAAAAGGTTCAATAATTTCAAAAGATATTAACATGCCGCAAGATATAAGGATTAAATCTTCTGGAAAAAAGGGAATACCAAGACCTCCCAAAATAAGGAGAATAAAAAGTCCAACATATGAAAACTGAGATATTAATGAATAGGGATCCATTTTAGAATAAACGGAGAGGCAGGGATTCGAACCCTGGGTGGAGCTTTTGGCCCCACAACCGCTTAGCAGGCGGCTGCCTTCGACCGACTCGGCCACCTCTCCAAGCCTTTGTCTTTAATCATACCATTCTTTAACTAATTCTTGCAAGATAACCCTCTTTTAATCTATCTAAGTATTTTTTTACCCCTTGGATTCTATTCTCCATTTCACTGAAAAGTTTCTTTGCTTTGTCATGGTCACCAGAATTATGGGCAAGAACTATTTCTTTGCCTAATTGGTGAAAACTTCTATGATGATCCTCAAATTCCGCAAAGCCTGGCAAATCTCTGAATTTCTGACCTTCTCCATAATACCATTTTCCTACGCCGCATTCTTTATAATTAGCAAGTTTTTCTGGATCAAGTCTGTCAATACCTTTAAGATGAGCATGAACTCTTATCATTAATCTTTCATGGTCTCCTTTAAAAATATCAAAAATCATCTCTTGAGTTTTCTTTGTTTTTACAAATGATGCAGCATTCCTTAAATCAGAGGAAATATGAAGAATTGCATAGGAATCTTTAAGAATAGTTTCAGCAAGCTTTTCAATTTCAGTTGCTATCTTAGCACTTTCTTCTGTGTTTCTTGTTACTTCCTCAGAAGCAGCAGATTGCTCCTCCACAGCAGTGGCAATTTGTGTTATCTGGTCTTTTAGTCTCTCAACAGCAGAGACAATGGTGCTCAAAGCATTTCCAATATTCTTAACTGCCTCTGTGACTTCTGTAACTTCCGTAAGTTCTTTTTTCATTGATTGAGCTGTATCAGCTGTTTCTCTCTGAATCATATTTATTTTATTTGATATTTCCTCGGTGGAACGAATGGTTCTTTCAGCAAGTTTTCTTACTTCATCAGCAACAACAGCAAAACCCCTTCCCTGCTCTCCTGCTCTTGCTGCCTCAATAGCAGCATTAAGGGCAAGTAAATTTGTCTGATCTGCTATATCTTTTATAACTGTAACAATCTCGCCTATCTCAGAAGCACTTTTATTAAGTTTATCAATCATATCTCCGAGCTCATTTGTTGTCTGATAAACAATGTTAACCTTTCTTACAGCCTCATTTGATACATTCTGACCTTTTTTAGCAACTTCCATTGCTTCTGTAGCTGTCTCAGAAGCCTTTGAAGCATTGTTTGCTATATCTGTTATAGTCTGGGTCATCTCTTCTGCTGCTGTTGCTATCTGATTTGCTTGCTGAGATTGCCTTTTTGCACCATCAACTGTATCATCTATCACTTTATTGCATTTATCAAGAGAGTCAGCAAGTTTCTGAGAATACTCAAGAGATTTATTAACAAGCGTTATGAAACTCTGTAAAACTTTATCAATGCTTCTTGCCAATCTTCCTACAATATCAACTCTTTCTTTAAATCCAATATTTACTGTTAAATCTCCATCAGCTATCTTTTGCAATGTAATGTCAAGAAGATTAAGAGGTTTATGTGTAAACATGTACGTCAAGTAAACTATCAGAGAAGATGCTATAATTCCTAAAAAACCCACAGCTCCAAAAATTAATTGAATATTTCTTACCTTTGTCATTATTTCTTCTGGAATTTCCTTCCCACCAAAATGAACTACAGTATCAAAAGCAAGTTTATAAGCTGCATAACCTGTAACCAGCACCATTACCACTCCTCCAAAAGTAATTGCTAAAGCTAAAGGGATAACCATTTTCCAGCGAAGTTTAACTTTTCTGTCAAGTTCCTTAAAAAAACTCATATTACCCCTCCCTCTCCTATTTTTTAGTTAGACTTTAAATCTAAAAGTTATAATATCACCATCTTTTACTTCATAATCCTTGCCTTCAAGCCTTAGAATCCCCTTTTCCTTTGCAAGATGGGTATCACCATTCATGGATATAAACTCATCATAAGAGATAACCTCTGCCCTTATAAAGCCTCTCTGGATATCAGAATGAATTTTACCTGCTGCCTCCAATGCTTTTGTTCCTCTCTTAATGCTCCAAGCTCTCACCTCCTTTGGTCCTGCTGTAAAAAAAGAAATATAATTAAGGAGTTCATATGCTTTACGGATTATTTTCTTGTTTATAGGCTCCTGTATGTTCATTGCCTGTAAGAAACTATTAATTTCCTCTTCTGCAATTTCAGCAATTTCACTTTCTAAGGTGCCGCATATCGTAGGGAATGGGCTATTTTGAAATTTTTTGTCATAAAATGATTTTTCATCAACATTTACTACTGCGAAAGAGGGTTTAAGAGTAATAAAATTTAAATGTCTAATCTCTAATAACTCATCATCTCTTAAGTCTTTATCTCTTAAAGGCTTTCCACCTTCAAGATGTTGTCTTAATGATTCTAACACTTCTTTTTCCCTTTCATTGATTTTTTGACCTTTCTTTTTTTGTTCGTCTATTCTTTCAATTCTTTTAGTTACAAGGTCTAAATCAATCATTAATAATTCGTATTCCAATTCATTAAAATCTCTGAAAGGGTCAATATTTTCAAATTGGTAAGGAACTGATGGATCATCAAAGCCTCTTAAAATATATATTAGAGCATCAGCATCTGAAATCTCCCTAAGAATTTTCAGGTTGTGGGCATAATTGTTCCTTAAAAAACCTGCTACATCTATGCACTCCACTTGAGCAAAAGTGGTCTTTTTGGGATTAACAATCTCGCTTATATTCTTTAATCTGGGATCTTCCACATTAAGAACACCTTTATGAATCACCTGAGGAGAAGTAATTGATGGAGAGGTATCAATCCTGTGATGAGTCATGGCATTGAAAAGAGTTGTTTTGCCTGAGTTTGCAAAACCTATTAGGGCTATTTTCATATCCTTCCTTCCATAAAATTCTTTAAGATAACTATTGCTTGAGTTATTCTCTGAAGTTTAATATTTCTCTTCCGGATTTGTAATGGATCATTAAAGGGAAAAGATTCAGATCTTATTTGCTTTTCTTTTTTTATTAAGGCTCCTTGAAGTTCTTTAAGTTCTCTCTCATTAAATTTTTTAAGAAACAATGGATTAACAACTACAAATCCCTCTGCAATATCGTTAGCAATAGCAGATAAAGATTTACTCCGACCTTCCATCTTTTTTCTCTCTGTTTTTGTTTAATATAATAGAGACCCATATCCCTACTTCGTATAAAATTATCATGGGTACTGCCATTAATGTTTGATTAAAAGCATCAGGAGTAGGTGTTATAATAGCAGATACTACAAAGGCTAATACAATAGCAAGTTTTCTATATTTTTTGAGTGTTTGCGGTGTAATAAGTCCCATTCTTGTAGTTATTACAATGATAATAGGTAGTTCAAAGACAAATCCGAAAGCAAGTAGAAATTTCAAAAGAAAATCAATATAAAGCCCCACTGAAAGCATGGGCATTAGAAATTCACCTACTTTATAGTTCAAAAGAAAACTCAATGCAAAGGGTAAAACTATTAAATAGCAGAAAGTTACTCCGATAAGAAAAAGTCCTGTGGCAGAGAGAACAAAGGGTAAAACATATTTTTTTTCATGAGCATATAGACCAGGCGATATAAATTTCCATAATTGATAAAAAATCACTGGTATAGTAAGAATGAAACCACTGACAAGAGCAATTTTCATATTCATCCAGAAAGCTTCAGCTGGACCTAAAAAAACAAGCTTAGTATTATTAAGTTTTTGATCTAATATGAAAAAAATTCCTTCTTTTATGGAAAACTTTGGCGTGTAATTTAGAGGAAAAAGTAAAATTTCAAATATATATTCTGAAAAACTGAAAGTAAATACAAAAGCAACTAAAAGAGCAACAAGACAAATTATAATCCTCTTTCTTAATTCTGATAGATGTTCCATCAATGGCATTTTTTGTTCTTCCATCCATCATTACTCCTTTTTTTCTATCTCTTTTCTTGCAATCTTTTCAATGTGCTTGTCTATTCTTAAATCCTCAAGGGAAGGCATATCTTTAAAGAGTTCTTCTTTAAGTTCAAGAGGATTTTTTATATCCTTTTTTACATCCTCCACTGTCTCTTTTACTTCCTGTATTTCCTTTTCCATCTCAGCCTTTGCACCTTGAAAAGCTTTCTTTATTTCATTTATTGTTTTTCCTAAGGTATATCCCAGTTCAGGAAGTCTTTTAGGTCCGAAGACCAAAAGAGCAACAATGAAAATTACAATTAATTCTTGTATACCTAAATCAAACATAGGTTTATTATAACATTAATATTTATCATCTACAATTCTTTTAAAACTTAGGCTCATCCTTTGGCAACACAATACTAATACTAAAAATAAATCTCACATCAGGATTTCTGTTCTTTATATCAAACCCCATACCTAAGGTGGTGTAAGAAAAATCTGTTATCTTTATCCTGTAACCAAATCTCCATTCAAGTAAATCTATTTTATTTCTCTCCACGGATTTTCTTCCCAAAATTTCTAATAGCATTTTAGAATTGTAGGACAAAAGTAATTCCGTAGCTAAGTTTAGATTCCAGGATTCATGTAATTCCTCCTTATCTGGTTTAAAATAAAGAATATTGCCATGAGTTTTAAAAGGACCTATTTTTTTAGACAATATAATCCCTCCTCCTAAACCTCCCTCTGTTGAAAATTCCTCTTTTCCCAACTCACCTACAACATACACTAAGTAGCCAAAAGAGGGCAAATAAGTACTCTCCTCAACAATTCTATGTTTAATTCCAAATTTTATATCCTCAAAACCTCTTTGCTCAAAGGAGTTTTTATATTTGAATACATATGGTAAACCTGCAATTATCTCCATTTTATCAATGAGTCCATAAGAAAAATTTAAATTAAACCTATTTATCTTGGGTTCTCTTGAAATATCTATACCAAAGTCTATAGCTAATTGATTTTGTTTTGGTGAATCTGTTGAAAAGGTTGAGAAAATACCAAAAGGAGCTGTAGGGGAGAATCCTTTTCTATCAAAAGCATAACTATTTGAAATTAAAAGTAAAAAAATTATAATGAATAGTAAAACTCTTAGCAAACTCATTTAAAAAGAATATCAAAAAATTGCAAATCTGTCAAATTGCTTATTTTTTTAAATTATGTAATTCAAACCTCTACCTGTCAGTGCAATAGAGCGAGGCACTTAATAAATGAAGGATCCCTTTAGTTCTACTAAACTTTTTTTCTTTACCCTTTGTTAATCATGGAATTCTTAAAAAATGAATTAATTTAATAGAAAATACCTTTCACTTGCAGCTTTATCAAAAAGATTAGAGAATTTTTAGAGAAAAGAAGAAAATTAAAGAGGGAGGGAATGCCCCCCTCTTTAGAAGATATAATTAGCAACCTTCCACTGCTTTCTTTTTCTTCGGTGCAGGTGATGCTTCCTTTCCCTTTGGTGTTTCTTGCTTGATTGTTATCTTATCTCCCACTTTAAGCTCAACAGTAACCTCCTTGCCATCTGCCTGCTTTAGAGTTATTTTAGAACCTTCCATCTTTGTAATTGTACCACTAATATTACCAGCATAGGCTGAAAAGACTAAACCAAGAACAAAGGATAAAACTAATGCCATAGCCAAGAATCTTTTCATTTTATCACCTCCTTTCTTTCATTGATTATTCAAATTATATCAGTAAGGTGAAAGTTTTGTTAACTGCCCAGCATAAACTATTGCTGCTCTTAAAATAAATGTTCCTGCAAGAACAAGCAAAGCTGCGAAATTCATTCTGAAGATTTGGCTCTTGGTAAATTCGCCGTGAAATCCGCCTTTGAACTCCTTGAGCTCACCAAGCTTTAATCGCATTGCAAGGGGTAAAAGTAAAAAAATAGCAATTAATGCTACTGCAAAGATAAATTGCTCATTTGTAAAAGAGAAAAATGGTTCAATTGCCTTTTTGTAAGGTGCTGTGGAGGTATAAAGTCCATAGAAAAATAGAGCAATTATTAACAATTCAGCCACAATTAACCAAATGTCAATCTTTGTAAAAAGAAACTTTATCTCTGCTTTTTTGGCTATTATTACAATCATAGCTGCACCTGAAGACAAAGCTGATACTAAAAAAAGAATAGGTAAAGTAGCATTGTTCCATAAAGGTATAGATGAAAAGGAACTTAAAAGCACTCCAGTATAAATTCCAAGAAATATGCCTAGAGCAAAATTAAGTTTAGCAATAGGCCGCATCTTTGAAGAGAGTTTTTCTGAAAGATTAACTAAAAAGGGAACTTTTAGTCTGTATCGCTGGTCTTTTGGAATTACAGCTAATATGTAAAGAGCATTAGCAAATAAGACAGCTGGCACCCCCCATGTACCCCAAGACATTAAAGACAGAGGCTGAAATGTCAAATATCCCCAAATTAAACTCTGAGGTTTTCCAAGGTCTAATATGATAAATTGAGCACCAATTGCAAGAGTTATAAAAGCAATAATCGGAGCTCTTACACATTGAGCAAGCTCATCTACAGGTTGCTTTGGAATTCTTAAATTAGCTATTGAACACATGACAAGCATACCTGCAGAAAGACCGCCAAGGAATAGATATATCACTATTCTCCAATCCCAAACTTCTAAATAGGGATGTGTTATAGCATTTAAGCCAGTTATGGTTATCTCAGTCATCATAGACCTCCTGCAAATTTCTTTTTAATGTAAAAAACCCGTGGTCTTGTTCCTGCAAATTCGAGTCTAACAGAAGCATCATATTTTCTGAGTAATTCTGAGACCTCACTTTTTGGATCTTCAAGATCTCCGAAAATCCTTGATTTACCAAGACAGGTTTCTACACAGGCAGGTTTTATACCTTCCTTAATTCTATGATCACAAAAAGTGCACTTATCAGCGAAACCTTTTGGATGGGAATATCTGGCATCATAAGGGCAGGCTAATATACAAGCTTTGCAACCTATACACTTTTTTCTGTCAATTTGAACTGTTCCATCTTTTGCTCTGTGGGATGCTCTTGTAGGGCAAGCATCAATACAGGGTGCATTCTCACAGTGATTACAAAGTTCGCTTCTTAACTCCATTCTTAGATGAGGAAATTGACCTCTTACTTCCTCTACTACACGAGTTCTATAATGTTGATCTGGTACATTATTTTCTTTCTTACAGGCAATTACGCAAGCCATACAACCTATACATTTTTCCACATCTATTACCATCACATACTTTGGCATTTTCAAACCTCCTTTGTAATCTTAACAAAGTTCACTCTCATCCCCACAGTTCCAGAAATTGGATCAATATCGTATTTAGTGATTAACTGTTGATCATCAGCACCTCTTAAGTATGCTCTCCTAAGAAGTTTTGAAGTGGAGCCAAAACCATGAACAAGATAAATACAATCAGGTCTTATTCGTTCTGTTACTTTTGCTCTTATTTTATTACTCCTTACACCGTCTTGGTTTACCAAAACTATGTAATCTCCGTTTTTAAGTCCCATCCTTTTTGCCTCTTTTGCATTTATCCATGCTACATTTTCTTCCATAAGTTCCCAAAGAGATGGATTATTGGTGGTCCTTGAGAAAGTATGAACTGGTGCTCTTCCATATATGAGTCTAAACCAACCTTCAGGTGGCTGAGCATGTTTTGTATATTTTGGGACAGGATCAAACCCCTTTTCTTTAAGTTCTTTACTGTAGAGTTCTATCTTACCTGAAGGTGTTTTAAACTTATAATCTTCTCCTTCGGCAAAATAAGGTTTAGCACTCTCTGGAAAATCAATATATCCCTTTTTTGTAAGTTCTCCGTAATCAATTCCCCAAGCTTCGGCTTTATTTTTCAAAAATTCCTCGAAAGTATCCCAAGGGAAATGCTCCTCAAGACCAAGCCTTTTGCCAAGTTCTTTAGCAATCCACCATCCTGGTTTAGTATCATACATGGGCTGTATCACAGGTTGGCGGATTGAAATACCAAAGCTTCTTTCTTTTACTGTAAAAAAGTCATCATGACGCTCCAAATAAGTACACTCTGGAAGAACTACATCAGCCAACATAACGCCGTCATAAGGCATCATGTCAACAGCGACTAATAGATCAAGTTTTTTAACAGCATTCAAAGTATCCCTTTGATTAGGCATAGCCTTTAGAATATTTGTTCCTGTTACAAACCACCCTTTAATGGGATAGGGCTCATCTGTGAGTGTTGCTCTTACAATAGCATGAGTTACTCCTTCTTCACCAGCAAAAGGATATTTACCTTTATTCAATTCTGGCTTTGTATCAGGATAGTCTTTTTCTGAGAGAAATACTGGTTCAAATTTTTTCTTAGGAGATAAATATATACCTCCGGGTCTTCCGTAGGCACCAAGAATTGCTGTAAGAATTGCAACAGCACGCTGTCTTTGCACATTATCAGAATACCATGAAGTGTGTCTACCTGGATGGATAAGAACATGGGGTTTATTTTTACCCAGTATTCTTGCTGTTTCTAAAATGAGATTCGCAGGAATGTCTGTCTCTTTTTCAGCCCACTCAGGTGTATATTCCTTAACAGCTTGAGCAACTTCATTAAAACCAGTCGTATATTTTGTAACATATTCTTTATCGTATAGACCTTCATTTATTATTACATTTATCCAGGCAAGTAAAATTGCTAAATCAGTTGCAGGTTTTATAGGTAACCAATATTTTGCCTTGCCTGCAGCTGTTGAAAATCTTGGATCTAAAACTATTACAGTTGCACCTTTTCCAACAGCTTCAGCAAACTCTTGACATTGTGAGTTGTGAGCATTCTCTCCAAGATGAGTACCTATTAGAACAATGACTTTACTGTTTTGTAAATCAAGACGCTCTGGATTTCCTACATCTTCACCAAAGGTTACCTCAAAGGCAACCCCTCTTGCTCCCCTACATAAAGCAAAAGAGGGCATAGCAAAGTTTGGTGATCCAAAGGCATGAAGTAAATGCATGAAATAAGTGGAAATAGTTCCATGAGTCAGTAAAGCTATTGATTCAGCCCCGTATTTTTCTTTGATTTTCTGCATTTTCTCAGCTACAAATCCTAAGGCTTCATCCCATGAAGCTTTTTTAAAATTAGCCTCTCCTCTTGCACCAGTGTTAATGAGAGGATTTTTAAGTCTGTCAGGGTCATACAGAAGCCCTATTCCACCATGACCTCTTGCACATAGTTTTCCCCGAGAATTTGGATGTATTGGATTTCCATTGAGCTTTACCACCTTTCCATCTACAACCTTTGCTATCAAACCGCAGCGCCAAAAACACATTTCACAGGTTGTAGGTACATATTGAGGCAATGAAATAGGTTTTTTCCCTAAGGCTAAGACAGAGTTAACTACCGGAGAACCAGCCACTACAGCTCCACCAGTAACTGCTGCTATTTTAATAAAATCTCTTCGGGTAAGATACATACCCTCACCCCCTTTATATTTGGTATACTATTAATACAATCCTACATAAAAAAAATTATTTTGTCAATACTAATTATTAATAGGGGTGGTAGGTATAATGAAAAGACAGGATAATAAAGAGACCATAGACAAAGAAAGGAGAATTTTATTAGTAAATTTTATTAAATTTTTCTCTATCTTGTGGCTTGCAATTCTTTTTATTTTTGGAATATCATTTTTTAAACCCTCGAAACCAAAGAGGGCAGAATTTCATTATTATGAAATTCCTGAGGAAGATATTCCAAAATACGGTATAAAGAAATTGATCTTAAAATTACAATCCTTGGAAAAAAATGTAATATTTTATTTGGTAAAAACTAATCATTCTATCATAGCTATTTCACCTGCATGTACTCATCTTGGATGTTTTGTAAATTTTGATAGAGAATCTAATGAATTCATATGTCCCTGTCATGGGGGAAGATATGATATGGAGGGAAAAGTAATTTCAGGACCGCCAAAAGAACCCTTGCGTAGATTTCCACTTAAAATAGAGGATAAAAGAATTTTAATTGGAATCAAAGAATGAAATTTATTGATTGGTTTTTAGATAGATTTAGGCTTAAAACTTCCCACAAAAACATATTTGAGAGAGAGATTCCGGAGGGAATAACTTACTTCTACTGCTTTGGAGGAATTGCTTTCACTGCCTTTGTCGTATGCCTTATATCGGGTTTATTTCTCACTGTTTATTATATACCTTCTGAAAAGGAGGCTTACAATAGTATACTAAGAATCCATGAAGAGGTAACTTTTGGAAAATTAACAAGAGGCATTCATAAATGGTCAGCAAATGTTTTGATAATAAGCATGATAATTCACTCCTTGAGGGTTTTTATCACAAAAAGTTATCGCCCTCCCAGAGAACTTAATTGGATGGTAGGAGTATTGACTTTTGTCATAGTAATGTTAGAGGGTTTCACAGGTTATTTACTTCCTTGGGATCAAAAAGCTTATTGGGCAACGGTGGTAGGAACTAACATAGTAGGAAGTATTCCTATTTTTGGAGAAGAAATATTGTTAATGGTAAGAGGTGGTTATGATGTTGGTGGAGCAACTTTGATTAGATTTTATAGTTTTCATGTGCTTTGGTTGCCATTGATGCTATTTATACTACTCTGGGCACATTTCCATATGATAAAAAAACTTGGGATATCAAAACCTTTATGAAAAAGAAATTTTATCCCCATTATTTGACAGAGATTATTTTTTTTGCTTTTCTTACTTTTGAACTAATATTAGTACTTTCCTTGCTCTTTTCTCCAAAAATCGGTAGAGAGATTGATTTTCAAGTTCCCTATCAACCAAGACCAGAATGGTACTATCTATGGCTTTTTTGGTTACTTCGATATTTTCCATCAGATAAAGTTTTCATAGGAGGCATATTAATACCCTTAAGTATTATTTGTTTTTTCATGCTCATTCCGTGGATAGAGCGCAAACTTGAATGGAAATTAACAGCTATTTTAGCTCTTGGTCTTCTTTTATTTTTAACTATAATTACAATTATTGAGATTTTCTCTTAATAGCATATATGGGTATAAATTTTAGCTTGATTTTTTATTTATTAATGAGTAAATTAAAAACATATCGAAAAAAAAATAGGGGGAGAGGGGGTATATGGAGAATAGCAGAATTAAAAACTTTCCTGTTTCTTTCTTTGCTTTAGTAATGGGTTTAACAGGTCTTGCTATTGCCTATATGCGAGTTTCCTTTTTAGGAAACGCCTTCGAAACATTGGGAATTTCTCTAACTTATTTATCCACTTTTATCTTTTGCCTTTTTTTAATCTTTTATTCTTTAAAAATATTTAAATATCCAGAGGCAGTAAAGGCTGAATTTAATCATCCTATAAAAGCAAGCTTTTTCCCAACAATTTCTATTTCTTTTCTATTGCTTGCAATAGCTTATAGCTCCTTAAGCGAATCATTGTCATATTACCTGTGGCTAATTGGAACAATCATGCAATTTCTTTTCCTTATAAGGATTCTAAGCTACTGGATAAACAAAGATTTTAAAATTGAAATGATTAATCCTTCCTGGTTCATTCCTGTGGTTGGAACAATAATTGTTCCAATACAAGGAATTAATTACTCAGGGGAACTTTCATGGTTTTTCTTTAGCACAGGAATTGTTTTTTGGATATGTCTATTCACAATAGTTTTCTATAGATTTATTTTTCATAATCCACTTCCAGAAAAACTATATCCAACTTTTTTTATTCTTATAGCTCCACCTGCAGTGGGATTTGTCTCCTACATTAAAATTAATGATAATATTGATACTCTCGGTAACATACTTTTTTATTTTGCCTTACTTCTCTGTATTGTCTTAGCTGCACTAATTAAGAAATTTTTAAATTTAAAATTTTACATATCCTGGTGGGCCTATACCTTTCCCCTTGATGCCATAACCATAGCCATTGCAATGAGATATCATTTAACAGGATTAGAATTTTACAAATTTCTTACCGTTGTCTCTCTAATAATTACTACAATTGTCATAGGTATTGTAGGTATAAAAACCCTCTATGCAGTCTTAAAAAGACAAGTATGCGTAGAGGAATAATCAGTAAGGAATTTTTTCGTCAGGATTATGAATTAAGATGTTTTTAATATTTTTGAAAATATTGGGAGAATCTCTATATTTTTTTTCAATCTTTTGCAATTTCCTCAGATTCTCCCAATATTTTTTTTCATATTGCCTATATTTTATTCCATCCACCTTTATACTAAAATCTCCTACTACGAACCATTTGTCAGTGAGATAAATCCAGGAGGCAAAATCTGATATTTCAAAGCCTGCTAAGGGCTTAATCTCTGTATACCAAAAATCAGTTAATCGAAGCCCTCTTTCATCAGCAATTATCTTATAACCGCCTTTAAAGGGTTCAGCACCTTGATTGTCTTCATACTGCCAAGTTGAGATAGCCACTTGCCTTCTGCTATGGCAACTTTTACAATCTCTTGCCTTACCTAAGGGATGGGAGACTTCCTCAATCTGTAACCAAAGTAAATGTTTATTAGATGATGGAAGCCCATCAAAAGTTCCAATTATAGCATACATGTCTTTTGTTTCACCCTTTTCCCACCGAAATTTTATTGATGTTGGAGATACATGATGTTTGATATTTCCCACACTATGAGGAAAAATCTTCACAGGAAACCATTTTCCCTTTTGGTCTTTCATCAGAATCAAAGGCTTTTGAAATCCATAATAGAGGGAATATTTTTTAAAAGGATTTTCCCTATCTCCAATGTATCCTTTCCCCCAAATAGTTATCTGATATCCACTTGCCTGTTGGACATGGCAAGCGGTGCAATGGAGATTTTTATGAATTGATTTATCATGGGCTTTCTCAATTTCAACATGGCAGTCACCACAAGTTGCTTTTCTTTGCATATCTCCCATACCTTTTTTCCCCGTTTGATGACATTCTACACAGTGAATACCTTTTGTAAAATGGATATCAGCTTTTCTGCCCTGAGGAATGGAATAAAATTTTCCAATATAAGTCTCTCCTCTTCTTGAATGTCCGGAGCCTGCATGACATACAGAATTTCCTCTTCCCCTTCCCATGCAACTATAGGAATCAGGAACTTTTATAAATCCATGACTTCCCTTTTCTTTACTTGGAGCATAATGACAGTCAAGACATCCTGCATGACAGACATTACAGAGTCTTTGTTTTGCTATTGCCTGTTCATTAGAGAAAGGAATATTTATCTGCTGTCTTATTTTCTCTGTATTTGTAAAATCAAAGTCAGCACTCTCTAATACTTCTTTAGGTGGCAAGTCTGCAAAAGAAGGACCACAGTTATGAGGTCCGTAGGGTTCAAGCCATGTCCTCATTGTTCTTTGACGAAAATTAGTTCCCATAATAGTGCCTTTAAATTGTTTTAATTCCTCAGTATGGCAACCTCTTTTTCCGCAAGTTTTTTCTGCTATCTTAGGATCAAAATTAAAAGTCTGTGGATCTCTGTCGTGCCAAAGGACATTCCTTATTTTTGGATGAAGAACAATCTCTAAATTTTCTTGCTTTTTTGGTAGCAATTCAAATAATAAATTCTCTCCAATCGGTTGTAATTTATTTACACTCTTTTCATCTTCTCCGTAAACTTTATTTCTATAAAGAGGGGCAGCATTCTCCTCTACAAAGATTGGCCTTAACATGCCTTCATGAGCCTTTTCTTTATCGTTGGCTCTACCATTACCTAAGTGACAATCTCTACATTGAACAGTTTTATGACCACTTTGTTTTCTTACTTCTTCAAGAGTTACATAAAATTGAGGATAGCCAAACTCTTCCATTTTTTCTTTTGAGCCATGACATTCTATGCAGCTTTTAGAGGAGTCCATGTAATAGGCATATCCAAAAAATCCCATAATAAGGAAAAACTGAAACAAGAAAATTATGATAAATAATGGAGTTATAAAATCGCTAATTTTACCAAGTTTAAAAGACATTAAAAATTATAACAAAGAAAAGGGGGCATAAGCCCCCTTCTAAAAATATTTAGTTTTCAGTTATAGTATATTTACCACCTTTTTTGAACTGAATATTTGCATCAAGAAACTTAACATTATAACCAGCTTCTTTCAATATGTTATAGGCCATTTCTGCTCTCATTCCAGTAGCACAGTGAACAATTATCTCTTTGTCTTTTGGAATTTCATTAAGTCTATCCTTAAGTTCGTTAACAGGAATATTCTTTGCTCCTTTTATCATTCCTATCTGAGTTTCTTCTGGATCTCTTACATCAATGATTAATACATTTTTAGGAATTTTTCCCGTAATCTTTTTAAAATCTTCAATTGCTATGGCTCCAGGTTTTGGCTTTGGAACATAGACAATTTGAGTTTTAAGTTGTCCTGAGACAACCTCTCCTCCAGCCTTCTTCCACGCCTCTATACCACCCTCAAGAAAAGATGTGTTTACATAACCCCATTTTCTTATGATGTTGAAGGCTTTTTGAGATAAATTGTCTTTCAAGCAATAAATAATTATGGGAGCATTTTTCTGTTTAGGGAAAAGTTTCTCAGCCTTAGGAAGTTCATCAAGAGGAATATTTATAGCACCTTTTATGTGTTCCTTTTCTGCATCAGCCTTAGGTCTTACATCCACTAAAACATGAGGCATATCTTTAGCTAAAAGATCCTTTAGATAGTTAACATTTGATGCCACAGGGAGTCCCTGTTTTTTCCACTCAGGGAAACCATCAATAAATTGTTTTACATTTGTATAACCTAAGGCTTCAGCTTTCCTGGCAGAAGATGGAGTCAAAGCACAAGTTACACCTTGGCAGTAGTAAACAATTAATTGATTCTTGTCTTCTGGAAGTTTGTCTATGTTTTTATCAAATTCTGCAAACCATATGTTCATTGCTCCAGGTATATGACCTTCATTGTATCTACCAGCTGGTCTACAATCAATAATAATACCGCTTTTTTCTTCCCAAATTTTCTTTACTGCATCCACCTTTATAACTTTTGAAGGATCAACAGAGACAGGTGGTTTTACACTTATAGCAGTAGCATACAGTTCTCCATTTTTTTCAACATAAGTAATGGCAATTTCTTTTTCCTTTGGTAGTTTATTAAGAGGTTGTGACCAATTCTTTACCTTAGTGTTTTCATCAAACTTAACTGTCCAAACAGCTCCTGTATCAATTTGAATCATTTCAGCTTTTCCTGAGACGGTCTTTAGATTACCCCATAACTCTCCAGCTTTAGCTGTATGACAACCAGGAGTTGCACAGCTTTTAGCAATTACGGGTTTTTGTTGAGAGACACCGTAAGAAACCAAGAGAAAAGAGATAAAAATAAAGACAAGCAAAAGTAAACTCCTATTTTTCCACCTTCTACTCATAAATACCTCCTTTAATTTAAATTTTTTTGTTTAATTTAATGGAAAGTTAAATTTTTTGTCAAGGATCTTATACCCATTAGTCCCAAATATATAAGAAATTTTTAGCTTGATTATGCTATTTTTTTGATGTTATACTCTTATAGAGTATCCTGCTTGACAGGAAAAAAAATCCTTAAGGAGGTAATGTAAAATGAAGAGATTTTTTATTGCATTAATCATCTCTTTATTTTTTGCCACATCGGTTTTTGCTTATGATGCAGAAATGGCAAAAAAGTTTGACGCAATGTTTTCCCAAATGACACCAGAAGTTTTAACAATGAGACCCTGTCAGATAACAACTAAAGATATTCTTGAGATGATTAAAAAGAAAGAGGATTTTGTAATTCTTGACATAAGAACTCCTGCTGAGCAAAAGCTAATTGCTCCTGTTTGGAAGGGCTCTTTGTTAATACCTATGCATGAACTTTTTAAGCCTGAGAATCTTAAAAAGCTTCCTAAGGATAAAAAGATAGCAGTTCTTTGCCACACCGGTGACAGAGCAGCAGCTGCTACAATAGCTCTAAGAGCAATTGGATTTAATAATGCTTTTCAGTTTAAAGGCGGAATTGCTGAATTTGCAAAGGAAATTGGAAGAACAGCCACAGAATATGTAAAAGATTAGAAAAATTAAATAATCAAAAGCCTGCCTCCTGGCAGGCTTAAATCTTTATTTACTCTCTCACTTACAGTTTACAGGGCTTATTCCCTTATAATTCATAGCAAATCATGTTTTTCTAAGCAATTATTTTGAGGATACTTTTTTATATGTTATTGCATGAAGCTTAAGCCATGAAGCAATTTAACTTTCAAAGCATATGCACCTTTGCGAGGCAATCCCCTCTTTCCTCTTTACCTAAGGTGTTATAATGACTAAGAAAGAGAAAGGTGCTTAAAAAGATTAAATTATTAAAGGACAATTTAACATCTTAAAAACAGTTGACAGAAGGCTATAATTATTTTAAAGGGCTTATTTAATTTTAATTATTCATAAAACTCGAACTTAGCTGGGCCTGGAAATTCCCCATTTTTTTCTCTTTTCCCATAAAGCTTTTCTTGTGATGCCAAGCATATCGGCAAGTTCTTGTTCATTATAAAGAGATTGATATTTAAGAATAAATTCTTTTGTATATTCCTCGATAGAGAGTAAGGGAATTTCCTTTGCTTTTTCGAAAAATTTCTCATGAGATCTAATATAATCAGGAAGATTCTCAGGCAATATGGTATCTGTCTCGCAAAACACTACAGCCTGTTCAATAACATTTTGCAACTCTCTTATATTACCGGGCCAAGAATGCTTATAAAGTAGTTTAATTGCTTGGGGATCTATTTTTTTTAGATTCTTACCCATTTTTATAGCAAATTTTCGCATAAAATGATGAGCAAGTATCTCAATATCCCTTCCTCTTTCTCTTAAGGGAGGGATATGAATTGTAATGACATTTAATCTAAAAAAGAGATCCTCTCTAAATTTACTCTCTTTCACAGCTTCGATGAGATCTTTATTAGTAGCAGAGATAAATCTTAGATCAACCTTTTTACTTATTACACTTCCCAAAGGACGAATTTCCTTGTCTTCCAATACTCTGAGTAGCTTTGCTTGGAGACTTAATGGCAAATCTCCTATTTCATCAAGAAAGACCGTGCCTCCATCAGCGATTTCAAGGAGACCTTTCTTGTCTGTGGTTGCTCCTGTGAATGCTCCTTTTACAAAACCAAAAAGTTCGCTTTCAAGAAGATTTTCAGGAAGACTTGCACAGTTTATAGCTACAAAAGGTTTTTTCTTTCTATAACTGGATTCATGAATTGCTCTTGCAAATAGCTCTTTACCTGTACCTGTCTCGCCGAGAAGTAACACATTAGTAGGAGTATTGGCAATTTTTTTTATTTTTTCAAACAGAAGTTTTATCTCCACAGATTCACCTATAATGGGAAAAATTTCCTTTTGGTTTTCTAAGTTTTGTTGTTTTTCCCTTTGTTCTTCAATTTTTGTTTTTTTGATTAATTTGGATAAACTTACCTTTATTTCTTCATATACAAAAGGTTTGACTATATAATCTTCCACTTTTATTTTTATTGCTTTCAGAGCTGAACTTAGAGATGGATAAGAAGTTATAAGAATAACCTTTACATTTGGATTCAAAAATCTAATTTTGCTTGCTAACTCTATTCCATCACCATCGGATAACTCTATTTCAATAATTACAATATCATGAAGAAAGGAAGAATAAATATTGAGAGCCTGCTGAAAATTGGGGGCGCTATCAACATTAAATCCCTCTTTTTTTAAATAATCACTCAAATTTTCTCTTAACTCATCATTACCATCAACTATTAAAAGTCTCTCATTCATGCATTATGGTCAAGATTTAATAAGACTTTTACACTATCCTCTTCCACAGAGTGTTTAGCAAAACCCAATCTTTCAGCAAGTCCTAACATGTAGGTATTTATTCTTAAAATATCCATCCAAATTCTCTTTACTCCAAGATCTCTTGCTACTTCAATTGCATAAGTGCATAGTGCTTTCCCAACTCCTTTACCTTGATACTCATCTTCTACTAATATTGCCATATCAGCGTCTGTTCCATCAGGATCCCGAGAGAGTCTAACATCACCTATTATTTTTTCAACATTTCCATCCTTTATAACACAGACAAATGCTAAATTTCTATAATAGTCTATCTGGCAAAATTTGCATATATTCTCATGCCTTAAATCTATTGCTCTTTGAAAAAACCTAAGACTTATTGTTCTTTCAGAACATCTTGAAAGTAAATCACTTATCAATCTTTCATCTTCAGCCTTAACTGGTCTTACAATAGCCTTCATGCCATCTTTGAGTTCCACCTCTTTATATAGGTGGACAGGATAAGGACAGATGCTCAAATGAGGAGGACAAAATTCACCTTTTACAACAGTCTTTTTCTTTGGAGCGGTCTTGTCCAAAATAATACTGCAGTCCAGTGCGAAAATATCTGAATCAGTTATAAATAAAGGATTTATATCAAACTCTTTTATTTGAGGAAAATCAGAAATTAGGTAGGAAAATTTTACTAAGGTTTCTTCCAGACTTCTTAAAACATCGTTATAATAGGAGTACTTATTTAAATATCTATAAATCTTTGTTTCTTCCATTAACCTTCGGGCTAAGGTCTGGTTAAGAGGAGGAAGTCCGATGGAATAATCTTCTAAGGCTTCTAAAAGATTCCCGCCAGTTCCAAAGAGAATGACTGTTCCAAAGGTAGGATCTTTTTTTGCTCCAATTGCTATTTCATAACCATAGGTAATAACCATGGGTTGAATAATTACTGAAGCAGAAGGATCTCCATTTTCTTGGGCTAATTTTTTTAACCACTTAAAGCCCTCTACTGCTTCCAGCTCATCTCTTACATCAAGTATTACTCCCCCTTTTTTAAATTTATGAATTATTTTCGGAGTGTCAATCTTTAAAACTACAGGATAACCTATTTCTGAAATGGCTTTCTTAAGTTCTTCAATATTATCAGCCTTTTTTGTAAGAACAACAGGAATACTATAAGCATTAAGAATTTCCGAGGTTTCAAAGAAGGTCAGTATGGGTCTTCCTTCATTTACAGCATTGTCAATTATCCTCTCTGCTTTTGAAGTTTCGAATTGAAGATTTTGAAGAATCGTTTGCGGTGTTTCAAGAAGGAGTTTAAGGTTAAAATCATACCGATACATGTACATAAATGTCCTTACTGCTTGCTCAGGTGTTACAAAAGTTGGTATTCCGTGACTGTTTAATATTTCTCTGCCTTTTTGTACAAGTTCTGCTCCCATCCAGTTTGTTAATACGGGTTTATAAGGTGATTCTTTTGCCACTTTGGCTACTATCTCTGCTGTCTCCTCAGGAGATGTACCTAAGGAAGGTGCCAACATTACTAAAACAGCATCTACATTTTTATCCTTAAGAATAATTCTCAAGGCCCTTTCATAATCAACAGCTGTTGCATTGGAGATTAGATCAAGAGGATTTCTAATGAAACGAGTTGGAACATTACCTTCTAATTCCTTTTTGGTCTCTTCAGAAAAATCCGCCAATTGCCCACCAAGCTTTAAAAGACTATCTACAGCTGTTACAGCAGGTGCACCTGCATTAGTTATAATTGCTAATTTATTACCTCTGGGTCTTCTCTGTTTGGATAAAGTTTCAGTGATATAAAACATATCAAGTGTCTCATCAACCCTTACTGCTCCTGCTCTTTTAAAAGCCGCTTCATAAACCTTATCCTCTCCAGCAAGCAGTCCTGAATGGGTTAGAGCAATCTCAAGGGATTCAACAAATTTACCTGACTTAACAATTACAATAGGCTTTGAAAAGGCAAAAGAACGAGCAGAAGTCATAAATTTTCTTCCACTTTTTATTGACTGCATATATATGACTATTGCTCTGGTGGATGCATCTACTCCAAAAAAATCTATTAGATCAGCACAATCTATATCTATGTCAGAGCCTAAGGATACAAAATAACTAAATCCGATATTTTTATCTGCTGCTCTGTCCAATAGGGCTGTAGATAGGGTTGCACTTTGAGCTATAAGGGCAATATTACCCTTATTTAATTTTCTTCTAAAAAGACTGGCATTTATACCTAATCCGGGACGGATAAAACCAAGAGTATTTGGACCTAATAGTCTAAAACCGTATTTTCTATGGATTTCTTCAATCTTTCCCTCTAATAGAATTGCATCTTTAATCTTTGTTCTGAAATCAGGACAAAATAATATTACTCCTTTAACTGCCTTTTGCCCACATTCTTCAAGAATTTCAATAAGATTGGATTCACAATCTTTTGCTATAATTGCAAGATCAATATCCTTAGATATATCACTGAGGGATTTATAGGCTTCAACTCCCTGGACAGCGTCATATTTGGGATTTACAGGATAAACTATTCCTTTGTATCCTTCTCCTATGAGATTTCTAAAAACAGTATACCCTATTGTGTTTGGAATATTATCTGCGCCAATGACTGCTATTCTTTTGGGATTAAAAAAATGTTCAAGATTATATATTGACATCTTCTTCTCCTTCAAAAATTCTTCCAACACTTACAACAATATCTTGTGCTCCAAGGTCTATTAATCTTACTCCCATAGTATTTCTTCCTCTGGTGGGAATATTGGATACCTTCAGCCTTATCATTTTACTGTTACTGCACAGAATTATCTCTTCATCTTCTCTAACCTGCATAGCTGCTACTACAGAACCTGTTTTTTCATTAAGTTTCATATTTCTTACGCCCATTCCAGCTCTTCTCTGTAGAGGATACTCATCCATTGAAGTTTTCTTGCCAATTCCTCTTTCTGAGATGGTGAAAATAAAAGATTTTTCCGATACCATGTCACCAGAAACCACCTCATCATCTTGAGAAATTCTAATTCCTATAACACCCTTTGCAGAACGTCCCATGGCTCTTACGTCTCTCTCATTAAACCTTATAGACATACCTTTTTTGGTTGCCATAATAAGATCACTTGTCCCATTAGTTTTTCTGGCTGAAATGAGTTCATCTCCTTCTTCAAGGTCAATTGCAATAACTCCCTTAGACCGGATGTTTTTAAATTCTTCCAGAGAAGTCTTCTTAACAAGTCCCCTTTTGGTAAACATAGTAAGATATCCCTCTTCAAGATCTTTACAAACAAGAGCTGTGGAGATTTTCTCACCTTCTTGTAGAGATAATAAATTAACAATTGCTTTGCCTTTTGAAAGCCTTCCAGCCTCAGGAATTTGATAAATTTTCAAACAATAAACTCTTCCAAAATTACTGAAAAATAATATGTGATCATGAGTTGAACCAATCAAAACAGCATCTAAATAGTCTTCAGAAACTGTTTCCATAGGAGTTAATCCCTTGCCCCCTCTTTTTTGGCTCCTATAATCACTTAAAGGTGTTCTTTTTATATAACCAAGATGAGTGAGGGTAATTACCATATCCTCTTCTGGAATGAGATCTTCTGGTCTAATATCTTTTGTCTCTTTATTAATTTCAGTTCTTCTTTCATCTCCGTATTTTTCTTTTATTTCAATAAGTTCTTCTTTAATAATTTGTCTCACCAATTCTTCACTTTCCAAAATTGATTTTAGTCTTTCAATTTCTTTGAGAATAGCCCCATAATCTTGTATGATCTTTTCTCTCTCTAAACCAGTAAGCCTCTGTAGTTTCATATCAAGAATTGCTTGAGCTTGAATTTCTGTAAGTGGAAATCTCTCTTGTAATCTATTCTTCGCTTCTTCAGGATTTTTAGATCTCCTTATTATGGAAATTACTTCATCAAGATTTTCCACAGCTATTTTTAATCCCTCTAATATGTGAGCCTGATGTTCAGCCTTCCTTAGATCAAAAGCAGTTCTCTTAAGAATTACATCCTTTCTATGTTTAAGAAACTCTTCTAACATTTCTTTTAGATTTAAAATTTTAGGCTGACCATCTACTATAGATAGCATAATTCCGCCAAAGGTTGCTTCCATTTGGGTATGCTTATAGAGATTATTTAGAATAACTTCAGGCATCTCTCCTTTTTTTAATTCAAGAACTATCCTTATGCCTTCTCTATTTGATTCATCTCTAATTTCAGTTATTCCCTCAATTCTTTTCTCTCTTACAAGTTCTGCGATTTTTTCTATTAATCTTGCTTTATTAACCTGATAAGGAATTTCTGTTATAACAATTCTCTCTTTAAAGGCTCTACCCTCTAATTCATGCTCATAAAGAGAATTTTCCTTTCCT
The DNA here is from genome assembly GCA_937924475.1 of uncultured bacterium. Lineage (GTDB taxonomy): Bacteria > Nitrospirota > Thermodesulfovibrionia > Thermodesulfovibrionales > Thermodesulfovibrionaceae > Thermodesulfovibrio. Next base: position 26,239 of record CALDSV010000065.1, read on the forward strand.
TTTTTACCTTTTGCCTCCTTTTCAATCTTAACCTTAGCTCTTATCTTGATTAAACCCTTACCAGTAAGATAGAGATCCCTAATACCCTCTATACCGTAGATAATTCCACCGGTGGGAAAATCCGGTGCTTTAACAAACATCATTAATTCTTCAACAGAAGCTTGAGAATTTTGGAGTAAAAATAGCAGAGCATCTACTATCTCCCTTAAGTTATGAGGAGGAATATTAGTTGCCATACCAACAGCGATTCCAGAGGAACCATTTATAAGAAGATT
>CALDSV010000066.1 GCA_937924475.1 uncultured bacterium
TCTATAAGAGTAGACATATCAAAAACTTCCAGATAATTTTTGGAAGCATCCATAATTTTCATCTGTAATTCTTCAAATCTTATCACCTGTTCCTCCCTTTTAGGTTGCCTTTAATGTATACAACATTATACCATATAACGATATAAATCTTTAAAAGGAGGTTCTCCTATGAAAGCTGGTTATTTTATAACTGGTACCGATACCTCAGTTGGTAAGACAATTGTGAGTGCTGCCATATTAAGAGGATTCATCAAAAAAGGACTAAAAATCGGCGCTATGAAACCTTTTGAAACAGGTTGTCTAAATAAAGATGGAATTCTACTGCCCTCTGATGGCATGTTTCTTAGAGATATGGCTGAAATGAATGATTCTTTGGAACTTGTTACACCAATAAAGTTTGAAACCCCTGCGAGTCCCTTAGTAGCCTCAAGGTTGGAAGATATTGAAATTGATATGGATAGAATTTTCAAAATTTTTGAGACACTTAAGAAAAAATATGATTATCTTTTAGTAGAAGGAGTAGGTGGCTTGATGGTTCCTATTACACAAGGAAAGAGAAAAAAAACAAAATCCTTTTATTTTGTTAGAGATCTTATTAAAGACATGGATTTAGAGGCTATAGTTGTATGTAGACCAACCTTAGGAACCATAAATCATACTTTGCTTACTGTAGAGGCATTAAATAATAAGAAGATTCCCATTAAAGGCTTTATTATAAATTACTCAAACCTTATAAAGGACGATATATCAGAAAAAACTAATCTTGATATTCTTAGAGAAATACTTGACATTCCTTTTTTGGGAACTATGCCCTATCTTACAGAATTAAACAAAGACAAGATAGGAGAGACTGCTCTGAAAAATATAGACTTTGAAAGTCTCATTAAATAGAAATTTAGTTGAGCTCATTCAAAATTAAATGTTATCATAAAACCTATGGCTATAATAAAACCTTTCAAAGGTATTTTATATAATCCCAAAAGAGTATCTGGTGACGAAGTTATGTGTCCTCCCTATGATATTATCTCAGAGGATTTAAGGGAGGAACTTTACAGAAAAAGTCCCTATAATATTATTAGAATTGACCATGGCAAAAGTGATAATTTCAACGATAAATATGCTATTGCAAAAAATATTTTTCATAAATGGCTTCAAGAGGGTATACTTATTCAGGATGACAGTCCTTGTTTTTATTGCTATGAGATAAATTACACCTATAAAAATAGAAATAAACTTCTTAGAGGTTTAATTGCTTTAGTAAGACTTGAAGAACTGGGACAAGGAATATATCCTCATGAACAGACCTATTCTAAACCAAAGGAAGACAGGCTTAATCTAATGCGAGCTTGCATGGCAAATACTTCCCTTATTTTTACTATCTATAGATCAAAAGAAAGAATAACCTCAAAAATATTGGAAGAAACGAAAGTTCCTTACATACAAGCTAAAGATTTAGATGGCAATGTTCACAGTTTGTATAAAATCTCCGATGAATCCAAGATAAAAAATATTATTAATGAATTTACAGATAAACCCTTATTTATTGCAGATGGTCATCATAGATATGAAGTAGCTTTAGATTTTAAAAAAGAAATGGACAATCTCTATCCCCATGTAAAGGACTCGCCCTGGAGTTATGTTTTGATGTTTTTGGCAAACATTGAAGACAACGGTTATTTAATATTACCTACCCATCGTTTAATGTCCACTCCCCTTAGTGTAAAAGAGATATTGTTTAGAGATAGAAATTTTTTAATTAAAGAAATTGATAGGAAAATATCAGATATAGAAGAGTTTATTGAAAAAGAAGGTCCTTCGAGTTTTGGTGTTTATTTAAGTGATAAAAAGTGGTATCTATTGAAATACACAGGTCCTTCTTTGGATTATATGCCAGAGGAAATAAGAATTCTTGACGTGGCTATTTTAGAAGAAGCTATTTTGAAAAGGCTTTTTCCTAATCGAGAAATTTGTTATGATATAGATATAAATAAAGCAATGAAATTAATAGATGGAAAAAAATGTGATGTGGTTTTTGTCTTAAGATCCACACCTGTTGAGTACATAGAAAAAGTTGCCCTCAAAGGTCTTAGAATGCCTCCTAAATCCACATACTTTTATCCTAAATTACTTACTGGTATGATTATAAACAGCTTTATTAAATAATTTAGTAAGGGAGGTAATACCATGGCTTTAAAGATAGGCATCAATGGTTTTGGAAGAATAGGAAGGCTATTTTTTCGTGCGTGCGAAGATGTTGAGAATATTGAAATAGTTGCAATAAATGACTTAACGGATTCTAATACTCTTAGCCATTTACTAAAATATGACTCAGTTCATGGTAGATTTAAAGGGGAAGTGAAAGCCATTGGAAATAACCTACTGATTAACGGTAGGGAAATTAAAGTTTTTTCTGAAGTATCACCAGAGAGAATACCTTGGGGAGATTTAAATGTAGATATTGTGGTAGAGTCAACCGGCAGATTTACAGACCGAGCCGGAGCTTCTAAACATTTAAATGCAGGTGCAAAGTGGGTTATCATTACTGCTCCAGCAAAGGAAGAAGATATAACGGTTGTCATGGGTGTAAATAATCATCTTCTGGATCCCTCAATTCACAAAATAATATCTAATGCTTCCTGCACTACAAACTGTCTTGCTCCTGTAGCGAAAGTATTACATGAATATTTTGTAATTGAAAGAGGTTTTGCAACTACTGTTCATGCTTATACAAATGATCAAAGAATTCTTGATCTACCTCATAAAGATTTAAGAAGAGCAAGAGCAGCAGCCCTCTCTATGATTCCCACAACAACTGGTGCTGCAAAGGCAGTGGGGAAGGTTTTACCAGAACTTAAAGGAAAGCTTGATGGTTTTGCTATTCGAGTACCTACCCCTAATGTTTCGTTAGTAGATTTGGTTGCTCAAGTTAGTAAAGAGGTTACAGAAAAGGATGTTAATGAAGCTCTCAGAAAAGCTTCGGAAGAAGAATTAAAAGGTATTTTATTCTATAGTGAAGAACCACTTGTATCTGTTGACTATAATGGTTCTACCTATTCTTCAATTGTTGATTCCATCCTGACAAAAGTAATAGAGGGAAAACTTGTAAAAGTTATAGCTTGGTATGACAATGAATATGGCTATAGTTGTAGAGTAAGAGACCTTATCCTTTATCTAATGAGTAAAATTTAATCAGGAGGTTAAATATGGCACCTTTTAACAATTCTTTTGGGAAATTAACTATTGAGGATTTACCCATAAAAGGTAAAAGACTCTTTATAAGAGTAGACTTTAATGTTCCTCTTGATGCTAATTTAATGATAACTGATGATAGACGAATTCGTTCAACCTTACCCACCATAAATTACGCCATTGATGAAGGAGCAAAGGTAATTTTAGCTTCCCATTTAGGACGACCAAAAGGTAAAGTAGATCCTAAATACTCCTTAGCCCCTGTGGCAAGAAGACTTCAAAGGCTTCTAAATAAGGAAGTCTTATTTGCTCCAGATTGTGTAGGCTCTCAGGTAGAAAACATCATTTCAAAAATGAAAGAAGGAGATGTAGTATTACTTGAAAACCTAAGGTTTCATATTGAAGAAGAAAAAAATGATGAAAAATTTGCAAGATCTCTTGCTTCATTAGCTGATTTTTATGTAAATGATGCTTTTGGTGCTTCTCATAGAGCTCATGCCTCAATAGTAGGTATTCCAAAATTTATTCCTGCAGCAGCAGGATTTTTACTAAAGAAAGAAATAGAATACCTAAAAGGAGCTATTGAAGCACCTATCAGACCCTTTATAGTAATTCTTGGAGGAGCTAAGGTGGGTGGAAAAATCGGAGTTCTGGAAAATCTTGCTGATAAAGCTGATAAGGTCATAGTAGGAGGTGGGATGGCTTTTACCTTCATAAAGGCCATGGGTTACGAAGTTGGTAATTCACTTGTAGAAGAAGAAATGATTGATTTTGCCATCAAAATAATGGAAAAGCTTCGTAAAAACAAAGTGAAATTTTATTTGCCTGTAGATGTTGTAATTGCTCAGAGCATTGAACCAGGGGCGGAAACTAAGATTGTTCCAGTTCAAGAGATACCGCCTGGCTGGAGAGGATTAGATATCGGGCCTGCATCGGTAAAACTTTTTACTGAAGCTCTTCATGATGTTAAGACAATTCTGTGGAATGGCCCCATGGGAGTGTTCGAAATAGATGCATTTTCTCGTGGTACTTTTGCTATCGCACATGCTGTAGCAGACTCTTATGCTTTTAGCATTGTAGGCGGAGGCGATACAGACTATGCTGTTCACAAAGCAGGTGTAAGCGATTCTATTTCATTCATATCTACTGGTGGTGGAGCTGCTCTGCAGCTTCTTGAGGGGAAAGAATTAATAGGATTATCTGTTTTGCCAAATAGGAAAAAAGATTAATAAAAAGAAAGAGGGGAATTATCACGAATTATTACCCCTCTTTCTTTAATAGCTTCTTTAATGTATTTAGGCAGGCTAAACATTCCAATATAAGTGTCGTAATCAAAAAATTTCAAAAAACCATTAAATTTTGACAATTTCTCCTTTAAGTTAATCCTATCTGGATTTATTGATTTTGAGGCAAGTACAAACCCCCAAGGTGCAAAAAAAGAAGGAATGTTAGCAATGTATGGTTTTACATATGGAAAGACTTCCTTAATAGTTCTAACTATTGAGACAAAAACAAGGAGATTATTTATGGAAGTTGAAGTTGCTTGCGTTACCATAATCCCATCATTTTTTAATGCTCTATATATTTTTTCATAAAATTCTTTTGTGTATAATAAATATGAAGGTCCACCCTCTGTTGGTTCTGGCAAATCAATTATTATGACATCAAAATAATCCTCTATCTTTTCTAAATAAGCTCTTGCATCATCTATTATTACTTTTACTCGTGGATCATCGAAAGCGCCATTGTTCCACTCAGGAAGAATCTTTTTACAAATCTTTACCACTTCTTCATCAAGATCTACCATAATCACTTCACTTACAGGGTGCTTTAAAACTTCTCTGACAGTGGCACCTTCTCCTCCGCCAGCAATAAGGACACGATCAGGTCTATTAGACAAGAACATGGCTGGATGGACTAATGCTTCGTGATATATAAATTCATCTAACTCGGATGACTGTATTTTCCCATCCAGAAAAAGGCATTTACCCATGTTGCCTGTCCTAATTACTTCTATTCTCTGATAAGGAGAACTACCAGCATAAATTATCTCCTTCAGAGAATGAAGTATAATCTCATTTTCTGTTGTTTCTTCAATATACCATTTGGTATTCTTCATAACAAATCTTATGAGGCAATTTTTCGTTTTTGTGAGATATTATACCCCTTTTCATCTCAACAATCGATGGATTTTTACATTCAAAAGCTTCCACAATGTATTGAGCTGCTATTTCAGGCTTAATTGTATCTCCACAGGTAAAAACATCAACAGCTGCAAAACCATATTCAGGCCAAGTATGAATAGTAAGATGAGATTCGGCAATAACAACTACACCACTAATACCAAAAGGACTAAATTCATGGAAATTGATATTGATTATGGTTGCATTGGCTTTTTTTGCTGCATCTACTAAAATCTTTTGAACACTTTCGAGATCTTTGAGGATCTCGGGATTGCAGTCTTTCAATTCAATTAAAAGATGGGTCCCTAAAGCATACAATTTTCTCCCTCCTCCCAAGGAGATAAAACAGAGACAAAGTCCCTGCAAACTTTATATATTAATGAAAAATTTTTTATTTTGTCAATGTAAAATTTTAAT
>CALDSV010000067.1 GCA_937924475.1 uncultured bacterium
TATTTCAGACTCTAAGGCTGCTTGCCTTGCCTCTATACCTGATATCCTTCCATTCATAGACTCTATAGCAAGCCTGTATCCAGCAAGCTCACCAGTTACAGATGACTTAAACTCCCTAAACTCCTCTCTTATCTCTCCAATGATTAAGTCCTTCAACTTCTCTGCAATCTTCTCTATCTCCATGATGACCTCCTACGTAAATCATAATTCTGCTATTTCCTAATTTTTACCATCTATTAGTCTTAATGTCAATAGGTGCTTTTTCTCATCTTTTCTATACCCTTAAAGCTATTTCAATGCTGTCATTGCCCCTCTTTGTCAATGCAAGCCTCACGAAGTGAACCGTGGCAATCACTGGGATTGCTTCGGACGCCAAAGGCGTCCTCGCAATGACAGAAAAGGATGTCATTGCGAGCAGTCCGAAGGACTGGTCGTAATGATAGGAAAGAAAGGGTATTAGTCTTATGGAAGGTCTTCTAAATTAGCTGATGCACAAAAAAGAGAATTATACTTAAAGCAAAACTCTCGGGAGTATACAAAGGGACAAAACAAAGGAACTCTCGCAATAAAGTTCGGAAAGCTTTCTCTTAAAATCCCCAAGTAAAACAAGGAGGCGAATTCAGACCCGCCCTATAACATCAAAGATTTAAAAGATTTAACAAAGAATATGAAAATTTCAATCGCTCTTTTTGTAAAAATTTATTACCTTTAAGGGATAAGTTATTGGTTAAGGCAGATATTTACCCTTCTGTTTGAAGGAAGTGATATGAATAATGTTGAAACTAATTTTTCTTCGAAATGTTATTTTTTTTATCCCAAAAATTTCCTATTTTTCTAAATTTTTGATATCTTTCTTTTAGCAAGTCTTCTATGCTTTTATTTTGTAATTCATCAAAGGCATTCAAAATAGATGCCTTAATTCTTTTTGCCATATCTTGTGGATCTCTATGAGCACCACCTAAGGGTTCAGGGATAATCTCATCAATTATATTAAAATCTTTTAAGTGTTGAGCAGTTAGTTTCAATTCTTCCGCTGCTTTTGCATATTCTTCCACGCTTACTTCAGAATTTTTCTTCCATAAAATTGCTGCACAACCTTCTGGTGATATAACTGAATATACAGAGTATTCAAGCATAAGAATTTTATCGCATACACTCAATGCTAAAGCTCCTCCACTGCCTCCTTCTCCAATTACTACAGCTACTATAGGTGATTTAATTAGAGACATTTCCATAAGATTTGTTGCAATAGCTTCTGCTTGACCTCTCTGTTCTGCTCCTATGCCAGGATATGCACCGGGTGTGTCTATCATAGTAATTATGGGTATAGAGAATTTTTCAGCTAATTTCATTATTCTTAGAGCTTTTCTATATCCTTCAGGATGAGCTTGACCAAAATTTCTGTAGACTCTTTCTTTTACAGTCCTTCCTTTCTGATGCCCAACTATAGCAAAAGAACGCTTTTCTATTTTTCCTATACCTGCCACTATTGCAGGATCATCACCGAATCTTCTGTCTCCATGTAATTCTATAAATTCATCAAATATCATTGAGACATAATCTAAGGTGTAGGGTCTCTCGGGATGTCTTGCAAGCTGAGTTTTTTGCCAAGGAGTTAAATTCGAGAAAATTTCAACTCGTAAATCCTTCAGTTTTTTATTTATCTTTTTTATCTCTTGAGATAAATCAATGTCGCTGTCATCAGAGAGTTTTTTTAATTCTTCAATTTTAAGTTCTAATTCTTGAATGGGTTTTTCGAAGTCTAAATAGAATCTCATAAAATTCTTACCTCACATCCTTCTATGTTTTTTAATTTAAAAGGCAAATCAGAACAAGGCTGAAAGGGACTTAAAATTGTAACACAATATTCAGGGAAATCTAAAGATATATATAGATTAGCATCTCCATTTTCACTTATTCTTAGTAAGTCTCTAATTTTTTTTATTATCTCTTCCCCTTTCTCTTGGATTTGGCAATCCACTCTGATTTCATATCTTATCTTTAGATCTTCTTTTTTTATCTCTTCAATCTCTCGTGCAAAAAACTTAGCTGATTCTCCATTTTTAGTTAAAACTCCCTTAATTAATACTAAATTACTCTCTTTTAAAATTTCTCTAAATTTCTTAAACAGTTCAGGATAAATGACTACCTCCAAAATTCCTGTCTCATCTCCAATTGTTACATATCCTATTACTCCCTTGTCCTTTGCTTTACTGCTTACTTTCTCCACTATGCCAGCAATACTTACCTCAAAAGCATCTTCTTTTTCTTCTGTGAGTTCTTCGTCCTCTATATCAATTATTTCACCAATTGAAAGGATTTTTTTCTTTTTCAATAAAGGTCTTAAATTTTCTACGGGATGCCCACTTAGATAAAATCCAAGAGCATTCTTTTCTTCTGATAATAATTTTTCCTCCTCCCAAGCTTCAATTTTCTCTTCTATATGAAATAATCCTTTTGATAAAGCTTTTCCTTTATTGAAATTCATCTCATCCATTGCCTTAGCTCTTGCCTCATGAGGAGAATAATTCGGATATAAGGAGTCAAAAGCTCCAGCTTTTATTAGTGATTCCACTACCTTTTTGTTAACTTTTTTTGTATCTACCCTTGTTAGAAAATCTTCCAAAGATTTAAATCTGCCCTTCTGTCTTTCCTTAAGAATGCACTCTAAGGCTGATCCTCCTACTCCTTTCACAGCCTCCAGTCCAAATCTAATTGAATTCTCACTAATAGTAAAAAATCGTTCACTTTCATTTATGTCTGGTCCCTTTATTTCTATTCCTATAGCTTTACACTCGTTTAAAAATTTCAGTATTTTATTGGTATCTCCCATTTCATTAGAGAGGTTTGCAGCAAAAAATTCTAAAGGATAATGTACTCTCAAATAAGCAGTAATGTAAGAAAGATATGCATATGCTGCTGAATGGGATTTGTTAAAACCATATTTTCCAAAAGCAGCCATAAGGTTAAAGAGGGATTCAGCTTTTTCTTCAGATATACCTTTTGATAGAGCACCTTTTATAAAATCTGATTTTAGCTCAATCATTAATTCTTCTATTTTTTTACCCATGGCTTTTCTTAATACATCGGCCTGTCCCATGGTAAATCCAGCAATTACATTGGCAATTTTCATAACTTGTTCCTGATATAGAATTACCCCATAGGTTTCATCAAGGATATCCTTAAGCTCTGGTAAATCATATTCAATGGATATTAATCCCTTTTTTCTCTTAATAAAGTCATCTACCATTCCACTTCCTAAGGGACCTGGCCTAAATAAGGCTACAAGAGCAATTAAGTCTTCAAATCTCTCTGGTTGCATTTTCTGTAACAACTCTCTCATACCTCTGCTTTCAAGCTGGAAAACACCAATTGTTTGTCCTGAAGACAAAAGTTGATAAGTTTCAGGATCATCAAGGGGAATATTATTAATATTTATTTCCTTTTTATTTTTTTTTGCGTATTGCACTATATCATTAATAACTGTAAGCGTTTTGAGTCCTAAGAAATCAAATTTCAATAGTCCTATGTTCTCAAGAGCTTTCATATCAAACTGGGTTATAATATTGTCTTCACCAGGATTTTTATAAAGAGGCATGAATTTGTCTAAGGGTTCTGGAGAGATAACTACACCTGCAGCATGTTGGGATGCATGTCTTGCTAATCCTTCTAATCTCAGGGAGATATCAAAAAGTTCTTTAATAGTGGGATCTTTTCTGTATAGTTCCTTTAGTTTTGGTTCTAATTCTAAGGCTTGACCAAGAGAGGAACAAGCATTAGGGATCATTTTTGCAATTTTATCTACCTCTCCATAAGGAATATTCATTGCTCTTCCTACATCTCTTACTACTGCTTTTGCTGCCATAGTTCCAAAAGTTATTATATGGGCCACCTTGTCTTTTCCGTATTTATCCGATACATATTTAATCACCTCTTCTCTACGATCCTTACAAAAATCTATATCTATATCAGGCATGCTTACTCTCTCAGGATTTAAAAATCTCTCAAACAAAAGTCCATATTTTATAGGATCTATATCAGTTATATGAAGAGCATAAGCAACAAGACTTCCTGCAGCAGAACCTCTACCAGGTCCTACAGGGATGGAATTTTTTCTCGCATAATTTATAAAATCCCATACAATCAGAAAATAAGAGGCAAAACCCATTTCTGTTATAACTGCTAATTCACTCTCAAGTCTCTTATAGTATTCATCAGGAATAGTGCCATTGAATCTTTCTTTTAAACCCTCTGTTGCCAATTCTCTTAGATAACTTTCAGGACTATACCCTGATGGTACTTGATAGGTAGGAATTTTATAATCTCCAAGATTAAATTGGAAATTACATCTCTCAGCTATTTCCAAAGTATTTTTAATTGCTTCAGGAATTTCATTAAAGGCTAAAAACATCTCTTCAGGAGATTTAAAATAAAATTCTTCAGTTTGAAACTTCATTCTCTTTTCATCTTTTATGGTTTTACCTGTTTGAATACATAGAAGTATTTCATGGGCTTTCGCATCTGATTTTCTTAGATAATGACAATCATTTGTGGCAACGAGAGGAATTTTGAATTTTTTAGAAAACCGAATTAATTCCCTATTAACTATTTCCTGCTCTGGTATGTTATTGGGTTGAATTTCTAAATAGAATCTATCTTGAAATATTTCATATAATTTCTTGACTGTTTCTTCAGCTTTATCTATGTTTCCTTGGATAAGGTGATATGGAATTTCTCCCTTCAAACAACCTGATAAGGCAATTAATCCTTTAGAATGTTGGCTTAATATCTCCATATCAATACGAGGTTTATAATAAAAACCCTCTAAATAGGCAGAGGTTATTAACTTTGTGAGATTTTCATATCCCTCTTCATGCTCCACAAGTAATGTCAAATGGTAAGAGGCTTCTTCGGAAATTCCTGTATCTTTACTGGGCTTTGATCTATCAAAACGACTCTGAGGTGCCATATAAACCTCGCATCCAATGAGTGGCTTAATACCTGTTTTTTTGAACTTTTTGTAAAATTCTATAACTCCAAAAAGGTTTCCATGATCAGTTATAGCCACAGCAGGCATACCGAAGGCTTTTGCCTGTTGGACTAATTCATCAATTCTTATGGCACCATCTAAAAGACTATACTCTGTATGAAGATGGAGGTGAACAAACTTACGGTCACTCATATTATGAATGTTAAAATTTTAGAGAATAACAAGTCAATTTTACATTAAGTAAAAAAAATACACCGCTGAAACTATTTGGATAAATTTATATAAGTTTACCGACAAATCTATGGAGGATGTCTCTAAAAATAATTCTTCATCTCTTACTTCGATGCCTAATTTTTTAGCAGCAAAAATTACTTTTTCTCTCTGTCCCCTTTCATGTGGTCTAAATTGCCTTAGAATAAGCCCATCATCGCTAATAACAAAATCGCCGGTATCTTTTTTTCTAAGAATAATTTTTATTTGTTTTGATTCTTTGCCCCCAAGGGGAATAGTTAATTCACAATTACCTTGTTCAGAAATTTTATATTTTATAGAGTTTTTGAAAAATTCATGATAGTTATTAAGTATAATCTCTACTTCCTGAGATGTCAAAGGTTCTGTAACAGACATTAGAGTACCAAAAAGAAATTCCTTTATAAAATTCTCAATCTCTTCACTTTCTCTTTCCTCTTCAGGAGAAAGGCTCCAAAGGATTCTACAGGAGCGAAAATTAGGACTATAGATTATCTCACCCTGAGCATTTTTATCCATTAATTGAACCTCAAAAGGTAAAGAAAAGAAAGATTTATCTTTTGTAGATCTTCTTCTGTCTCTATAAAAAGTTATCTTTACGCTACCTGTTTTAGGTAAAGAAACCTTTTTGCTTATTATATCCATTCAGAAATTTTAGCATAAATGTAAAAATTTTATTGAGGTTAAAATACTAATTTGGGATTATAAATTTTAATGGGTTCATTATTTTCATTTAAAATTATTATCTTTGGTTCATGTTTGACTATTTCATCTTCTCTAAGGTAACCATAGGAAAATATGACAATTTTGTCACCTACTGAGGCTTTTTTAGCAGCAGGTCCATTTAAGCCTATAGTTCTTGAACCTTTTTCAGCAGGAATTACATAAGTGTCAAATCTTTCGCCATTATTCATATTGCTTATCCAAACCCTCTCATAGGGAAGTATTCCTGCGAGTTCCAATAATTCTATATCTATGCTTATTGAACCTTCATAAAACAAATTAGACTCCGTTACTGTTGCCATGTGAAGTTTAGCTCTTAGAAAACTTCTTAACATTTATCTCTCCAAACTTATAAAATTTAGTCTATAATCTTAGGTACTCTAAAAAACTTATCTGTGGAATCTGGAGCATTCCTCAATGCTTCTTCTCTTGACAGAGAGGCCTTTACCTCATCCTCTCTGAATACATTGTTTAGGTATAAAACATGGGATGTAGGTTCAACATCATTAGTATTAATTTCATTAAGTTTTTCTACATATTCCAATATTCTGCTTAATTGTTGCTGATAAAGCTCTATTTCTCCTTCTTTAAGTTCTAATCTACTTAAAAGTGCAACATGACTTACTGTTTCTTTTGATATTTTCATGATCATACCCTCTCTAAGTTTGCAATTTTTGGTGCAAGCTTTTTTACTCCTATGCCAGGGAAATTCACTACTACTTTTAAATCTTCACCCTCCCCTGAGCAGTCTCTTACTACTCCAATGCCCCATACAGGATGTTTTACTTTGCATCCAATCATAAAGGGTGGTTTAACTTTTATTGTTTCTTTCTCTTTCTTTGCTGTACTGAAGGTAGAGTAATCTTTTCTTATACAAATGCAATAATCTCCAGGTATATCTTTGATAAAGCTTGAAGGTTCTTGGCTTTGAACTTTAGAATAAAGCTTTCTATTCTTGGCAGTCGTTAGAAAAAGGATATCTTTAGCTCTTGTCATTCCCACATAAAATAGTCTTCTTTCCTCTTGAATCTCAACAGGATCTTCTTTTGCTTTAAAGTAAGGTATAATTCCCTCTTCACAACCAGCAATGAAGACAACTGAAAATTCGAGACCTTTTGCTGCATGTAATGTAAGAAGGGACACATATTGTTTTTTATTCTCCCAAGTATCTACAGAAGATATCAAAGATATCTTATCGAGAAACTCTCTTACTGTTTGCTTTTCTGCTGAAGACAGAAGTTCCAATACATTTTGTATTCTGTCTTCTTCAATCTCTTCTAAATAAGCAGTAGCATTCAAAATTTCCTTTATCATTAAAGCTGCTGTTTTGTATTCCTTCGCAGATAAATTCTCTATTAAATTAATGAAACCTGATAATTTTTCCTTTAAATTTTCCTGAATGCTCTCATCTTTCACCATCTTTTTAATAGCATCATAATAAGAACATGAATTCTTCTTTGCTTCTATTTCAATTTTTGATAAAGCTGACGCTCCTATGCCTCTGGGCGGCGTATTAATTATTCTCAAAAAGCTTACATTATCTTCTTTATTTAGTATAAAGCGCATGTAAGATATTACATCTTTAATCTCTTTTCTATGATAAAAACTAACTCCGCTTATAACTTGATAGGGTATTCCTTCCATTCTCAGGGCTTCTTCTATTGCTCTTGCCTGAAGAGTAAGTCTATACAGGATTGCAAAATCTCTGTATTCATAATCACCTTTTAGATATAATTCTTTTATATTTTTAGCAATATATTTTGCCTCTTCTTCTTCATTCATTAATTGACAATAATATATTTTTTCACCCCAATCTCTTTCAGTCCAGAGGGATTTTGGCTTCCTAAGTAAATTTTTTGATATCATTGCAGAAGATGCCATTATTATATATTTTGAGGAACGATAATTCTGCTCTAATTTAACTATTTTTACATTGGGGAAATCCTTTTCAAAATTTAAAATATTATAAACATTAGCTCCTCTAAATCTATAAATACTTTGATCATCATCACCTACAGCGCATATCTTTTGGTGATATTTACAGAGGAGTTGAAGTAAGACGTATTGGGATTTGTTTGTATCTTGAAATTCATCTACAAGAATATATTTGAAATGCTCTGCATACTTTTGTAGTAAGTCCTCTCTTTCATTAAATAAGTCTATTACCATCAATATTAGATCATCAAAATCAAGAGCATTGTATCTTTTCAATTCATTTTGATATTTTGCATAAATTCTGCCTAATCTCTCCTCAAATTCATAGCCCTCTATTTGAGATGCATATTGTTCTGCTGATATGAGATTAGATTTCAGATTGCTTATTTTTGATACTACACACTTACAAAGAGCCTCATGCATATTGAATTCTTTCAGTATTCTCTTTATTAATGCGGATTGATCATCTTCATCATAGATAATGAAATCTCGAGTATACCCAATTTGATCAATATGATTTCTCAGTATGCGTAAACAGAGTGAATGAAATGTTCCAATCCAATGATTTTTCCAATTACCATTACATATCTTACTTATGCGCTCTTTCATTTCATCAGCAGCCTTATTCGTAAAGGTCACAGTAAATATACAAGAGGGTGAAACACCTAAGACTTTTGTTAGATAAGCATACTTGTAAGTAATAACCCTTGTTTTTCCACTTCCTGCCCCGGCGAGCACAAGAAGTGGCCCCTCACAATAAATTACTGCTTCTTGTTGCGCAGGATTTAAATCCCTTAAGGGGAAATCTTTCATAGCTCTACCCCTCTAATTTTATTTTAAAAACTAACTTATTCAACAGTAACACTTTTTGCAAGATTTCTTGGTTGATCCACATCACATCCTCTTAAAAGTGCCACATAATATGCCAGTAATTGTAACGGAATAGTAAATAAAATTGTATTTAGATAACTGTTAATACCTTCCACGTATATAAATCTATCAGAGATTCTATTGAGTTTCTCATCTTTGCTGTCTGAAACTGTTATTATTAAACCATCTCTTGCCTTAATTTCCTCCATATTAGAAATAGTTTTTTCAAGATATTGATCAGAGGAAACCACAAATACAACTGGAAAGCCTTCCTCAACTAAAGCAATAGGTCCGTGCTTCATTTCACCAGCAGCATAACCCTCTGCATGGATATATGATATTTCTTTCAACTTAAGAGCTCCCTCCAGTGCAACAGGATAGGCAGGTCCTCTACCAAGATATAGGAAATTAGGCTTCCTATAAACTTCTTTTGCTAATATTTGGATTTTATCATCTAATTTCAAAACTTCTTCTGCAAGAGTTGGAAGATGAAGAAGATCTTTTATAAATTTATGAAAAAGGTCTTTCTGCAAAGTCCCTTTCAACTGGGCAAAGGCTAAGGTTAGAATATAGAGGGCAGATATTTGACAGGTAAAGGCCTTTGTTGAAGCAACACCTATCTCAGGTCCAGAGTGAGTATAAAAAACAGCATCAGCTTCACGAGATGCGGTACTACCCAGAACATTACAAATGGCAAGAGTCTTGATACCATATTTTTTTGCGAATCTCAAAGCTGCTAAAGTATCGGCCGTTTCTCCTGATTGACTTATAGCTATAAAAAGAGAATCCTCTTGAAAGGGAATATTTCTATATCTGAATTCTGAAGCAATGTCTACCTCAACAGGTATTTTTGCAATATTCTCAATCATGTATTTTCCAATAAGGCAAGCATGATAGGAGGTGCCACAGGCAACTAAATAAATCTTCTTAAATTTCTCCATTTCTTCTTCCTTTAAACCCCATTCCTTAAATACAACTCTTGATCCATCTGGTAGTATTCTTCCCCTTATTGTATCAGCTAATGCTCGTGGTTGCTCATAGATTTCTTTAAGCATAAAGTGTTTAAAACCACCTTTTTCAGCCATACTGGCTGTCCAGTTTATTGTCACTGGGTTTTTCTTTTTTTCTTTTCCCTGAAAGTTATATATCCTTACTTCACTTTTTTTAAGGCTTGCTATTTCACCATCATCGAGAAAAATAACTCTATTACAATATGAGAGAAAAGCAGGAATATCTGAGGCTATAAATTTTTCACCATTAAGAATACCAATTACCAGAGGACTTTCCATTCTTACACCTATTAAGCGATCAGGTTCTCTCTCATCCATTATGACAAGGGCATAGGAACCCTTTAGCTTGGAAACTGCCTTTCTTACAGCCTCTTCAAAAGGTAATTTATCCCTGTATTTTCTAATTAGATGAACAATTACCTCTGTATCAGTCTCGGAAATAAATTTGTATCCATCCTTTTTGAGTTCTCTTTTTAATTCGGCATAATTTTCTATGATTCCATTGTGAACTAAAACAATTCCTCCTGAGCAATGGGGATGGGCATTTTCATCAGAAGGTTTACCATGAGTTGCCCATCGAGTATGACCGATAGCTATAGTAGAGGAATTTAACTGTTCATCTACCAAGGTTTCGAGATTTTTGATCTTCCCTTTACATTTAATAATTTTTATCTTTTCATCAATTAAACAAGCAATTCCTGCTGAATCATAACCTCGGTATTCAAGTTTCTTTAAACCCTCTAATACAATTGAAACAGCCTTTTTGTCACCAATATAGCCAATTATTCCACACATTAGGTCTTCCTTATTTTTTTCTTTGACCAACCTTCTATGTGTCTCTGAGGTACCCTGCTTATAGCAAGGCAACCCTCTGGGACTTCTTTTGTTATAGTAGAGCCTGCTGCAATATAGGCATCTTTGTTAATTTTTACAGGCGCTACAAGTTGAGAATCACTTCCAACGAAAACATTATCCTCTATTATTGTTTTATGTTTTTTAGTACCATCATAATTACAAGTTATGGTTCCTGCTCCAATATTTACATTTTTACCAATTTCTGCATCGCCAATATAGCTAAGATGGGCTGCTTTTGTTCCATCTTTTAAAACCGATTTTTTAATCTCTACAAAATTTCCAACCCTACAGTTTTTACCTATTAATGTATCAGGTCTTAAATGGGCAAAGGGACCTATCTTGGAACCTGATTTAATTTGAGTATTCTCTGCAATAGTGTAATCCTTTATTTCAACAGAATCTTCGATAATACAATTTCTTAATCTAACACCCTGATGTAAAGTACAGTTTTTCCCTATAATTGTCTCACCTTCTATAAAAACATTAGGATATATGACAGTATCTTCACCAATCTGTACTTTTGGCGAAATCCAGGTAGTGGCAGAGTCATATATGGTTACACCTTTATCCATCCATTCTCTCACAATTCTATCTCTTAAATATTTCATAGCCAAAGAAAGTTCAAATCTTGTATTTATACCTATAAGTTCCTCTTCCTCAGCAATAGTGTAAGCTTCTACTTTTTTACCTTTTTTTACAGCTATTTCCACAAGGTCTGTAAAGTAATATTCCTTTTTAAGGGGATTTTCTTCAATTGCTCTAACAAACTCTGCTAATTGTCTTTTTAATAAGTAAACTCCACTATTTGCCTCTGATATATTTTTTTTATTTTCTGATAAATCTGTCACTTCTACGATTTTCTGGACATTACCTTTTTGATCTCTTAAAATTCTTCCATAGGAATGTTCTCTTTTAGGTATAAAGGAAAGAATACCCATATCAACAGCGTTTTTCTTGTAAAGATCAATAAATTTAGAGATAGTCCCTGCTTTTAAAAGAGGTGTATCACCATTTAATATGAGAATATCTTCACTCTTTAAGAAAGATAAGGCACTAAGCACAGCATTTCCAGTGCCTTTTGGTTCTTTTTGAAAAACGAAATTTATGTCATAATTTGACAAATGCTCTTTTAATTCCTGGAGTTGAGGATTAATAACCACGAACAAGTTATTAGGATTCAAGGTTCTTGCTGTTTCTATTACATAATCTATTATGGGAACATCAAAAATTCTATGAAGCAGTTTTGGTATTTTTGATTTCATCCTTGTGCCCAACCCTGCTGCCAAAATAACTATATCCACTATTTTCCACCTCTAATAATTTCTGGTGAGGTAATACCTCCAGAGAGGATTATTTTAATCCCTTGTTGAACTGGAATGTCAGTGTGAATAATTGCATCAGGTTCAAAAAGAACTACTTCACCCAAATAAAGATTATTGGTGGGTATATAAACTGCAATGAGATTCTTCTCATTGTTACCTTCCTTTAAGATACATTGTTTAGTCTGAAATCCAAAAGCAAAACTACCTTTTCTTGGATATTCCACGATAACAAATTTTTGAAAAGAAGTCTGATTTTCAGGAGAAAAAGCATCAATTAATTGCTTTAATGATGAATAAAGACTTTTAAAAAGGGGAATTTTCAAAAATAAAAATTTCTCTAATTGAGCTAAAAGTTTTTTTCCAAAAACATTAGTAGAAATAATACCAACAACAAATACAATAATAATAGCAGTTAAAAATCCTATCCCCGCTATGTGCCTACCAAAAATGTAATCATAAATAGGACTTAGAAAACCATCAACTACCTTAAAGAGCTGAATAAATATAAAAATACTTATAGCAACAGGGATTGTTACAATCAGTCCAGCGATGAATTTTCTCTTAAAGGTAAGTTTTATGGATGGCTCCATATTAAGCACTTACCTTATTCATCGCCTCATCTGGGATATCAAAGTTTGCATAAACATTTTGTACATCATCATGATCTTCTAAAGCATCCATCAGTTTTAACATTTTCTCTGCATCTTCACCTTCTAAGAATATATAATTCTTGGGCAACATTGTTATCTCTGCCAGGGCTATTTTTATCCCTGCCTTTTCAAGAGAATCTTTAATATTTCTAAAGTCTTCTGGTGAAAAAATCAGTTCATAGTTATCTTCCTTTGGATCGTTTTTTACATCCTCAACACCCGCTTCTAAGGCAATAGAAAGAAGAGAGTCTTCATCAATGGTTTTTTTATCTACCAAAATATATCCTCTTTTTTCGAAAAGCCAGGAAACGCAACCAGACTCGCCTAAACTTCCTCCATGTTTTGAGAGTAAATGTCTTATTTCTGATACAGTTCTATTTTTGTTATCAGTCATTGCTTCAATTAATAGAGCAACTCCTCCAGGTCCATAGCCTTCATAAGTAACTTCTTCGTAAGTTGTTCCAGAAAGCTCTCCTGTACCCTTCATAATTGCCCTTTTAATATTGTCTGAGGGCATATTTACTTCTCTGGCCTTTTCGATAGCCACTCTAAGTCGAGGATTTTTCTCTGGATCCCCTCCACCTAAACGAGCTGCTACAGAGATTTCTTTGACTAATTTTGTAAATATTTTACCTTTTTTTGCATCAACCTGTGCTTTTTTATGTTTGATCTGTGCCCATTTGGAATGACCAGCCACTAAAAACCTCCTAATGGAAGGAATATTTTAATAATAATAAGATTTTTCATTTTCTGTCAAATACTGATTTTGTTCTAACTTCAAATTGCGATGATGGATTGCCTCGCAGTCCTTCACACTGCTCGCAATGACTTCTCCCTTCTGTCATTGCGACTCCGCGTTTTGCGAGGGGGAAGCAATCTCGTCTTCCATGTTTTTAAGAGAGAGAGGTTGCAATGAGATTGCTTCGGGCACCTTGCGGTGCCCTCGCAATGACGAGAAGTGGGGTTTGCTTCGCCTGCCTAAAGGCAGGCTTGCAATGACGGTAAAAAGGGTGCTCGCAATGACAATAAAAAAATGGACTGATAGCAAGGACAGAAAAAAGATGACTGATCGCAAGGAAAATAAAAAAGAATGGATCATCGCAACTAAAATAAAAAATATGACTGATGGCAAGGATGGATAAGTGGGTGTCATTGAAAGGGAGAGATACCAAGACTCACTACATGAACCTTACAATGCCAGAATAGATAGTACTGCTTTGGCAGCTCTATAATGCTTTCCCTGAATTTTTATGATAAAAAATATATAGCTTTTAGTTACTTTGCAAAGTGTATAATAAAACTTTGAAATGAAAATTGCATTCGTAAAAAGACACTTTTCTTATTATGGCGGAGCAGAAAGATATCTAAATAGGCTCATTGAAGCACTAAAAAATAAAGCAAAAGAAATTCATATTTTTGCCAATAATTGGATTGCAGACAAAGATTTAATATTCCATAAAGTGCCCATATTAAATTTTAGCTCTTTCTTGAAAGCTTATACTTTTAATCGCAACTTAAAGATAAACCTTCAAGAATTTGACTGTGTAATAAGCTTTGAAAGAACTATAAATCAACATATTTACAGAGCTGGAGAAGGCTGTCACATAAGATGGCTTCAAATACGTAGCACCTACGAGCATTTTTGGAAAAGGTACTCCTTTAAAATCAATCCCCTCCATCAGTATTATCTTAAGCTTGAAAGGCAGATATTTGAGAAAACCCCTCTTATAATTGCTAACTCTGAGATGATAAAAAATGAAATTATCCATTACTATAACATTTCTCCCCTTAAAATCAAAGTAATATATAATGGGGTTGATCCTCTTAAATTTTCCCCTGCAAAAGAAATGGAGAAAAAAAAGATTATTTTTAACCAATCCTTTAATGGAAAAATAATTCTTTTTGTAGGATCTGGTTTTGAAAGAAAAGGACTTCTTACCCTTCTTAAAGCATTAAGCCTTTTAAAAAATAAAAAATTTTTATTGTTAGTGCTTGGTAAGGGTAATTTTGGGAAATATAAAGAAATTTCTAAGGAACTTGGTATTTCAGATAAAATCCATTTTTATGGCCCTACAAAAGAAATTGAAAAATTTTATGCTGTTTCAGATATATTTGTACTTCCCACTCTTTATGATCCTTTCAGCAATGCCACCCTTGAGGCTATGGCATCAGGTTTACCAGTAATTACCACTGTAAATAATGGCGCTTCTGAACTCATTGAAGAAGGAAAAGAAGGCTTTATCATTCAAAATCCCCTCAATTATAGAGAACTCACCGAAAAAATTGAGTTTGCCTTAAAAGAGAAGGGGAAAATGGGTGAATTAGCAAGAAAAAAAGCAGAACAATATACAATTGAAAGGGCAGCAAAGGAGTTTTTCCAATGCGTAGGAAAATTCTTGTCATAAAACTTAGACATATTGGAGATGTATTATTATCAACGCCTGTTTTCAAAACATTGAAGGAAAACTTTCCCAGTGACCACATTACCGTATTAGTAAACAAAGGAACCGAGGCAGTTCTTGAGAATAATCCTCATATTGATGAAATCCTCACTTATGACAGAGACATTAAAAAACTTCCTACCTTTAAAAGATATAAAGAAGAATTAAAATTTTTAAGAAAAATAAGAAAACATGGCTTTCACATTACCATAGAGCTTACAGGTGGAGACAGAGCAACATTGATATCATTTTTTTCAGGTGCAAAAGAGAGATTTGGAATAAAATCTAAAGGTTTTTTGGGGAAAAATTTTCTATATACCAAGGCTTTCTCAGTTGATGGAGCTAAACACATTGTTTTACAAAATCTTGAAATTCTCCAGAAAATGGGCTTAAAAATGGAAAAACCTAAAATTATACTTCATGTAAGTGAAGAGGAAAAAAAATGGGCAAAAAAATTAATTTTTCCAGGTGAAAGAAAGTTAAATCAAAAACTTGTACACATCCATCCTACCTCAAGATGGTTGTTTAAATGTTGGAAAGATGAATATATGGCAAAAGTGATAAAATGGCTTGTAAGCAATGACTACAAAGTTATACTCACATCTTCTAAGGAGGACAGGGAGTTAGAGAAGATCAAATCAATTCTATCCTATATTGATCCTAAGTGGGTTTGCGATTTATCTTTAATTTCAGGAGAGTTTCAAGAAAATTCTGTAACCAGCGAAAGCTATCCTGTAATAAATCTTGCAGGCAAACTAACTTTAAGACAATTAATAGCAATCTCTTCAATATGTGATATTTATTTTGGAATTGACACAGCACCCATGCATATATCAGCAGCCCTTGGTAAGCCTGTAATAGCTCTCTTTGGTCCAAGTGGTGCTTTTCATTGGGGTCCTTGGGATAATGAAGTTTGTGAAAATCCCTACTCTAAAAGAAAGGGGATTCAAAAATTTGGTAAAAACATTGTAATTCAAAGAGAATGGAAATGTATCCCCTGTGGACAAGACGGCTGTGAAGGAAGTAAAATAAGTAAATGCCTTTTTGATATAAAACCCGAAGAGGTAATTGAAATATTATCTTCAACCTTAATAAAGTGAAATTAAAAATTAGAGAAAATTTACTTTATTTAGCGCTAAAAATTATAAATAATTTTGATAAAAGACAACGAGACCTTAAATATTTTAACCCTGAGGAAGTAAAAAGCATACTCATTGTATCATCAACTGCCATAGGAGATACTTTAATGTCAACTCCTGCTATTAAAGCCATAAGAGAAAGATATCCTCATGCAAAAATAATTGCCCATTTTAATGCTAAAAATATGGAACTTTTTGAAAACAATCCTTATATTGATGGAATAATTCCCTATTACGGAGGTTGGAAAAAATTTTTTAAAACTATTAAAGAATTTAGAAACCACAAATTTGATGTGGCAGTAATCCTCCATGGAAATGAGCCTCAGGCAACTCCCATGGCATATCTGGGAGGAGCAAGATTTATTGTGAAAGTGCCAAATTCTAATAAATTCAGATTTTTATTGTCAAATCATGAAAGAATTTATGCTTGGAAAGATTTTAATCATGGAATAGAAGCAAGACTTTACTCAGCAAAATTAATAGATTGTAATATTTCTGATAAAAAAATGATCATATTAGAATATCCTGAAGGAGAATTTATAATTTCAAAATTTTTAAAGCAAAATAAAATACACGAAGAAAATATCTTAGTGGGTTTTCAGGTGGGAGCCTCTACTACGAGTAGAATGTGGAGTAAAGATAATTTTATTGAATTAGGAAGAAAATTATTAGAAAAAATACCTAATTTAAGTATTATAATTACAGGTTCTCCTAAAGAATACAATTATTGCCAAGCAATTGCCGATGGAATAGGGAAAAAAGCTCTTGTTTCAGCTGGTAAAATTCCATTAAAATATCTTCCATCTTTACTTAAAAAGCTTACTTTATTAGTAACGGGAGATACTGGTATTATGCATTTAGCAATAACTGTGAGAACGCCTATTGTTGGATTATTTGCTGTTTCTGATCCTAAAAATTCCGGTCCTTATTATGATAAAGAAATGCATATAGTCATAAAAAAAAACAGGATTTGTAAACCTTGTAAAGGTAAAAAATGTAAAAATCCAGATTGCCTTAACAATATAGATATAGATGAAGTTTATGAAGCTGTTTTAAAGATTATTTATAATATAAATCAAAAATTTACGATATAGAGCATTTTAATTGATGGCAAAGAAATATAAAATATTAGTACTTGATACAGGAAAAGAATGGGGAGGCGGGACAAATAGTCTCATTGAACTTCTCAAAAGAATAAATAAAGATAGATATTTCTTCAATGCACTATTCTACTATAACTATCCAAAAGGCAATGAATCGGATATAAAAACTGAAATCGAAAAAATTGGATTTAAATTTTTTTTATTGCATCAAAAATCTCAACCTATAATTGTTAAAATTTTGAAAGAATTCTTTAGAATTATATTTTTCTTCAGCAAAACTATGAAGAAAAATATAATCTTTTGGATAGATTATTTTTGGAGAGTAAAGCCAAACGCTAAAAAAATTGCTCAAATAATAAAAGACCTACGAGTTGACTTACTCTATCTGAATAATCAGCCATCTTCAAATCTTGAAGGAATCATTGCATCAAGGTTATCTAATATACCAGTAATACAACACTGTAGAACAAGAACAAAACTTGAACCATTTGTAGTTAATATTTCAAATTCAACCCTTAATAAAATAATATGTACCTCAGGAGGAGTCAAAAATGACTTAATTATAAGAGGTATAAATCCAGATAAATGTATCGTTGTTTACAATGGAATAGACTCCAGAACAAAACCTTCTAAATCTCCTGAAGAAATAAAGGAAAAATTAGGAATTTCAAATGATTCATCAATTATTATTGGGTCAGTCTCCTCTTTGTTAAAAAGAAAAAGAGTTGATAATTTAATAGATATTATATCCCTAATAAAAAAGCGTTCCATAAACAATATTAAGTGTATCGTTGTAGGAGAAGGCCCAGAAAAGAAAAAATTGTTGAAATATGTTCATGAAAAGAATTTACAAACCACTATTATTTTCACAGGTTTTCAATCTGATGCTATTTCTTATATTAATGCCATGGATATATTTCTTCTGACTTCCGAATCAGAAGGTCTCCCAAGAGTTATATTAGAAGCAATGCTAATGGGTAAACCTGTATTAGCCTACAACATCCCAGGTCCTTCTGATTTGATCATTGATGGAGAAACAGGCTATTTAATTTCAACAGGTGACACTGAAAATTTTGCAAATCATCTTCTGAAATTAATTGAAGACAAGAAATTAAGAATAGAAATGGGGAAAAAAGCAAAAGAGAGAGCTATTCAACATTTCTCTATTGAAAATTATATATCTGGCGTTGAAAAAGTTTTCCTTGAGGTGCTAGAAAAATGATATATGTTATTTTGAGTTATCTCCTATATCCAATTTTGTATTTTTTAATTACAATAAAAAAGAAAAATTTAGTTCCCAAAATTTTAGTCATACAAACTGCTAAAATAGGAGATCTTATATGTTCGACACCCATCTTCAGAGAGATCAAAAAAAAATATCCAGAATCCAATTTAACTGCTATGGTTAATCCTATAGCAAAGGAGATAGTAGAGTATAACCCTTATTTAGATAAAATCATATTAGTAAAACCCTCTAATTATAAAGGTTTTTTGGGGAAGATAAAACTTTCTAATCTAATTCGTAAAGGAAACTATGACATAGTTATATGTCTTAACCCTAATGTTACCTATGCTATTACCCTATTTTGGGCACTAATTCCTAAAAGAATTTCTATAATTCCAAAATTTTCAGGCATAACATTTAAACTGGCCTCAAAATTTTTCAATTACTGCACAAAGCATTCTGGTAGCCAATTAATAACTGAAACATATCTTAAAATGCTTGAATTTATAGATATTCAAACTGATAATAAAACTAAAGAAGTTTATTATACAAAAAATGCTGATGCAAAAGTTATAGAACTTTTGAGGAATATAAAAAAACCTCTAATAGGGATCGGGGTTAGCAGTGGAAACAAATTAAAAGAGTTAGGTATAGATAAAACTGCTAAATTAATCAATGCTTTGTTAGAAAACACAAACGCTTCAATTGTATTTGTTGGTTCATCTGAAGACATTCAAATAAGTAACTCTATCTTAAATTTAGTCATTAAAAAAAATAGGGTAATCGATACAACTGGTAAATTTTCCCTTAGTGAGCTGCCTGCTCTTATAAAAAGACTATCACTTTTCATTGGTGTTGACTCTGCTGTTGTATACATAGCCGAAGCTTTATCTATTCCTATAATCCATATTGCAGGACCTCTCAATATTTTAGAACAACATCCTGTTGGAAAAAAAGTCATAACTATTCAAAAGAAAATCTCTTGTGTGCCATGTTGCTATATCTTTAAAACCCCCTATGAATGTAAGATTAAAACTAAAGAGTGCATAAAAGTGATTGAAATAGAAGAAATAGTCAATGCAGCAAAAAAATTACTCATTAATGGAAATGTTTCAGAAAGATAAAGTAGGAATAATGATAAATCATGGGATTTTGTTTTGTTTTTGTATTTTAATATTTTTCTTACCTATAGCTCATACTGCCACAATTCGCTCTTTTACAATATTCACTCCTCTAATTCTAATTATAATAAGATATTATTTCCTAAGGGATATTAGATTTATTAATACCTCCTTTGAATTACCTTTTCTTGCTTTCTTTATTACTGCATTAATTTCATTATTTACATCTATAGATCTCCATGAAAGTGTCAAAGAAATTTGGGGTGAACTCATTATCCCTATACTAGTCTTTTATTCAGTATATTTAACCATTAAAAAAGAAAAAGAGGCTTTTTTACTTATTAAAATTCTATTTTTTAGCAGTTTTATTTTTAGTGCCTACTCTTTTTATGATTTTTATGTCCACAAAGGGCATTTCTTCTCAGCTGTTTATAGAGCCGGAGGATTAAGGGATCCTGGGGGTGGAGAAGTAGCAGCTTTATATCATTGCATGGTTATTCCCTTTATTATATTTTCAATTTTTTACTCTCAAGTATTTAAAAATCATATTTTTTTATCATGTCTCTTGCTAATTAATTTTTTGGCTTTTCACTTAACTTTTGTCAGAGCTGGTATGATAGCTATAATTTTTCAAATTCTCTTTGTTTCGTTATTATTACTGTTGGATAAGAAATGGAAAATGAGTTTGATCTTACTCATAATTATAGTCTCTATCGGAACTCTCTACATGGAGAAAAAAATGTTTCGTGAAATGCATACAGAAAAAATACCCTCCTTAACTGAATACTTCAAATTAACTCCTGAAGAAATTGCCGGTAAAAATCCTTCCTCAATGAGACAAAGACTCGCAATGTGGAAAACAGCAATAGATAAAATCTCTGAAAATCCCTTTTATCCCCATGGTTATGGAAGATTTTTATTTGGTAAAACGGTCAGGAATGAAAACAATAGGCATTTTATATATCCCCAAACTCATAATACTTTTATTGGAATTGCCTTTGAGTTAGGCATTCAAGGGTTTTTAGTGTTTTTGTGGATGATAGGGACATTCTTTATTGTTTGTTTGAAATACTGGGTTAAATCAAATAATTGTTCAATTAAATTTTTTTCTGGATCATTAATGACAATGATGATTGGATACTGGGTAAACAATTTCTTTGGAAGCTTTGATGGAGATGATACAAAATTACTATTTATGGTTTTATTAGGAATTGGGATGGCTGTTATGCATAAAATTCCTAAAGAAATTGGAATGGTTAGAAAGAATGATTAGAAAAATTTTATTTATTAGACGCGATAACATAGGAGATCTTATTTGCACTACCCCTGCTATATCTGCTGTAAGGCAAGCTTATCCTGATGTAAAAATTGGTATTCTTGTAAATACATATAACGCCGAGGTTGTTATGAACAATCCCGATATTGATGAAATTTATGTCTATCAAAAAGCAAAGCATATTCCTGAAAAAAATAAACTAATAGTATGGCTTAATAATATAAAAATTCTTATGAAACTTAGAGAAGAAAAGTACGATTGTGCTATTGCTTGTGGAACTTATTCGGCGAGATTAGCACGGTATACTTACTTTTCTGGAGCAAAATTAAGAATTGGTTATGTCTCTTATAATACCTCCAAATCATTTTTTTATAATTATGCAAAAATAGATTCTAAAAATTCCTTACATGAAGTGGAAAGAGTTTTTAATCTTCTTGAACCCCTCGGCATCAAAGGAAAACCAGGAAAACTTAAAATTTATCCATCACAATTTGAAATTCAAAATCTAAAAATTTTCTTGGAAAAAATTTCTAATAAAAATAAACCTCTAATCGCCTTTCATATCAGTAGCAGAAAACCTGAA
This sequence comes from uncultured bacterium, assembly GCA_937924475.1. GTDB lineage: Bacteria > Nitrospirota > Thermodesulfovibrionia > Thermodesulfovibrionales > Thermodesulfovibrionaceae > Thermodesulfovibrio. Next base: position 21,493 of record CALDSV010000067.1, read on the forward strand.
AATCGATGGTCTTCAGAAAATTTTATAGACCTTGCAAGGCTTATTTTTAATAATTACGATGTAAACATATTGCTTTTATGGTCTCCGGGAAGTAAAGACAATCCATTTCATCCTGGAGATGACGAAAAAGCTAAAATTATAATTAAAAATTTACCAGAAATAATTCCTTATAAAACTATTAATCTAAAGCAACTCATTGCAGCATTAAATATGGCATCTGTAGTAGTTTGCCTTGATGGAGGCGCAATGCACATTGCCGCAGCCTTAGGTAAACCAATAGTTACTATATGGGGATCAACAGATCCTAATAGATGGAGACCCTGGGGGGTTAAGCATATTATTTTACAAGACGCAAATAAAAAAGCTGAAAATGTCAAAGTAATTGATGTTTTTGAAGCAACATCAACTTTCATTGAGGACCTACTGAAAAATGACACTTAAAATTCTTCACACAGAATCATCACCCGGATGGGGTGGGCAAGAAAACAGAACACTTAACGAAGCCTTAGGATTAGAAAAATTAGGGGCAAAAGTCTATATTTTATGCCAACCTAACAGCATTCTCTTTCAAAAAGCACAGGAATCTGGAATAGAAGTTTTTACCTATCCTATGAGAAAAAGCTATGACATTAAAGCAGTTTACTTTACTATGAAACTTATAAATAAATTAGGGATAGATGTGATAAATTCCCACAGTGGCAAAGACACTTACATTTCCTCTATTGCAGGGAAGCTTTCAAGAAAGCCACTTCTTTTGGTGAGAACCCGTCATCTTGCTTTGCCTATTACATCAACTTTCTCCTATAAGTATCTTTCCCATGTAATTATTACTGTTAGTGAATATGTTAGAAATTATTTAATAAGTAAAGGAATTAATGGGCAAAAAGTCTTCTCTGTTCCCACCGGTATTGACATTGCAAAATTTAATCCTGATAGAGTAAAAGCTACCCTAAGGGAAGAGCTCAAATTAAATGAAAATATACCTCTTGTGGGGACAGTAGCAGTTTTAAGAAAAAAGAAGGGGCATCATATTCTTTTAGAAGCTATTCCCTCTGTTTTATACAAGATTCCTAATGCTCGTTTTGTTTTTGTTGGTGATGGACCACAAAGAAAAAACATTGAAAATAAAATAAAAGAGCTTAAATTGCATGATAATGTAATAATCCTTGGCCACAGAAATGACATACCTGAAATTTTAAAGTCCATTGATATTTTTGTCTTACCTACAATTCAAGAAGCATTGGGTACTTCCTTTCTGGAAGCAATGGCTATGCAAAAACCTGTTATTGGCTCGAATGTGGATGGTGTAAAGGAAGTAATCGATGATGGTATAAATGGATACCTCTTTCCTCCAGAAGACACTAAAACCTTAGCAGAGAAAATTATTAAACTTTTAAAAGACAAAGAGAAAGCTTTTGAAATGGGACTTAAAGGACAACAAAAGGTTTACAGTAAATATACAATTGAGCATATGTGCAATAGTATGCTCGAAGTATATACTAAAAACTTAAAATCCCTCAAAGACTCCAATAGATAAAACCTTGACTTTCTGCTTCTTTTTTGTCATATATATTTTTGATATCAATTAATACATAAGGTTGATTCATTAAATTTTTATAAATTTGTAGATTGTAATTATCCAGAAAAACTTTATGTTTCACTGCTAAAACAATGCAATCATATGGTGAATTAGAGCTTAAATCTTCAATAAAATTAATTTCTCTTTCCTCAAAGCCTAACTCTTTTACAGTGGGATCAAATACATAAACTTTTATTCCAAAATCCTGAAGCTCTCTAATTAGCTCAAAAACCTTACTGTTCCTTAAATCGGGAACATTTTCTTTAAAGGTGGCCCCCATGATTAACACTTTTGATCCCCTCACTTTTTTGTCTGCCTTTATCAAAATTTTAATTATTTCATGAGCTATGTAAATCGGAACTGATTCATTTACCCCTCTACCAGCCAAAATTAACTCTGGAACATGACCTATTTGCATTGCTTTGTGGGCAAGATAATAAGGATCAACAGGTATGCAATGACCTCCTACAAGACCTGGTTCAAAGGGTAAAAAATTCCATTTTGTTCTTGCTGCTGATAAAACCTCTTTTGTATCAATGTTAAGTTTATGAAAAATAATAGCAAGCTCATTCATCAAGGCAATGTTTATATCTCTTTGAATGTTTTCAATTACTTTGGCTGCTTCAGCTGTTTTTATGTCTGATGTTTTGTATACTCCTGCTTTTGCTACTTTACTATAAACAGAGGCAATAATTTCTAAAGCTTCAGGCGTATCGGCAGATACAACTTTTATCACTTTTTCTATAGTATGCTCTTTATCTCCAGGATTTACTCTTTCTGGTGAATAGCCTACCCAAAAATCAACTTTCCATTTTAACCCACTTTTCTTTTCAATGATGGGTACACATATTTCCTCTGTGGCACCCGGATATACAGTAGATTCAAAAACTGCAATACCACCCTTTGCAATAACTTGCCCTACAGTTTCAGAGGCTGAAACTAAAAAGGATAAATCAGGATTTTTAAGCTTATCAACAGGGGTAGGCACTGCAACTATGATAAACTTGAATCTATCATATTCTGAGAGATTGTCAGTAAACTGTATTTTAGAGTTTAAGAGTTCCTTATTAGAAATCTCACCATTTATGTCATTTCCTTCTCTAAGTTGTTTTATTCTTTTAGAATTTTTGTCGTAACCAACTACTTTAAAAAACTTTGATAGGCTTAAAGCAAGGGGTAAACCTACATAACCAAGTCCTATAAGAAGAATCTTTTCTTTGCCAGACAGGAGATCTTTAAAATTTATCATCCAAGCCTCTCCAACACCTCCACATATTTATTAACCATCTCATTTATTTCTTTGTCTATTCTTTCATCGGGCTTGCCAATGGAAACAGGTCCATAATGTCCAAGTCTTGTAAATCCAAGACATATGCAGCCGTGAATGAGAAAAGCCTTTAGTATATCAAGGCATACAGTCTCACCGCCACCACCAATCATTCCAGTGGAAGTGAAAGCAGCTACCAATTTACCTTCGATTTTTCTGTAATACTTTACGCTCTCATCAATGAATTTTTTAACCTCTGCTGCCATGGTTCCAAAGTAATTTGGAGAACCAATTATATATCCATTGTATTTGGGAAGGCTGTCAATATCTACTTTATCAACGGTAAATAGATCAACTGAAACTCCTTTTTGAGATAACCTATCTGCTATCATCTTTGCCATTTTCTCTGTATTTCCTGATCTCGAGTAATAAGCAACCAATACTTTCTTCATTTTATCTACCTCCTTGAAGGATTTAATTTAAATTATAACATATCACTTTTTTTATTATAAGCATTCTTTCAGATGAGGCTTATTATAACTTTATTACATGTTAATTTTGACTTTTTTGCAATGTCTCCTTAATTAATTGCCCCTTAAGTGGAGTTTAAATTCGTAGTCCGCTAACTCGTCCTTCTTCTTTATAAGAAGCCATTGATCTACTTTTCCTTTAATTTTCAATAGTACAAATCTCCCCATTAAAATCTTACCTTTCAGAAATATCTCCCAGTGCCCTTCTTCAATTGAACCTTTAACAGTGAAGTATTCTCCTTTGTCCCATATGTAAACCTTTCCTGCTCCGTATTGTCCCTCTGGAATATCTCCCTCAAAGTCACCATAATCTAACGGATGGTCTTCTACCATGATAGCGAGTCTCTTGTCTTGAGGATTCATAGAGGGTCCTTTTGGTACTGCCCAGGATTTTAATACTCCATCCTTTTCAAGCCTTAAGTCAAAATGCAGTTGCTTTGCGTGATGCTCATGGACTACAAAGTAAGGCATCTTTTGCTCCTTTTATTTTTTTGCAAAAATTCTTTTTATGAGCATGGTAGCGTAACTTCCTCGAGGAAGAAAAAATTTCAGATAAAGCTTTATTTTATTCATGTATATTTCATCTTCACTTATTTGAAATTGAAAATTTTTTGGTATTACAATGACTTCTCTATTTACTGATTTGAAAAAGGCTTGTCTAATTTTTCTTAAATTGAACATGGAAGGTTTTATTTGCCTTTCAATTAATAATGCCTCATATATACTTTGAGTAATATTATCTGGCATGATAGCTTTTGAAGAAGGCGTAGGTAAGGAGAGTTTTTTTAAATATTTAAATTTTTTTTCATCTAAAGTATTGTAGAAAATATAATCTCCTGCAATCCCTCGGTGTTTTAGAATTTCTTCTTCTGTTAAAATTTGGAGTAAAAGCCTCCTTAATGTTTCATTCCAGAGAAAACTTTGATAACAGGCAAAAAACATTGACATTTCCTCTTTAGGTATTCTCTTTAAAACTGTGATGTAATCTTTTGGATTTTTCAATAAATGGCTGAAAGAAAATCTTTCCATGTTAGTTTTAGCTAATCTTAAGCATTCCTCCCAATTTCCCCACTTCTCAAAAATCTGTCTTTTTCTCCTTTTTGCCTCTCCTTTGTCCTCTGGATAAATATGAGTAAGATATATTTTTAAAGCTCCATTGTAATGAGCTTTAAGTAATTTCTCTCCTATAAATCCTTGATTTTGATCATAGCTTCCAAATCTCTGATCATCAAAATAATTTACGAAACCATAATTTTTTATTTTCTCCAAATGGTCAACAATCCATTCCTTAGCTTGCTGAGGCATAGACCTTACAATAATTTCAAATTCATTCCCTATAATATACTTGGGATCCATGGGTTCTGAGGAGAAATTTATGAATTTTAAGGAATAATTCTTTTCCTGTATAGATATTTTTCTGGGAGCATTTTTTATAGAAATAAATTGCTCTGTAAGAGCATGCCTGTCTTTTTTACCTCCATAAGAAATATGGGAAAAGGGAATATTTAAATTTTTGGAAATTTTCCTTAAAAGATCCAAGGTATTCCATCCCTTTTTTTTAAGAAGATAAATACCGTACTCACCCTTTTTGTTGAAAGGAAGGGATGTTACTTCTTTTACAACGAAGTCTTCAGCTCTAACTTTTATTTTGTATTGCATTGAAGGGCCTTAGCAATTTTAATCTCCAAAGATATAATAATACAAAAAAGGCATTCACTAAAAAAATATAGTGAAGATAATCATTTATGCTTTTAAATTTCAAGAATACAAAGCCTAAATAAAAGAAAAATAAGTGAAGATAAATTAATAGCATTCCCTTTTCAAGGGCAGTGGCAAGACTTATGAAAATCATGGAAAACAAGAGAGGAAGGATAAAAAATAAATAGGGATGAAGAAAAATTAAGGCACTTTCAAATTTTTTACCAAAAAGAAGCAAAAACAGAGGCTTACCTATTAATAAAACTCCAACGTGACTTATTATCTCCGCTAAAAGAACTATGCCTATCATTTGGACTACATACTTTTTAAATTTCAAAGAATTTTTTGACTCTACAAACTTAGGGAAATAAACTCCAAGCATAGTAATAGTAAACCACACCAATAGTTTTCCCACAATAGACACTGATGCATAAAGTCCAGCAGTATGTTCATCAAAAATTCTTCTTATGAATATGTCATCTGCATAGACAAAAAAGCCTGAAGGAGAAACATAAAGAGCTATTTTTATGATTTTCTTTATCTCTAAGGAAGCCCTCTCCCCAAGGATTTTTCTATTTATTCCAAAGACTAAAAAAATAATTACTGAAAAAATTCCTAAGACTGATGCTAATAAAACTCCCGACAAACTTAAACCTAATAAAATCATTAAAATTGTTGCCAAAAGCCTTATTGTTAGCTCTGCTGAATTACAAAAGGCTAAAAGAGGGAATCTACCTGTTGATTGAAGAAAGCTTTTTTCAATAGCTAAAATAAACATTCCAAGCCAAGCAAAACCTATAATAAGGAAATAATAATTCTCTCTTACATGGAGAAAATCTCTTAAATAAGGGGCAAAAGTCATTACTAAAGATGCAAAAATTACACCAAGAAAAAAAGCCATTTTTCTTAATGACCTTAGAAAATCATATCTTTTTTCAAAGTTTTCCACTATAATCTTTACTCCCACAGTACCTAAAATTGCTGTTATATTTCCTACTGTTAACATAAAAGAGTATAAAACCATAAATTCACCATAACCACCAGGACCAAGACTTCTGCTCACCAAAGAGTGGAAAAAATAACCAAGAATATTTACATAAACAAAAGCTAAGGTAAGGTAGGAGATGTCTTTAACCATTTAATAAAAGACCAAGCTTTTTTTTGAATTCCTCTATTCCAAAAGGTTTATTTATTATTATTTGACCCTCTTTAAGGATTGTTTGGACCTGTTCAAGATTATCAGCATAGCCTGTCATGAAGATTACTTTTACATCATTTTTTATTTGCTTTATTTCCTGATAAAGCTCAAATCCTCCCATAGATGGCATAATTATATCAAATAGGCAAAGATCAATTATATCTTTATTTTCCCTGTAAAAAGCTAAAGCATCAGTACCTTTAGAAAAAGAATAGACCTCAAGACCATTTAATTTCATTATCTCTTCTATGAGATTTCTAACTTCATCATTATCTTCCACTAAAAGGATCCTATTTAAATTAATAGTCTTAAAAGATTTCTCAGATGTGTAAGTTCCTATAGAATCAGAGTATTTTTCAACAAGAGGTAGGTAAATTTTAAAAGTAGTTCCTTTACCTACTTCACTGTATACATTAATAAATCCTTTATGTTGTTGAACAATTGAATAAACAGTTGCCAACCCTAAGCCAGTTCCTTCAGGTTTAGTGGAGAAAAAAGGATCGAATATTTTATCTATTATCTCAGAGGGTATTCCTATTCCTGTATCAGAAAAATTTATACATACAAAATTACCTTCTCTAACAAAAGGATATTTCTGGATATGCTGATATTCAAAAAACTTCTCTTCAGTGGATATTTTTATTTTGCCTCCTTTTGGCATTGCCTCTATAGCGTTTACTGTAAGATTCAATAGTAATTGAGAAAACTGAGTTCTATCCAAATAGACATAAAAGGACTTATCCGAAAGGCTTAAATCTAAAGAGATATCTTCTCTTAAAGTGGGTTTTAGAAGTTTTATCTCCTCAGAAAGAATCTCATTTATTTCGTATATCTTTGGTTCATATAGTTGCCTTTTTGAAAAAAGGAGTAATTTCTTTACAAAATCCCTTGCTTTTTCCACGGCTTTTGTTATAGAGGAAGTATATTTCTCTATTTTTTCATCTTTCTTTGTATACATTTGAATAAGTTGATTGCTGCTGTAAATAACTGAGAGGATGTTGTTAAAGTCATGGGCTATAGAGCCAGCAAGTCTTCCAATGCTCTCCATTTTCTGTGCTTGAAAGAGTTGTTCCTGTAGTTTTCTCTTTTCAGTTATGTCTTTAATTATAGATACTATAAAAAGAGGATTACCATATTCGTCGTTCACAAGACTTGAGGATATTAATCCATCAAAAGTTGTACCGTCTATTCTCTTAAATTTTACTTCTAAATTTTCTACAAATCCCTTCTCCCTTAATTCACTGTAAATAAAATCCCTATCTGAGTCATCATAGAAGTAGAGCTTATCTATTCTATATTCAGGATTTACCTCCTTTGTATTTTTAAAGCCTACCATTTTTGCTGCTGACACGTTAAAATCTAAAATTTCACCTTCAAAATTTGAAATTATAATAGCATCTTTTGATGCCTCAAAAATTTTTATCAACTTCCTCTCTCTGTCAGTAACTGTTTTTGACATCTCCAAGATGGCTTCAGCAATAGAGTTGAACTCAGTTATGGCAGAAACAGGATTTACACTTAGGGGCTCTCGCCTCTTAAATTTTTCAATCATAAGAATGATTTTATTAATCGGATTGATAATGCTTCTTGAAAAAGCCAAACTAAAGAATAATAAAAAAAATAAAAAACCTAAACTTAAAAGAAAAAAGCTCTTTTTTAGATTATAAAGAGCTCCTAATGCTACTTCTTTTTTTTGTCCAATGAAAGATATGTAATTGGAATTTGGAATTTTTGTTGCTAAAAATGAATATTCTTCACCATTAATCTTTCCAATTATAAATTCTTTTTGCTCGTTTATTCCCTCTTGCACAAATTTTTGATGACTAAGATTTAATCCTTGCTTTACAAAATCCTCTTTTACGTGGGCTAATACTAAACCTTTACTGTCTAAGATAAAAGCATAAAAATTCTGCTCCTTTAATCTTTCTAACAATAAATTAAGAGCAGAAATCTCAACAAAGGCCAAAACTTTAAGATCAGAGACTTCTTTTACCACAACATAGTAAGATTTTTTGTCTATAATTGAAATGAAGGGACCAAAAAAATTCATCCTTGCATTAAGAGAACTCAAGGGAGATCTTGAAAGATCTATCCCTATTATATCCTCTCTGAAGGGAATAACATCCTTTACCTGATCGTTTCTATTAAGAATGATTAAATGTCGAATTGCTGGATTAACAGAAATATATTTCTCTTTCAAAGAGTCTCTGTTTTTTGAAAAATTTTTCACATTAAGATTTTTAATTATATAATCTAAGTCTCGGTGTATTTTTTCAGCAAAAAATTCAAGATAATTATTTAAAATTTCCTGCGTCATCTTAAATTCATGAAATTTTTCTTTTGTTAACTGTTCTTTTGAGGCAAGGTAAAGTATTGAATAGCCTAAAATTATCAAAATAAAAAATAACGAAAGTAAAATTGACAAAAAATAATTTTTGATATTAATTTTCATTAGTCACTCTTTTAAACTTACCATTTATGACTTCTAAAACAAAAGAAGTTTCATTATTATCTCCAAATTCATCAAATTCTATCTCCTTTAACAAGCCTTCAAATCTTTTTATCTCTAATATATTTTCTTTTAAATCGAATCTTTCAGCGCCCCTTTCAAGGGCTTTTTTTAAGACCATAACTGCGTCAAAGCCTTTTATGGATCCCACATTCATATCTTTACCGAATCTTTCAAAAAATCTCTTACTAACGTACTTAAAATGATCTCCACCAGACAGAGTATCTATACTATCTATGGTTAGTATACCTTCTGCCCACTTCCCACTGTATTGCAGCAAAACTGAAGATTTAGACCAGGGAGTTATAAATATCCTGAGATCAGGTTTTAATATTTTAAAATTTTGAATTAATAAAGAGGTATTATAAACATCTGTGATAATTAAAACAGCATCAGGATTTTGAGATAGAATTTTTCTTGAAAATTCTCTGAAATTTTCCATATTGTTTTCTAATGAAAATATTAATAATTTAGTTTTTTTTTCTAAGAAGTTTTTTAAGTTTTCTATAAAATCCAAAGTGTAGTCTAAATTAATGACATCATAAATAACAACAATACTCTTTATTTTTAAGTTTTTGTTTAAATATTCAGCTAATATACCGGCATCTTCTCTGTTTGTTGGTCTTAATCTAAGCATATAATCATCTAATCCTTTCAATTTAGTAGATGTGGGAGTTGGAGCAATTGTTAAAATTTTATATTCATTTATTAGAGGAAGTATAATCTTGGCAGTAGTACTCGTTGCTGGCCCTATCAAAGCGATTACATCTTCGTTGAGCAGTTCCTCAATATTCCTTTTGGCAGTTTCAGAGTTGTATTGATTATCTTTTATTATTAGTTGTAAAGGTCTCCCCCTAATACCTCCCTCTTCATTTATCATTTCTACTGCAAGAAGGGCACCATCTCTAATCTCTCTGCCAAGATCAGGATAAATACCAGTAAGAGTAACAAAAAGTCCAATTTTTAGAGGTTCCTTTGGTTTTAAACAAGAAAAAAATAAAAAAATTAGAGAAAAAGAAATAAAAACTATTATAAAGATTTTTTTACTCATTTTTAGTTTTCCTTATAGCAAATTATATCAGAAATTTAATGTTTTTTTCTTAGAGGAATTAAAATTTATGATTATGAAGAGGAGAATTTTTAAAAAAGGGAATTATTAAATTATGATAAGGGGGCAGAGCCCCCTTATCTTTTGATTATTCGATCTGTAGCTTTCTCTCTTTTGTCTTTGCAGCTTCAGACTTTGGTATTCTTATCTCAAGCAATCCATTTTCAAATTTTGCCTTTGCTTTGTCTGTCTGAACTTCTACAGGTAATCTAAATGTTCTTGAAAAGGTGCCATAGGATCTTTCATAGCGATAGTAATTCTTCTCTTCTATTTTTTCTTCCTTCTTCTTTTCACCTGAGATGGTAATATAATCCTCTGTAATTTTAACTTCAATGTCTTCTTTATTTAAGCCAGGTAGTTCAGCCTTTAGCACCAAATCATCACCCTCTTCGTAAATGTCTACTGCAGGTGCAATAATATCTGTTTCTGTTTTTAGTCTGGGCATTAATGAGGTGAAAACTGAAAAGGGTCTTCTCCATACTTCCTCAAAGAACTTTTCCATCTCCTCGAAAGGAGAGAAAAATCTTGGTTCAACTCTTGCAATGTCTTTTGACTCTTTTCTTGTCATAGTTACACCTCCTTTATGTTTACTTGATCTTGATATAACATATTTAAATTTAATAAGAAAAAAACTGTTTTGTCAAGAGGTTATGAAATAAAATTTATACAATTTATGTTAGAATTATTTTAGTAACTTTTTCCTCAACTACCTCTCCTATTATAGAAGCTTCCTTATAACCAGCCTGTATTAGTTGACTTTGAAGTAACTCAGCATTCTTTTCTTTTATTGAAATTAAAAGTCCTCCTGAAGTCTGTGGATCTCCGAGAATATCAAGAGTTATGGAGTCCATATTTCTTATTTCCACAAGCTTCTCACAATAATTTATATTTCTCCTGCCACCAGCTGGGACTATTCCCATAGAAGCATACTCATAAACCTTTGGCATTATAGGAACTTTGTCCTTAAAAATTCTAATAGTTACTTTACTTGCTCTTGCCATTTCAAGACTATGACCTAAAAGTCCAAAGCCAGTTATATCAGTACATGCCGAAGCACCTAATTGCATCATTATTTCTGATGCTCTTTTATTAAGGGTTTCCATAGTATGGGTTAGGTACTTTGTAGTTTCAGAATCAAGGAGCTTTCCTTTTAAAGCTGTTGATAGAATTCCTGTACCTATAGGTTTTGTGAGGACTAAAAGATCTCCTTTTTTAGCTCCGCGATTAGTAATAAATTTTTCGGGATGAACTATACCTGTAACAGCTAACCCATATTTTATCTCTGGATCTTCAACACTATGCCCCCCTAATAGAACTACCTCTGCTTCTTTTAGTTTATCTAAACCACCACGAAGTATTTCCCTTAATATATTCTTATCCATCTCTTTAATAGGAAAACATACAATATTTAGAGCTAAGAGAGGTTTGCCACCTACAGCATATATGTCACTAAGAGAATTTGCCACTGCTATTTTGCCAAAGTCATAGGGATCATCAACAATGGGAGTAAAAAAGTCTATGCTTTGAACAAGCGCCACATCTTCATTCAAACGATAAATTCCTGCATCTGACCAGTCTTCAGAGCCAATTAATAAATTAACATCTACTGGTAAAGAAAGTCCTCTCAATATATCTTCCAGCTCCGCCGGACCTATCTTGGCAGCTCAACCTGCTGCTTTTACTTTTTCCGTAAGCATCCTTTCTCCCCTTTAATTTTTTTAATTCTATCATAATTTTTCTAAAGTAAAATAGCTAAAAATTTCAAATTTTAAGTTTGGATTAATGAATATTTTGTCTTTATAAATACACTTCCAGCTCCTTTGTCATTTAAAGAGATACTTTTTCCCCGATTTTTCTAAAGTTATTACAAGGATGTCTCTAACTTTTATCTTTCTCATTCCATAATTATGACTCCCTTAAGTCATGAAAAATAATCCTTATGAACTCAAAAGAAATCACCTGTTAAGAGGCTAAAGAAATGAGCCATGGCAATTCATCCTTTAAATTTAAAAAAAGTAAATTCTTAAAAATTAACCTTCAATTTAATTGATTATCTCTTTAAATCTTACTGAGCAATTCTTCTGCAAGTTCCAGATATGCTAAACTCCCAGGGGAATTCGGAGCATATGTGATAACTGGTTTACCATTCATTGATGCTTCTGATAGAGCAATATTTCGTGGGATGACAGTATTAAAGGTTTTTGAACGAAATACTCTCTTTACATCTTCTGCAATATTTCTACTAAGAGTTAGATGTTTGCTGTACATAGTAAGGAGAATACCTTCCAATTCAAGATTTTCATTAAAGTTAGCCTTTATTCTCCATAGAAGTTTTATGAAAATTCTTAAAGCCTCCAAGGCAAAATGTTCACATTGAACGGGAATAATAACTGAATCAGAAGCTACAAGAGAGCATAATGTTAAGAAAGAAAAAGAGGGTGGACAGTCTATAAAAATGTAGTCAAATTC
>CALDSV010000068.1 GCA_937924475.1 uncultured bacterium
TTTAGCTAACGTTGGCATGGAGGAATTCATTACCATAATCTTATTTTTTCAAAAAGGCAACCAAGAAAGGTGAATAAGGACAATACAGTTAAAGAATGAGGTTTATCAGTGGATACCTTCAAATGGGATAAGAAGTTTTGCAGGGACTTGGATTGAGATATGGGAGACTTCAGAGGGGAAGACAGGAGGGCATGGAAAAAATGCAAAAAGGAGGATGTGACAAATGAAAGTAGTAAAAAAGTGTGACATGCTTGTAGGAATAACACTTAATAATTTGGATTGCAAATCAGAGTGTAGGATGTCATTGCAAACAGTCGTTACTCCTTTCTGTCATTGCCACGGTTCACGAAGTGAGCCATGGCAATCTCATTGAAGGCTTTTCGGTAAAAGCATACAAGACGAGATTGCTTCGCTACAGTCGCAATGACGGAATAGGGTCACAACAACGAGATTGCTTCGTCGATAAAGCTCCCCGCAATGATAGATAAGATAGAATCAAAGTTGGAAAAGATTTAACATAGACTATGAAGAGTTTTTATTGCCTGTTTAGTCAATATTTATTACCTTTTAGGATTTAAGTTATATTTTAAGGCAGATATTTGCTCTTAAGTTTTAGCTAAGTGAAATGAAGAATTTAAATGTGCAGGGAGGAGGCAAAGATAATGCATAAATATTGGAAAATAAATCCTCTGTTGGTGGAAGAAATCTATGTATTACCAGCATCTCAGTTCATCATGAGCAGATATAAAAGAAACATTAAGCTTAAATCCATAAATTCAATGTATGCACCTGCCATATCACCAGTCCATCCTCCAATAGTTTTCCTAAACCATAGAAGAATAAGAAAAGTAAGAAGCAAAAAGAAAAGATTAAAATAAAAGAAATAATGTTCCAGAATAAAAAAGGACAGTAGAATTGGTAATAACAAAAAAAAGGCTCTAAAATTGAAAATCTCAAAATCGCTAAAAATCTTACCAGTGCCTTCTTTACGAGCATAGGGTAAAAGTTGAAAAATTATTAAAACACCTAATCGAGCATAAGATAATGTTAAAAATATAGCCTCAGGTTTTATTTCCCTTAATAATTCATACCTAAAAAGGAGAAGAAAAAGTAAACTTAAGACACCAAAAGTACCGATCCTACTGTCTTTCATAATTTCTAATTTTTTTTCTTTACTTTTATGGGAGAAAAAGGCATCTGTTGTATCAGCAAGTCCATCCAGATGAAGCCCCCCGGTTATAATCACAAGATATAAAAGTGTGAAAAACTCCTTGAAAGGAATAGAAAGTGTAAGCATTAGATAAGCTGGAAATGCTATCAATAGTCCCACTATAGGAAAGTAAAAGGGGGCGTTTTTGTAATCATGATCCTCTCTGGAAACCCTAAGTATAGAAAGAAATTTCAGTGCTGTAGTAAAAGCCCTCAATTATAAATTCTCCTAATTTTTTGACTTAGGAATTCCAGCTTCATCAAAAGTTGAAACATTTAAAAACATGTTTAATGCTTGCTTAATAATTGATAAAGCCAGCACCGCTCCTGTCCCTTCTCCTAATCTCATGTTCAAATTGAGAATAGGTTTCAAATTTAAAAACTCAAGCATCTTTATATGACCTGGCTCCTCAGAGCAATGGCCAGCAAACATATAATCTCTTACCTTAGGATTCAAACCATAGGCTATTAATGCTCCAGCAGTAGAAATAAAACCATCAATTATCACAGGAATTTTATTGTAGGCTGCTGCTAATATTGTTCCAGCAATTGCACCAATCTCTGCACCCCCAACCTTTGAAAGTACATCTATAGGATCCTTAGGATCAGGTTTATGTAATTTAATAGCTTTTTCTATAACTTCAATTTTCCTTTGCAAGGTTTCATTATTGATTCCTGATCCCTTACCAGTCATCATATCTACAGACTTTCCTGTATATACGGCTCCAATGGCAGTGGATGGAGTGGTATTTCCTATACCCATCTCTCCAGTTATGACAATATCAAGCTTTCTTTCCCTAATAAATTTATCTGTTACTTCGAAGCCCACCTCTATAGTCTTTAAAGCTTCTCCATAAGTCATGGCTGGTTCTTTTGTAAAATTTTTAGTTCCCTTAATAACCTTTTTTTGTACAAAAAAGTTTTGACCCTCAATATTTAAACCATCAAATTTTGAACCTACATCAACCAGAACAACATCAATATTTTCTTTCTTGGCTAAGACACTAACGGTTGCCATATTATTTAAGAAACATTTAAACATCAGCGTAGTTACCTCCTGAGGATAAGCAGAAACTCCCTCCTCTACAACGCCATGATCACCTGCCATTATGAAAACTGCAGACTTCTCTATCTTTGGTTCAAGATTTCTGTAGATACTACAAAGTTTTTCAGCAATTTCATGAAGCATACCCATCGCTCTGTAAGGCATAAGAAGATTTGCATTCCTCTCAAAAGCTCTTTTATAGAACTCTTCAGAAGCTGCTTCGATCTTTTCAATTATTTCCCTCATTTCCCCTCCTTCTTTCTTCAAGTTTTTTCTTTAATCTATCTAAAACATATTCAAAACTATTCTCATCATGATTTTTTATACAGTAAGAGCAGTCTTTGTAACCGTTGGTATAGGTAAAATTACCTCCACAATCATCAAAAAAGTAAAGTGGACAATAGCAAAAAAGGCAGTTCTGATTCTCTATTTTATGACAGGGATAATACTCACAATCAGTATTAGAGAAATGTTTATAACTTCCCTTTTTTTCAATCTTGATTTTAATTGGAATACCAGAAACTAAAAAATAAACTTCATTAGCTACTTTGCTGAGCATGGAGTTTATGGTCCCCATTAAGTTTATGTATTCTCTTCCAAGGGCATTTGAAGGAATTATTCCTAATCCCACTTCATTAGTTACAAAAATTATATTTCCTTTAAAATTTTTTAAAAAATTTACTAAAACCTCTATCTTTTCATCTGCATCAGCACGGTGATACATTAGATTATTTACCCACATAGTGAGACAATCAACAAGGATAATATCATAATCCTTGGCTTCCTCAATAGCTTCCAAGAGATTAATAGGTTCTTCTATAGTATCCCAATTAGAACCTCTCTGTTTTTTGTGAATTTCTATTTTTTGTTTGATTTCTTCATCCATAGCTTCAGCTGTAGCAATAAAGAGTTTCCTTTTGAAGTTTTTACATAAATCTAAGGCAAAAGAACTTTTTCCACTTTTTATTCCTCCTATCACAAGAGTTATCATGATTATCCTCCTTTTTTAATGAGCCCTATTGTAAACAATATAGATAAGGCAAGTGCCAAATAAGAAGCTCTCTTTATTACTTTTACTGATTTAAGAATGTCCTCTTGAAAGAGAACTCTTTCAACCCCTCCAATGAAGGGTTTATTAATTAGATTACCTCCATAGTAAGTAGGACCACCCAACCGACATTGTAAAATCCCTGCCATAGCAGCCTCTGGATATCCTGAATTTGGACTTGGATGATTCCTACCATACTTAAAAGCATAGGTAATAACCCTCTTATTAAAAGTTGAGAGGAAAAGTAGTAGAACTGTAATTCTTGCAGGAATAAAGTTTAATGCATCATCTATTTTAGCAGCAAAAAAACCAAATTCCGCAAATTTTTCATTTTTATAACCTACCATGGAATCCAGAGTGTTAGCTACTTTGTAAGCATATATTAAAGGTAGCCCTCCTAATAGATAGTAAAAGAGAGGAGCTATAAAACCATCACTCAGGTTTTCTGATAAAGTTTCTATCAATGCTTTTCTTATACCTTGCTCGTTAAGAGGTGCTGTATCTCGTCCCACTATCAAGGAAAGTTTATGTTTTGCCAGAGACATATTTTCTTTCATCAAATCTTCAATTAGTAACGCCCTTTTTGAAAGCTCATAAGAGGAAAGTCCAAAATAAAGAAATAGAATATGGTAAATTCCGTAAACAATTCCATTCTCTTTTATGATCAATTCAAGAGAATGAAAGAAAAAATACCAAGAAATTATAAGACAGAAGGCAAAGAGAAATCCTTTAAATTTCCTCCATTTCCCCCTATTAAGCATTCTTTCAAGAAATTTTGCTGTAAAACCAATTGCTCTTATTGGATGATACCGGAATTCAGGATCTCCCAAAATTCTATCTAAAGTAAAAGCGGCTATTAAATAAGTCATCTCAATATTGAACATAATGCCTTTATTAACTCCTCATTAGCCTTTGGTGTTTGAGTAGAAACTCTAAAATGATAATCTGTTAGTCCTCTAAAATTTGAAGCATCCCTTATGAGAATTTTGTATTCTCTGATCAAAAGCTCCTTAAGGGAGGAACTTTTCATTTTAGACTTGCAAAGAAAAAAATTTGTGCTGCTTTTCTCTACTTCAAGGTATTTTATAGATTTCAAATTTTCATAAAATTCAACCACCACCCTCATGTAATCATCTATATTGGGTTTGATCTCTTGAAAATTAGAAAAAATTAGTTTACCAATCTCAATGGCACAACTGTTAATACTCCATGGATATTTATACAATAGAACTCTTTCATAATGGACAGGATTGAAAGATAAAAACCCTAACCTTACGCCTGGAATTGAAAAAAACTTAGTAATTGATTTAAGAATAAAAATATTCTTGTATTTGTCCACGTAATTTAGTAAACTTTCATTGGAAAGGCATAAATCCATGTAGGCTTCATCAATAAAAAAATACTTATCCTGGTAACTTTCAATAAGTTTTAGAATATCTTCTTTACGAAGAAGTGCACCGTTAGGATTGTTAGGGTTGCATAAAAAAATACATTCACATTTAAAAATTTCCCTCTCTAACTTATCTAAGCTACAAAAAATAACCTGTGACCCATATCTTTTTGCTGCATCTTCATACTCAGAAAAAGATGGAAAAGAGATAAGAAATCTACTGCCTCTAAATAGCTCTGCCC
Source organism: uncultured bacterium (assembly GCA_937924475.1). Taxonomy (GTDB): domain Bacteria; phylum Nitrospirota; class Thermodesulfovibrionia; order Thermodesulfovibrionales; family Thermodesulfovibrionaceae; genus Thermodesulfovibrio. Next base: position 4,935 of record CALDSV010000068.1, read on the forward strand.
ATAAATATATTCCTTCAGTAGCGCCATTTAAAGCAATAGTTGAATTGGTAGGTAAATTATAATGATTCTGAAACATCCTTACTAACTGGGAAGCATCAGGTTCAGGATAGTGAGTAAAATCAAATTTGAGGTTTGATATGAGAGTAAATAGCTTTTTATTAAACTCTGCAGGAACAATGTTGCTACTAAAATCATACTTTACTCTATATTTGTAATTATCACCGCCATGGCCATGAATCATAAGACACCGAGATTTTTATAAATTTCTTTTATTTTAATGCTTTCTCTAATGGTATTTCCCAAAAGATTTATATGATGCTGCTTTTTTTCAGGATACAAAACTTGACTTTTTATGTCTATACCAAAAGGTTCAACAAAATACTCTACAATTACTCTGTTATCAAAAAATCCATGGATATAAGTACCAAATACTTTTTCTGAAATTTTACAACCCAGATATTCACCATCATCACTTTCAAATATAGGATTTCCACCCAATATCTCTGTTTGACCGGAATGAATTTCATATCCAGTACATCTCTGATTATTAAAATAAAAATTTATTCTTCTTGTTATTTTTTCTCTCTTTAGTATAGTTTTTATAGGAAGAATTCCTAATCCCTTAATTTTCTCTATGTTTCCCTCTAAGCCATAAGGATCAGCTATTTCTATACCCATCATTTGATATCCTCCGCATATGCCTACGAGAATACCACCTTTCTTGTAGTGTTTTATTATTGCTCTTGCTAAATCAGTATCCCAAAGAAATTTCATATCCTTGGTTACGGATTTTGATCCTGGAATTATAATTATATGAGCCTTCAGAATTTCCTTTATATCTGTTGTAAAAATTAATGAAACATCATTAATATTTGAAAGGGTGACAAAGTCTGTGAAATTTGATATAAATGGAAGCCTTATTACAGCTATTTTTAATTTTGCATCCCTAAATTTACTCTCTTTAATGCTCACACTGTCTTCCTCATCTAAAATTAGATCTTTTAAATAGGGAATTACTCCTAATACTTTCTTCTTTGTGAGCCTCTGAAGTATCCTTTTACCCTTTTCAAAAAGTCTTATCTCGCCTCTAAATTTATTTACAATTAACCCCTTTAGAAGCTCTCTTTCTGATTTTGTAAGTAACATTAAAGTGCCATAAAAAGAGGCGAAAATCCCTCCTTTTTCAATATCTGAAAGAAGGTAAAAATCGGGTTTTATTTTTTTAATAATTCTTGAATTAGCTAAATCTCTCTTTCTTAGATTTAACTCTGCCACAGAGCCAGCACCTTCAATAACTATAGGAAAATATTTTTCACACAAGGCATTATAACTATGAAAGATTTCTCTCTCTAAGTAATTGATTAATCTTTCATCATAGAGTTCTTCACTCTTCACGTGCAACTTTGGTTTTCCTTTAAGGACAAGTTGAGATGTAGATTCTCCAAAGGGCTTAAGAAGCACAGGATTCATATTCACATCAGGATCAATCATTGCAGCTTCTGCTTGAAGAACTTGCGCCCTTGCCATTTCTAAGCCATCTAAGGTTACAAAGCTATTTAACGACATATTAAGTGCTTTAAAGGGTGCTGGATTAAGACCATCTTGTTTAAAAATACGACATAATCCTGCAACTATTAGACTTTTCCCAACTGCTGATGAAGTTCCTCCAATAAAAATTGATTTTTTAGAGGTTTTCATATTTCTGAAGATATCCTCTTGGTGTTATCATTTTGCCATTTTTCACATAGGTTTTACTGTTACCCACAATTAAGATGGTAAACATATCGATTTTTTCATAATCAATTCTACTAAGCGTTGTAATTTCGATGGTTTCGCCCTCTCTTGTACAATTTTTTACGATACCTACCGGTAAATCTCCTCTTGCCTTCAGAAAACTATCTACAGTATAAGGAAGAAGATCTGTTCGCCTCCTGCTTCGGGGATTATAGAGGGCTGTAACAAAATCTCCATAATTGGCTGCTTCAATCCTCTTTAATATGAGTTGTCGTGGAATGAGCAGATCTGACAATGAAATAATAAGAAGGTCTTCGCTAATTGGACAGCCAAGTTTTGCACTGGCAGCAAAGGCTGCTGAAATGCCAGGAATTATTTCAAAATCAATGTCTTCAAGTACTTCAAGACAAAGGGAAGCTAATCCATAAAGAGAGGGATCTCCACTGGATAAAACAGTCACTTCATATCCCTCTTTTACCTTTTGTACAGCAAAATTAGCTCTCTTTAGTTCTCCCCCCATGGACGTGGTATAAATCATTTTTCCCTTGGATAACTCCCCTAAAAGATCTATGTAAAATTTATAACCCACAAGCCATTGAGCTCTTTTAATTGCCTCAAAAGCATTTAAAGTCATGTAACCACCTGAACCAGGACCAATTCCCACTATGTATAGCTTTCCCTTCATAGATCCTCCTCTGATAAGGCTAAGGTATAGCCCTTAAAGTTTGTTTTTGGAATTAATAACCTTGCATTTTTGCCTGACAAAAGAGCACTTGCTTCTGCTACTGAGGGAATTGGAAAATATTTTTTTGCTAAGGATTCATTAAATCTTAAATAAGGCAAAGTCATCTTTTTAATTGGAACAAAATAAATGGGAATGCCTAAAAGTTCCTCTAACTGCCAAAGGCCCTTCTCACCAAGCTTTAAGGAAGAAGTAGCAAAGTGTCTTATGTTTGCTATATCAATTTTATTTTCCTTTAGAAAGTCCTTTATTCCCTCAGCAAGAACTTTTCCTTCCATTCCTTTTCTGCATCCTATGCCAAGAATATATCTTTTACTGACCTCTGCAAAGGTCGTAATAATTGGTTCTGCACCTAACAGAGAAGCCACTTTATAAGCTAAAAAGTTTGCTCCTCCTTCATGGCCAGACATTAGTGAAATAGAGTATCTTCCCATATTGTCTACTAAAACAATTGCTGGATCAGTGTATTTTGATACTGCGTGAATCTCTCTTACTGCAATACCTGCTGCCATAAAAGCTACTGTATCTATCCCTTCTTCAAGAACAAATTTAAAAATATCTCTCAGAGTAATGAAGCATTCTGAAGGTACTAAGTTGTATTTTTTAGCAATTTCATAAGTAGTATAAATTGTGACATTTCTAAAAAATCTGCTAAGTTTTTGGCTTAAGACATAACCATAGTTATTTATTATTATCGTTGCAATCCTACTTTCTATAAGCATGTCTAAAGTTACTGTCATATAATTTTGAATAAGCCTTAATTCTGCTCCTTTCTAAAACATCACCTATAACAATAATAGCATGCCTTGTGATTTTATGCTCCTCCAGAGTACTGGTCAAATTCTCAAGGGTCGTCCTTATAATCTTTTCATCTTTAAAGCCTAATTTATACAGAACTGCCACTGGAGTATCCTTTTGCCAGCCATTTAAAAAGAAAATTTCCTTAATTTTCTCGGAATGCAAAGCAGACAGAAAAAATATATAGGTAGCCTTAGATTTTGTGATTAAATCAAGTCTTTCTCCTGAAGGCATGGGAGTTTTACCTTCAATGCGCGTAATTACAATTGTCTGAGCTAACTCAGGTGCTGTATATTCAATTCTGAGTTTTGCTGAAGCAAGTTGCATAGAACTTATTCCAGGTATAATTTCATAGTCTATTCCCAGTTTGTCCAACTCTATCATTTGCTCATATATGGCTCCGTATATGGAGGGATCACCACTGTGAAGTCTTATAACAAGTTTATCCTCTTGGTAATTTTTTCTAATTATTTCGATAATTTCTTTGAGATTAAGGTAGGCTGAATCTATTAAAATTGCATCCTTTTTGGTGAACTTCAATACTTCTTTATTTATAAGAGAACCCGCGTAGATAACAACATCAGCTCTCTGAAGAAGCTTATATCCTTTTAAGGTAATTAATTCAGGATCCCCTGGACCTGCTCCCAAAAAAATTACTTTAGCCATTTTTTCTCCATAAAAAGGCAATTTTTTTGCATCCCCTTAGTAAAATTTCATCTAAATCTTCAGTAATAATTTCATTTTTTGTGTTTAAATCTCCAAAATAGGTGCACTTCCCTGGATGATACTTAATAGTATCCCAGAGAGCTTGTAATTGATTTAAATCTTTAAGTAAAAAAAATAACTTATTTTCATTCTCCATAAGTCCTTTTAAAATATCTTGCATTTCTTGGCATCGAGCATGAAAAGAATAAAATTTTACATCCTCATAAGTTTGTCTTATCTTTGCAAAAGCATACTGAAAAGTAGAAACTCCTGGTGTAACATCAGCAATTGAATCACTTAGTTTTTCATAAATCTTTTTTGCGAAGGAGAAAAATCCAGCATCACCTGATACAAGAACTCCTATTTTCTTGTCAAAGTGATGTTTTACCAATTCCTCCAATTCTTCGATTGTTTTAATTTCGTAGAAAGGTTTTCCTTCAACAAAATCCTTAAGCATAGGAAAGCCTGCGATTATATCCATTTCTTCAAGAATTCTCTTACCTTTCAAAGTAATTAAATCAGGCTCTCCAATCCCCACAGAAATTATGTAAATATTTCTACTCATCTATGAATTCTCCGCACTTTTTCCCGTCCATACTGAAAAGAAAAATACTCACTTTTTCAAAGGGAAAGTCTCTTTTTACTCTCTCACTTATTAAATAAGCTATTTTATCAAGGCAGAATAATTTTGCCATCTCCTCAGCAGTATTATATTCTCCTTTACAACCCAGAGAAGTTTTAATAATTTGTACTGCTTTTATTCCACTTTTAGAATGAGTATAGTATATCCCATGAGCTAATTTTGCTAACTTGCCGGGATGTCCTCCAATTATTATTCTTTTAATCCCCAAACATGTTAGATACTGTAATGCAAAATCAAAATAGTTATTAACAATAACAACATTCTTTATACCAATTGAAAGAAGAGCTCTTTCACCAATATTCCCAGGAGTTATGGCAATGGGTTCCTTTTCATTGATCTTTACATCAATTTCACACTTTATTGTTTGCCTTAAGGCATCTTCACTCATGGGATTTATTATTCCTTTTGTTCCAATAATCGAAATCCCTCCAATTATTCCAAGCCTTTCGTTAAATGTTTTCTTTGCTATTTTTTCACCTTCAGGAACTTCTAAATATATGTCTATTCCAAAGGAAGTCTTAAATCTTTCCAATATTTCATAAACATTTTCTCTAATCATTTTTTTCGGCACAGGATTAATTGCTTTTTCACCTACAGGAATTTGTAAACCTCTTTTGGTCACAATTCCTATACCTTGTCCACCAATTATGTTTATTACTCCCTTTTCATTTAATTGGGCTCTTGCAATGATTTCAACTTCCTTTGTCACATCATCAGGCTCAATGCTCCATTTTTGACATGAAGCCCTGTCATCATAGACTTTTACTGGAATTTCAACAATATAGCCAACAGGAAGCTTGAGTGACACTCTCTCAAGACTTACTCCTTGTAATAACTTTATAACAATTGCCTTTGAAGCAGCTGTAGCAGCTGTTCCCGTTGTAATTCCGTTTTTTAATTTTAACTTCATTGTAACCTCTTACCCCACTATTATTAAAGGTATCTTGGCAATTCTACAGCTTTCAATCTTCTCGATGATTCCACCTTCTTTTCCGCTATTTTTGCTTATCATGGATTTTACATTGAAATGTCTAATTAGTGCCAAATTTAGTTCCGTAGAAAAAGGGCCTTGCATGGCGATAATGTTTTTTGCTGGAAAACCTGCTTTCCTTGCCCTCTGAAGGGACTCTTCAAAAGGAAGAATTCTTATGTATGAGTTTTTAGCTATACTGCTGAATTTATATGCATTTTTTGAACCTGTTGTAATCAGGGTAGGCAAAAGTCCCTCCTTCACTATAAAATTCACAGCTTCCTCATAGCTTGCAAAAAGAATCAACTCTTCATGACCTTGTGGAAAGGATAATTTTTCTCTCTTCTTGGGGAAATACCTTAATCTCATGTCTTCACAGACTTTCTTAGCCAAAGCCGAGATTTTCTTAGCATAGGGATGAGTGGAATCAAAAATTTCTTCAATTTCATTAACTTTTAAAAACTCTCTCAGAGATGATTCATTAAAATTAATAAGTAAAACCTTCACATGATCGGATTCTAAATCTTTAAAATTTTCATAACCATAATCCGTAGAAACAGTAATAAAAATTTCATCGTATTGATTTTTTATTGTATCTAAAACTTTTCTTGTATCTGATGTTCCACCTAAAAGCAGACACTTTCTCATTTAAGATATAACCTAAGCAGTGCATTAAAAGTAGCAGCAGCCAAGGGACTTCCACCTTTATAACCAGCAATTGTGATATACTCTAAATCTGAATCTATAAGCCTTTCCTTAGATTCTTTAGCATTAACAAATCCCACAGGCATACCAATAACAAAAATATCTTTGCCTTTATTCTTGAGATTCAAGACTTCTAAAAGTGCAGTAGGAGCATTACCAATAACAAAAATGATTTTTTCAAATAATTCAAAAGCCTTCTTAATTGCTGTTTCAGCTCTTGTAAGATTCCCTTCTCTTGCCCTTTTTATTATCTCTGGATCATTTATGAAACATTTGACAGGTCTATACTTATTCCCTATTCCAACTTTAACCATTTCTACATCTGTTATTACTGGGGCACCCTCTAAGAGAAGTTTTTTAATTTTATCTTTCCAATTAGGAGAAAACTTTATATCCTTTACAATTTCTAAATCACCACTTGCATGTATAATTCTTTTCAGCACAGTTTTTTCCTCTTCTTGAAAATTCTTTAAATTTACTAAACTCTCAATAATATCAAAACTCTCCTTCTCAATGCAGTCACCTTTATCTGATGATATGAAATCTTGAAAATCATTGTTTTTCTCAATTTTAAGAAGGGCAATAGAAAGATATGGGTTCTCAGAAGGAATCTCCTTTTTTAGGTCAAAAATTTTCTCATCCTCTAAACCCACCCTACAAACAAGATAAGCATTACTTATCTGAGGATAAGCCTCTATAAGCTCTGTAATTTTTTTTAATCCTCTATAGGCTTTCATTACAATAATGGTATTAAAAAGCTTCGAAAGTTCATGAAAATTTGAAAGATGCTCTGGTTCCACCACACAGAAAGATTCACCCTTAGAGACTATTTCCATCTTAGCAACAGCTGAAGCTGCTAAAAAGGAGGCTATTCCAGGAATTATCTCAATTTCAATATCCTTAAGCCTCTTACTTAAATAGTTAAAGGTGCTAAATATGGAAGGATCCCCTAAGGTTACATAAGAAACTGTCATTCCTTTTTTGATGTCTTCTCTAAGCCTCTTGGCAAGTTCATCATAACGACGGTTAATGTCCTCCTGAGAGTTTTTCATAGGAAAGCAATAAAAGCTAATTTTTGATTCATCTATGTACCTTTTTACAATTTCATAGGCAAGACTTCTTCCTAAAGCATCAGACTGAGGAACATAAACTTTATCTGATTTTTTAAGTATTTCCAATGCCTTAAAAGTCAAAAGTTTAATATCTCCAGGACCAATGCCAATTCCAAAAAGCTTCAAGATTCACCTCCTGATAACAACTCTTCAGTCCTCTTAATGAATATCTTAATGATTTTATTTTCCTCAGCCAAACCTCTATTTATCTCATATATGTCAAAGCCTTCCTCCTCAAGAAATGTCTTTATAGATTCCTTTTCTCCAAAGATGTCCTTTACAACATGTCCACCAGCCACTAACATGAAAGGTTTTAAAATTATCCTACTAAAATTTTTCTCCTTAATCCTTTTTGGTAAATCTTCTACAAAGGGAAAACCCTTAATATTTCCAAAAAAAATCATTTCTCCATAACTTTTTCTCATATAGTACTCCATTTCTGCATAGGAACTACTGGCATAATTATCATTTCCATGCCCTACATAGACTAAACATGCATTTTTACTTTTAGCTAAAGAGACGTCATCACACAAAGCTTCAACAACTTCCATAAGATCTTCTCTATAAGATTTCTTGGAAAGATTTGTTCCCAGAAGAGGTCTACCAAGAATAATTTTCCTTCTAAAGCTGTCTTTATCTTTGATTTGTGAAATTTGTTCCACAGTGTTTTTAATACCCTCATATTCTTTCCCATGAAAAATTAAAAGTGGCTGAATTCTTAGGTCATAGAAATAATTGTCAAAACACTCACCTATAATGTGAATTAAACCTTTAGCTTCAAATACCTCAGCAGAAATTTCTCTATTTATTTGTTTTTCCTCTTTCTTGTACATCTCCCTTAAATTTTTCCTTACATAATTAGCGGTAAAGGAAATGAAAGTATTATGATGGCGTTCTTTTATAGCTTCAAAAATATTACAAATTCCCTTTAAAGCATTAATATCTGCTGTTCCGAAAGCTACTAAGATAAGAGCTTTCTCATTCATAATTTTCTCCTTTCAAGTCTCTAAATATTTTTGCTCCAGAAAAGTTAAAATGGGTAAAGCTACCAAAACATCTCCTCTGAAGACAGCCATCGTGAAAACTCTCTGCTTTACCGAGTAGTTTTACTTTACAGATAAGAGGTTCTCTATTTTGCCTTATCTTAGAGTATCTGAACTGATGCCCTATATAGGTTTTCTCACTAAATCTTGGGTCATTAATGCTTATTTTTACATATCCTAATCTTTGAAGTGTGTTGCAAAACTCTATATCCACATCGAAAATTCCACCCATAGGAAAATTTTGTGAATCTATCCATAGACTTTTGCTTAAATAAATAAAACCACCGCATTCAGCAAGAATAGGCAAGCCTTCTTTCACTGCTTTAATTAAAGTTTCCTTTGTTTCAAAACTTTTACTTAGTAAGTGAGCATAAAGTTCAGGATAACCACCCCCAATATAGATAAAATGAGCTTCCTTGACAGGTTCATTACTCAGAGGTGAAAAATATTGCAAAGAATAGCCTTCTTCTTCCAGTATATCTAAATTATTTTTGTAATAAAATGAGAAAGCCTTATCCCTTGCTATAAGACAAATTTTCGAAGAAGATTTAAAAGACAAATCTTTACTGCGAGGTTGACATTTAAAATCTAAGGAAGCTGAATTTATATCTATATCATAGATAAAGAAATTTAGCAATTCCTCTAACACTATATTATCCTCAATAAATTCTGCCATAGCATCAAGATGATCTTCAAAATTTTCATCATCATTTATTAATCCTAAGTGTCTTTTTTGTATAAATAGCCGGTTGTCTTCTGGAATTACTCCTAAAAGCTTTGCACCAGTATGGTGAGCCAGAGACTGAGAGATTCTTTCATCCTTTAGATTTTTTGCTTTATTAATAATTACTCCAATTTTACAGTCATAATTTTTCATTAACATCTCTATGCCTTTAATTAAAGCAGTAAAGTATGTTAGAGAAGGAACATAATTTATAAGAAGAAGAATAGGTAAATTTAACATCTTGGATATATGAGCAGAACTTCCGATAAAGTTAATGGTATCATAACTGTCAAATAATCCCATTACTCCCTCTACTACTGCTATATCATTTTGCATTAAACCCTTAAAGAAATATTTTTTTATATCTTCTTCTTTCATGAGAACTCTATCAAGATTGTATGTATCTTTACCACACGCCTTTGATAAAAGGGAGGTATCTATATAATCAGGACCTACCTTGTAGGTTTGAACTTTTTTATCTCTTTTCACTAAGGCTCTAACAATACTTACAGCAAAAGTTGTTTTTCCACAGCCACTATGGGGAGCTGTTATTATAAATGCAGATTTCATGGCTATTTTTCTCCTTCCCTTGAATAGAAAATCTCTTCAGGTAAGGGTTTACAAAGATAACCATATTTAGATAAAAGAAGTATATTCCTAAGGAAAACTGGCATTGCTTCCTCATGGTAAAGACTTTCCAGTAAGTTATTATTTCGTATGTATAAAATTTCGTCCACTAAAGAAATAAACTCTCCTAACTCATGACTGGTAATTATGACCGTTTTATTTTTGCTTTTCAAATCAATTATATAGTCAGTGATAAATTTTCTACCCTCTGAATCCATTCCAGCGTAAGGCTCATCAAGAAGAGCTACCAGAGGATTTAAAGTTGAAAGCCCAGCTATGGCTACCTTCTTTTTTTCACCATAACTAATCTCATCAGTTTTTCTATTTCTTAGATCATAAATGCCGTATCTTTTTAATGTCTCCTCTACCATAAATTCTAATTGTTGAGAGGACATTCCAAGAAACTTAGGATAAATAGCCACATCATCCTTTACAGTTAATCCCACTATTT
>CALDSV010000069.1 GCA_937924475.1 uncultured bacterium
CAGGTTTTAGATCAATACCGCCTACTTGCTGAAAATAGGTAAACTGAGTGATCTCCATTCCATCAAGCCAAACCTCCCAACCAAGTCCCCATGCACCAAGGGTAGGACTTTCCCAGTCATCTTCAACAAATCTTATATCATGCTTCTTAGGATCCATACCAAGGGCTATAAGACTGTTTATATAAACCTCCTGAGAATTATCTGGAGAGGGCTTCAGAATAACTTGGTATTGATAGTATTGCCCCAATCTATTTGGATTTTCTCCATACCTTCCATCAGTGGGACGCCTACAAGGTTGAACATAGGCTGTATTCCACTTATCAGGACCTAAAACCCTGAAAAAAGTGGCAGTATGAAATGTTCCTGCACCTACCTCTAAATCATAAGGTTGAAGAATTATACAACCTCTATTAGCCCAATATTTGTTTAATGTGAAAATTATTTCTTGAAAATACATAGATTTTCATGATACTTTAGCTAAGAGGCTTCTGTCAAATGTTTCCAAGAATTTTTATAGCAGGTGTCAGAGGTGGTTCCGGGAAAACCACGGTTACCTTAGCTATTATTTCAATTTTAAAAAAACTGGGCTTAAATGTTATCACTTTTAAAAAAGGTCCTGACTATATAGACAGCGGTTGGCTAAATCTCTTCTCTAATAATCCTTGTTACAATCTTGATACCTTTATGATGCCTAAAGATAAAATAATTCACTCTTTTATAAGTAGAGCAAAAGGAAAGGTAGCTGTTATAGAAGGTAACAGAGGGCTTTTTGATGGCTTAGATGCAGAAGGCTCTGTCAGTTCTGCAGAGCTTGCTAAATTACTAAAAAGTCCTATTATCTTAGTAGTAGATTGCACTAAAATTACCCGCTCAGTGGCTGCTTTAATTAATGGATTCCTTAATTTTGACAGAGAGTTAGAGATTAAAGGGGTAGTGCTAAATCAGATTGCCAATGCAAGGCATGAAAAAATAATTAAAGATTCCATTAAAAAATATTGCTCCATACAAATAGTAGGAGCAATTCCAAGATTTAAAAATATAAAGATGCCTGAAAGACACATGGGACTTCTTCCTTATCAAGAACATGAAAGGATTGAAGAAGCTAAGGAATTCATACAGAAAGCTTCAGAATACTTAGAGGAAGATAAAATTTTACAGATAGTAAAAAATGCGCCGACTTTAGAATACAATCCACAAAATAAGGAAATCCCGCCTATTGGAAAGGGATTAAAAATCGGAATTATAAGAGATAAAGTTTTTCAGTTTTACTATGAAGAAAATTTGGAAGAATTAAAAAAACATGGTGCATATCTAGTATTTATAAACTCCCTTGAAGACAAAAAACTACCAGAAATTGACGCTCTTTACATAGGAGGAGGTTTCCCTGAGACAAATGTAAAATATTTAAGCAATAATATGGAACTAATGAGAGAAATTAAAGACCAAGCAGACAAGGGGTTGCCTATCTACGCAGAATGTGGTGGATTCATGTATTTATGTAAAAGTTTAGCCACAGAGGAAGGGGAATTCCCCATGGCAGATATTTTTCCCTTCAGATTAAAAATGTTTAGAAAACCTCAAGCTCATGGCTATGTAATAGCCAAGATCTTTCAAAATAATCCCTTCTATCCTTTAGGAACAGAATTAAGAGGTCATGAATTTCACTACTCAAAAGTGATTAATCATGAAGAATTTACCTATTGCCTTCATAATAGTCCATTAGAAATAACTAATAACTTTACTTTTAAAATGCTCAGAGGTGAGGGAATTATGGAAAGTTTAGACGGCGTTGTTTATAAAAATACCTTAGGAACTTATGTACATATTCATGCTTTGGGTACAGAGGAATGGGTAATGGGAATTTTAAGAAAAGCAAGACAATATAAGGAGAATTAAAATGCCTAAAAGAGAATTGCCCACATGCCTTTTTTGTGGCAGAGTAATTAATCCCCCTGAAGAAAAACATACTGATTTTGGGAATATTATTTTTGGTACCTGTCCTTGCGGAGCCTTATATGTCTGTGAACCCACAGGACATAATCAAGGAGAGGCTCTTACAGATGCTCTATTTCTTGCATCACCTGAAGGGATTGAAAATATTGATTTAGGTGTTAACTATGAAATAAGAGAGAGAGATTATGACCTTAAAACCCATCAGTATATTTATATGAAAACCTATCCTTTCCAGGGAAGGCTCTTTTTCATTAAAAAATTAACGGTAGATTCGAAAACAAAATCTTATGAGAAAATTAATATCAACAAAAAAGATTTCATCTCTTTACTGGAAAATATGGATTTCGAAACAATAGAAAAAGCCTCTCTTCATAATCAGAATATTTTCTCTTGGTTAATTTCTCTGTCCTATGATAAAGAAAAGGAAATTTCTTGGAAAGCCATAGATGCCATGGGCAAAATTGCAAAAGCTTATGTGTCAGTTAAAAATATTGAACCTCTTAGAAACACCATAAGGAAACTTCTTTGGTCTATGACTGATGAATCAGGAGGAATAGGGTGGAGATCTGCTGAATTAATTGGCGAGATAATTATGGCTGATCCTGAGCTTTTCCAAGACATAATACCAATTCTATGGTCTCAAAGAGAAGAAGAAAGCTTCCTTGAAAGTGTCCTCAGAGCTATGATCAAACTATCTAATAAAGTGGAGCTCTCAAATTACATAAAATTTGAAGATGCTGAATTAGAAAATCTTCTTAAACATGAAAGGGACGACATAAAGGCTCTAACTGCCATACTCATAGACAAAACAAAAAGGAATATAGATGTATCCGAAGAGATTAAAAATATAATTATCCCTGTCTACAAAAAGGGTAGAATTATGCGACTGAAAGCAGAAAAGGCTGAAAAATTTTTATAAATTTATAAACTAAATTTATTTGACTTTAAGTTTATGCATACTTTAAAGTGGAGTTACCCTTGAAGTTCTTTTATTAAAGTAGTTAAAATATTTTTCAAAAAATCAAAAGGAGGTAGAAAAATGGCATTTATTGAGTTTAAGGGAAAGCAGATTGAGTTGGATGAGGATGGCTACATTCAGAATCTTGATGATTGGTCACCAGAGCTTGCGGAGTACATGGCACAGCAGGATGGCATCACTCTTACAGAACAACATTGGGAAGTAATTAACTTTTTAAGAGATTATTATCAGAAATATCAGATTGCACCCATGATTAAAATTCTTGTAAAAGAAATGGCAAAAATGTTCGGACCTGAAAAAGGTAATACTAAATACCTCTACTCATTATTTCCAGATGGACCAGCAAAACAAGCCTGTAGATATGCTGGTCTTCCAAAACCAACAGGATGCGTGTAAATTATTCAAAAAAGGGGCAGACTTCTGCCCCTTTTTTTCTATGGAAAGGGGGGATAAAAAAAATATTTGTAGGAGAGAAAAATGTATATTAGAGACCTCCTTTCAAAGAAAAGGAAGGCAATAGTTAACAAATCCTTTGAATTAACAATAGCCACATACCCTGAGGAAAGCCAGAGTTTTTTTAAAGAAAGTTCCAAACAGTTTACAAATCCTATTGGATACAATATTTATCAATCTATTGAAAAAATTATAGACAATATAATCAATGAAGAATCTATTGAAAGCTTTATTTCTCCCTTAGAAGAAATTGTTCGCATAAGAGCAGTTCAAGATTTTACTCCATCTCAGGCAATAGGGTTCATATTCCTTATTAAAAAAGCCCTACAAGATGAGCTGGAAAAGGAAGTAGACCCCCTTCAACTATTAGATTTTTTAACAAGAGTCGATTCTCTTGTACTGGTGGCTTTTGACATTTTCATGAAGTATAGAGAGAAGATATATGATCTGAAATCAAAGGAGCTTATCGACAGAACTTGGTGGATTCTTAAAAAATGGAACATCATATCAGAGATTCAAGACAAACCATTAGAAACAAATTAAAAATTTTAAAAGTGAGGTAGGGTGAGATGGGTATAGGATTAGCTTTTATAATTGTTTTAGGTTTAATCCTTTTTGCCTATATTGGGACAGAACTTCTAGGATTAAAAGGTCTCTTTGCTGTATTTTTCCCCTATTTAGCCTTAGTTATTTTCTTGATAGGCTTTATTCGCAGAGTTGTGAAATGGGGAAAATCTCCGGTTCCTTTCAGGATTCCCACAACAGCAGGTCAACAATTTTCACTTCCTTGGATTAAGTATAGTAAAATTGATAATCCAGTCACAGGTTGGGGTGTTGCTTTGAGAATGTTTTTTGAAATAGCCTTCTTCAGATCTCTCTTTAGAAATACAAAAGCTGAAATAATGAATGGCAGACTCTATGTAGGCTCAAACAAATGGCTATGGATCGGAGCTTTAGCTTTTCACTATTCCTTCCTGATTATCCTCATAAGACATTTAAGATTTTTCATGGCCCAGACTCCCAATTGTATCTCTATTATTGACTCCGTAGATTCCTTCTGGCAGATAGGTCTTCCAATGCTCTATATGACAGATATTATTATAGCAGCTGCTGCGCTTTATCTTCTTGGAAGAAGAATATTTAATCCTCAGGTTAAATATATCTCTCTTCCTTCAGATTATTTCCCGTTGTTTCTTATCCTTGGGATAGTAGCAACAGGTATTTTAATGAGATATTTTTCAAGGGTTGATATCACTGCTATAAAAGAACTTACCTTAGGATTAGCCTATCTAAAACCGACTATTCCTGATGGAGTAGGAACCCTATTTTATATTCATCTTTTCCTTGTTAGTGTTCTGTTTGCCTACTTCCCCTTTAGTAAGCTTATGCACATGGGTGGTGTATTTTTGAGCCCCACAAGAAATCTTGCTAATAACAACAGGATGGAGAGGCATGTGAATCCATGGGATTATCCAGTTAAACATCGTCATTATGAAGAATATGAAAATGAATTTAGAGAAAAAATGAAAAAAGCTGGAATACCAGTAGAAAAGGAGTGAGGCCATGGGACTTCCAAGACCAGATGAATTAATTTCAAATGTTAATTTAAAGAAAATGCCATCTAAATGGTGGATGGATACTTTACCTGTGGAATTTAAGCCTGGCTATTATTGCTATGGTGCAAAGGGTAAAAATTTAGAATATGTAGGCTTTCCTAATGCAAGAGACTTCCATGTAACGGACGAAGACTGGAAGCTTCCAGAAGATTGGAAAAATATTGTACTTGAAGGCATTAAGCAAAGACTTGAAAGATTTAGATCTTTCCATGTCTTCATGGATATCTGTGTCAGATGTGGTGCCTGTGCAGACAAATGTCACTTCTTCATTGGTACTGGTGATCCAAAAAATATGCCTGTATTAAGAGCAGAACTTCTAAGGTCTGTTTACAGAAAGTATTTTACTGCTGGAGGAAAACTTTTTGGTAGAAAGGGCGGATCAAGAGAGTTAGACATAAATGTTTTAAAAGAACTATGGTACTATTTCTATCAGTGTACAGAATGTAGACGTTGTTCTCTGTACTGCCCTTATGGAATTGATACCGCAGAAATAACAATAATAGCAAGAGAGCTTCTAAATCTTTTAGGTCTCAATACAGACTGGATCTCTGGTCCTGTGGCAAATTGTTACAGAACAGGTAATCATCTTGGAATTGAACCCCATACAATGAAATCTACTCTTGAGTTTATGTGTAATGATATTGAAGAAATTACTGGAATTAAAATTGACCCTCCCATAAATAAAAAAGGGGCTGAAATACTATTTGTAACTCCATCAGGTGACTTATTTGCAGACCCTGGTATTTATAATGCTATGGGATACATGATGCTTTTCCACGAGATAGGTCTTGACTACACCTGGAGTACCTTTGCATCAGAGGGTGGAAACTTTGGTTTCTTTACATCTTTAGAAATGGCAAAGAGACTCCATACAAAGATCTATGAAGAGGCTAAGAGATTAAAAGTAAAATGGATACTGGGTGGTGAATGCGGCCATATGTGGAGAGTATGGCATCAGTTTCATAATACGTGGTATGGTCCAGTAGATTTTCTTGAAGAGCCCGTATCTCCTATTACAGGAACGAAATTTGAAAATGCTAAATCAAATAAAATTGTTCACATAAGTGAGTTTACTGCGGATTTAATAAGACATGGAGTTTTAAAATTTGACAAATCAAGAAATGATAACCTAATAGTTACTTTCCATGATTCTTGCAATCCCTCTCGTGGTATGGGACTTTTTGAAGAACCAAGATATATTATCAGAAATGTGTGTAATCATTTCTATGAAATGCCTGATGAAACAATAAGAGAGCAAACATTCTGCTGCGGTGGTGGCTCTGGATTAAATGCTGGAGAAATAATGGAGCTTAGAATGAGAGGAGGATTCCCAAGAGCCAATGCAGTAAGATATGTCCATGAAAAGTTTGGGGTAAATATGTTAGCTAACATATGTGCAATTGACAGAGCTACCTTACCTCCGCTTATGGATTATTGGGTACCTGGGGTGAGAGTTTCTGGAGTTACTGAACTTGTAGCCAATGCAATGATAATGAAGGGAGAAAAAGAAAGAACCATGAACTTAAGGATGGAGCCACTGCCAGGAAAGGAGGAACAGTAAAATGTATGATGGATGGAAAATAATTCTTGGCTTAGTAGTATTTGTAATTATTGTGACTCTGCCCTTTACTATGAGCATTGGAAGGGATTATGTAAAACCTCAACCAAGCATTGATACTCCTGAAATACAGAAAATGGAAAAGAAACAATGCATTGAATCTAAGCAATACATGAGGGAAACCCATATTAAACTTCTTTACTCCTGGAAAGACTATGCTTCAAGAGAAGGAAAAAGAGTATACATTGCCTCTGATGGAAAAGAGTACACCATAAGTCTTCAAAATACCTGCATGAAATGCCATTCAAACAAAGAAAAATTCTGTGATGAATGCCATAATTATGTGAGCGTTAAACCCTATTGTTGGGATTGCCATATTGAGCCTAAGGTGGGAGGGTTAAAATGATAACGAGAAGAGATTTCCTTAAAATTTCAGCCTTTGCATCCCTCATAGGACTTGGAGGATCTCTTTCCATTGAAGCACTGGAAAAGAAACAAGGACCTCAGGTTCTTAAAGACTTAAAAGCCTTGAAAGGTAAAAGATGGGCTATGGCTATTGATACCAGAAAATTTAAAACTCAGGAAGATTTTGATAAAGTAATTAAAGCCTGCCACAAAGCACATAATGTTCCAGAGATTATAAATCCTCTTCATGAGGTAAAATGGATATGGACAGAAGACTATGAACATTCCTTTCCCGGAACCGCTGAACATTATATATCAAAGGAAGTAAAAGAGAGAAAATTCCTTCTCCTTTGCAATCACTGTGACAATGCTCCCTGCACAAGAGTTTGTCCTGTTAAAGCTACCTTCAAAAGAGAAGATGGGATAACAATGCAAGATATGCATCGCTGCATTGGATGCAAATTCTGCATGGCTGGTTGCCCTTATGGAGCAAGAAATTATAATTTTCTTCCACCAAGAGACTACATAAAAGAGTTAAATCCTGAGTATCCTACAAGAATGTTAGGAGTCGTTGAAAAATGTACCTTCTGCAATGAAAGAATAGACAGAGGACTTCTTCCATACTGTGTTGAAGCTTCAGAGGGTAAAATCATATTTGGTGACCTCTATGACCCTAATTCTGAGATAAGAAAAGTGCTGGCTGAAAACATAATTATTCGTCGAAAAGTAGAACTTGGTACACAACCTATGGTTTTCTACATAATTTAAGGGGAGGTAAAAATGCTTGATTTAGCGTTAAAAGGCAGACCAAGATACTGGATTTGGGTATCTTTTCTTATAACCATGATAATTATAGGATTTATATGCTGGATGAGAGAGCATCATGTAGGTGCAGCACTTACAACTGGTCTAAGTAGAGATGTATCTTGGGGATTTCATGTTGGTCAACTTACCTTCTTTGTAGGAGTTGCTGCTTCAGCTGTATTAGTTGTACTTCCCTACTATTTCCACAATTATAAAATCTTTGGAAGAATAGCAGTAATAGGAGAATTCTTAGCTGTTGGTTGCGTGCTCATAGCAATGCTTTCGGTTTTCGTCATTATGGGACAGCCTTCTCGTGTTTGGAATGTTATACTTCATCCAACACCTCATTCAATTATATTCTGGGATATGGTAGTGCTTATAACTTACTTATCTCTTAATCTTTTATGTGGGTGGACAATTTTACATGCAGAGAAAAAAAGTGCTCCTCCACCTAAATGGATTAAACCATTTATTTATTGGGCAATACTGTGGGCACCCTCAATCCATACAGTTACTGCTTTCTTGTATGCTGGACTGCCAGGAAGACCCCACTGGATGACAGCACTTCAGGCAGCTCACTTCTTGGCAACAGCCTTTGCTGCAGGTCCTTCTTTACTCATTATACTAAGCATGATAATCAAAAAAGTTTCAAAATTTGATCCTGGTCAGCAAGCAATTAATAAACTTGCTGAGATAGCCACCTATGCTTTAATAATCCATCTCTTCTTCATAGGACTGGAATTCTTCACAGCCTTTTATAGCCAAATACCAGATCATATGGCTGCTCTGAAATATCTCTATGTTGGTTATGAAGGTCATACTGGAATGGTTTCTTGGATGGCAATTTCTACACTCTTAGCTTTTACAGGTTTATTAATATTCATATTCCCTCCTTTACGGAAATGGAATGTAACAAAACTAATAGGAGCTCTTTGTATTTTCTTCTCCATATGGATGGATAAAGGCTTTGCATTTGTAGTTAGCGGATTTATTCCAAATCCTTTTGATAAAGTAACCGAGGCTTGGATTGCTCTTAATGAATTTCTTGTGGCAGCTGGTGTTTGGTCAGTTGGGGCCCTTGTAATAACTGTGCTATATAAGATTGCTATTACTGTCAAAGAAAAAGCAGTTTTTGATAAATACGGGCATAAACAGATTGTTGACTAACTAATAATTAGTATTTTTCAAAAAGGCGAGGAAAGTCCTCGCCTTTTTTTATTCAAAAGAACTAAAGAGAGTATGTTTTTCCCTTAAGGAGGCTTTTATAAATTCCCTAAAAAGAGGATGAGGTTTAAAAGGTTTTGATTTGAATTCAGGATGAAATTGACAACCTAAAAACCAAGGATGATCTGCAAATTCTATTATTTCCACAAGCTGACCATCAGGAGATGTGCCACTAAATACAACACCTTTCTCTTCTAAAACAGGAATATATTTATTATTAAACTCATATCTATGCCTATGTCTTTCTGATATCTCCTTTACCTTATAAGCTTCAAAGGCTTTTGTGCCAGATTTAATAACACAGGGATAAGCACCCAGTCTCATCGTTCCTCCCTTCTGAGAGTCAGCAGAGCGAATTTCATACTTTCCTGTTCTGGGATTAAACCATTTTTCCATTAGATAAATAACTGGATTTTCTGTGGAGGGATCAAACTCTGTGGAATGAGCACGAAGCCCTGCTATATTTCTACTAAGTTCAATTACAGCACATTGCATTCCAAGGCATATTCCAAATAATGGTACCTTATTCTCTCTGGCATATCTTATGGCTTCAATTTTACCCTCTATGCCTCTGCTGCCAAAGCCTCCAGGAATTAAAATTCCGTGGGCATCCTTTAGATGAATCCTGGGACCATCCTTTTCAATATCCTCTGAGTTTACCCAAAGGATATTTACTTTTGCCTCATTGGCAATTCCTCCGTGAATTAAGGCTTCCGTTAAACTTTTATAGGAATCCCTTAGTCCTACATATTTACCTACCACAGCAATATTAACCTCACTTTTAGGATTTTTAATCTTCCTTACCACCTCTTCCCAAGGCGATAAATCTTCTAATCTATGGGGTAAAAAGAGTTTCTTTTCAATAAGAAGATCTAATCCTTCGTTTTTGAAATTAATTGGTACTTCATAGACGGTCTCTACATCATGGGCTGAAATAACTGAATCGAAATCAAGATTACAGTGTAATGCTATCTTTTTCTTTAATGAGGGAGGAATAGGTCTGTCAGCTCTGCATAGGAGAATATCGGGTTGAATTCCTATGGACCTTAAACTGTTTACACTGTGTTGAGTTGGTTTTGTTTTAAGTTCCCCAGCACTTTTTATGTAAGGTACAAGTGTGAGATGAATATATAGAACATTCTCTCTTCCCACATCATATCTAAATTGTCTTATTCCCTCTAAAAATGGTAACCCTTCAATATCTCCTACCGTACCTCCTACCTCTACAATTACTATATCATATTCATTATTTTTAGCAGCTGATTTAATTGCTTCTTTTATTTCATCTGTCACATGAGGAACCACTTGAACAGTATGTCCAAGATAATCTCCTCTTCTCTCCTTAGAGATAACATTAAAGTAAATTTTTCCAGAAGTGTAATTATTAACATTTGAGGTAATCAAATTAGTAAATCTTTCATAATGACCTAAATCTAAATCAGTTTCACAACCATCATCAGTTACATAAACCTCTCCATGTTCAAAGGGACTTAATGTTCCAGGATCTACATTTATATAAGGATCAAGCTTCTGGATAGTAACTTTAAATCCCTTAGCTTCCAAAAGAGCACCTATAGCTGCAGCTGCTATACCTTTTCCTAAGGCAGATACAACTCCACCTGTTATAAAAATGTATTTAGGCATTTTTCAGCTACCTCCAAATCTTCAGGTGTATCAATTCCAAAGGAATCATATTCAGTTATACCTACTTTTATCCTAATTCCATTTTCAAGGGCTCTTAATTGCTCTAAAGATTCAATTTTTTCAAGAATTGATTGAGGAAGTTTTACAAATTCATAAAGAATTTTAACAGAATAACCATAAATTCCTATGTGTTTATACATGAAATTAATAATAGAAGAACCCTTTAAAAATTTATCCCTGTCAAAGGGAATTGGACTTCTTGAAAAATAAAGAGCATATCCCTTTTTGTCAAAAACTACTTTAACAATGTTTGGATTATAAAAATCTTCCTCTTTTTCAATTCTCTTTGCCAATGTTCCTATTGAATTAGTTTCTCCCTCCATTATTTCTATTAATTTATCAATCATATTAGGATTAATTAAAGGCTCATCTCCTTGAAGATTTACAATAATTGAATTTTCATTCAAATTATATCCTTCTTGGTGAAGATAAGCTACTGCCTCAGCAACCCTATCAGTTCCTGACGGGTGTTTTTCTGAAGTCATTATAGCTTTTCCCCCGAAGGATTCTACAACTTTAACAATCCTTATATCATCAGTAGCTACAAAAACATCCTTAATTAATTTTGAGGATTTCGCTCTTTCATAAACATGCTGAATAATAGGTTTATCTTTAAGGATAGCAAGAGGTTTACCTGGGAATCTTGTAGAACCATATCGAGCAGGGATCAAACAGATATTAACCATAACATTAACAATTATGATAACATAAATATCTAATGCTTTTACCAGAATTTATAAAAGAATTTCCAGAACACATTATCAACTTTATAAAAAAATATCTCTTTTGTTTTTTATCAGCAATTTTTCTTATCTTAAGCTTTTCTCCTATTGATTTATATTTCTTAGCCTGGATTGGTTTTATACCCTTTTTTTTCTTTATTTATAATTCGAAAGACTACAAAACTTTTTTTAAAGGTAGCTTTATATTTGGATTTCTTTATTTTTTGGGAAATGTTTACTGGATTTATCATTCGCTTTATTTTTATGGTTCAGTACCTCTAATTTTAAGTTATTTGGTTGTAGCTCTTTTAGCAGCTTATCTTGCCCTTTATCCTTTGGGCTTTGCCTTAATTTTAAAAAATTTACTTAAAAAAAATATTCCCACTTCCTTATATGCTCCTTTTATTTGGATTTCCTTTGAAGTTTTAAGAAGTTATCTTTTTACTGGTTTTCCCTGGGCATTGATAGGATATAGCCAATATAAATTTTTACTTATATCCCAAATTGCTGATATCACAGGAATTTATGGAGTTTCTTTTTTGGTGCTTCTTTTTAATTGTGTTATTTTTGATATTCTAATTTTTAAAAAACGGAAGCTTTTACACCCTCTTTTACCTCTGTATACAATAATATTAAGCACTTTTTTAGTTTTAATTGTTTTTTCCTTTTCAATCTTTTATGGATTCAAAAAATTAAAAGAAGATGAATCTTACCATAACTTTAAAGTAGCAATTATTCAAGGAAATATACCTCAAAATGAAAAATGGGATTATAAAAAAATTCAAGAAATCTTAAGTATTTATAAAAATCTTACCATAGAGAGCAAGAAATACCGACCTGAATTGATCATTTGGCCTGAAACTGCCTTACCTTTTGTTTTTGAAAAAAACAGATATTTTACAGTAGAACTTATAAATTTTGTTAAGCAAGAAAAAATCTATCTACTCTTTGGAAGTATAATGGAAAGAGAAAAAGACAAATATACAAATAGTGCATTATTATTAGATTCAGATGGAGTTATTGCTTATTATTATGATAAAATACATTTAGTACCTTTTGGAGAATATGTACCATTAAGGAAAATTTTATTTTTTGTAGAAAAATTAACATTTGGCATCGGTGATTACCAGCCAGGTAAAAGTTACAATGTAGCAATTACTCCCTTTGGAAGGTTTGCTACTTTAATTTGTTATGAAAGTATTTTCCCCGAACAAGTAAGAAAATTTTATCAAAAAGGTGGAAATTTTATAGTAAATATTACAAACGATGGTTGGTTTGGAAATACTTCTGGTCCTTATCAACATTTTTCAATGGCAGTATTTCGTGCAATAGAAAACAGAAAACCATTAATTAGAGCAGCTAATTCAGGTATATCAGGTTTTATAGATAGCAGAGGAAGAATTTTAAAAAATACAAAATTATTTGAGAGAACTTATTTAGTTGAAACTATAGGAATTAATAATGAAACAACTTTTTATACAAAATATGGCAACATTTTTGCCTATTTATGTATTGTAATTTCGTTGATTTTTATAATTGGCAATATCAATATAGGAGGTAAAAGATGGTTATATCTGAGGATTTAAAAACTGAATTGAAAAATTTAAAAGATAAAATATATTCTCTTAGAGACTGCCTTTGAAATAGATGGTTTAAAGAAAAGATTAGAAGAATTAGATATAGCATTACAAAAAGAAGAAGTATGGAGAGATTTAGACAAAACAAAAGACCTACAAAAAGAAAAAAATAAAATTCTCGAAATTTTAGAGCCTATTGAAGAAATAACACAACGTTTTCTATACTTAGAACAAGCTTTTGAAATTGCTGAATCAGAAGAAGAAGGGTACTTACTTTTAAGAGATTTAGAAAAAGACACAGATAAAATAAAAAAACAAATTGAGACTCTGGAACTTAAGCTCCTTCTAAAGGGGGAACATGATAAGAGTAATGCAATTGTATCAATTCATCCGGGAGCTGGTGGGACTGAGAGCCAAGATTGGGCTGAAATGCTTATGCGTATGTACTTAAGATGGGCTGAAAAAAAAGGATATAACGTCCAAATTATTGATTTGCAATCAGGAGATGAAGCAGGAATAAAAGATGTTACTTTTACTGTAGAAGGTTCTTATGCATATGGCTACCTTAAAGCCGAAGCTGGAGTTCATAGACTTGTAAGAGTTTCTCCTTTTGATGCTAATAAAAGAAGACATACATCTTTTGCTGCTGTTCATGTATGTCCTGAGATTGAGGATACTATTCATTTAGATATTAAAGAAGATGATTTAAGAATAGATACTTTTAGAGCATCGGGGGCTGGTGGTCAACATGTAAATAAAGTCTCTTCTGCAGTGAGAATTACTCATATTCCTACAGGAATAGTAGTTACTTGTCAAACAGAAAGGTCGCAACATAGAAATAGAGAATTAGCAATGAAAATATTGAGATCTAAACTTTTTGCTTTAATGGAGAGAGAAAAAGAAGAAAAAATTAAAGCATTAGTAGGAAATAAAAAAAATATTGGCTGGGGTAACCAAATAAGGTCTTATATTTTACATCCTTACAGATTAATTAAAGATCATCGAACAGAAGTAGAAGCTTTTAATGTAGAACAAGTATTAGATGGAGAAATTGATATTTTTATTGAAGCTTATTTGAAAAAGGTTAATTCTAAAGTTTTAAATTAGTTTTTATTTTTTTAGAGGTATTAGTTGTATTGCAATTTTTGTTAGCTTCTGAAAATTTGTTTTTTTTATGAGGAGTTATAATGTGGAAAAATTTTTAAATTTTTTTACAAATTTTACTTTTGAAGGCATAACTAATTTTTTTAATGTGAAAAATTTTAGGTTTATTACAAGTTTTCAACAGTTTATTGCTCAGTTTGTTAATTATGGTATATAATGAGATGGTTAATTTTTATGTCTTTATTTTTATCTAATTGAAAAATAAAGTTTTTTAACTTTAACAAAGAATTAACACAAAAGTTTTTAACAAATGTTTAAAACTTGTTGAAAAAATGGAAGAATTAAATACAATTTGGCAAAAAATTTTAGAGACTATAAGAAATAAGGTAGGAGAGTCTATTTTTAATCTATGGTTTTCTCCTGTTAAACTACTCAGAATAAAAGATTCTGAGATATTTCTTGAAATTCCAAATAGATTTTTTCAAGATTGGATAGAAGATAATTTCCCCTTATTGATAAAGGATTCACTTAAGGAAATAACAGGTAAGGACTTTGAAGTTTATTATGAATTAAGTGGAAAAGAACAGCCTCAGTTTAACTCTGAAGATAAAAAGCAAAAGACAAAGAGGGGAAATTTAAATCCAAAATATACCTTTGATTCTTTTGTAGTAGGTCCCTCTAATCAATTTGCTCATGCTGCAGCTTTTAGAGTAGCAGAAAATCCAGGCTTTTCTTATAATCCTCTTTTTATTTATGGAGGAGTTGGTTTAGGAAAAACTCACTTGATAAATGCTATAGGTAACTTTATTTTAGATAATAATCCTCATTTAAATGTTTGCTATATTTCTTCAGAGCAATTTACAGGGGAATTTATTTCTGCTATTAGACATGAAAAAATGCCTGAATTTAGGGCTAAATATAGAAATGTGGATATTTTTTTAGTAGATGACATTCAATTTATTGCAGGAAAAGACTCCACTCAGGAGGAATTTTTTCATACTTTCAATGAGCTTTACTCAAAACAAAAACAAATAGTAGTATCCAGTGATAGACCTCCTATTGAAATTTCTGATATTACTGATCGTCTTCGTTCAAGATTTGGAATGGGATTGATAGCTGATATTCAACCTCCAGAAATGGAGACAAGATTAGCTATTTTATACAAGAAGGCAGAGAGAGAGGGAATAGTTTTACCAGAAGATGTTGCTAATTTTATAGCTTCTCGCGTAAAGTCAAATGTGAGAGAGTTAGAGGGCTCTCTGATTAAACTTTGCGCCTATATATCTTTAACAAAAAGTCCTATTAATTTAGAGGTGGCAAGACAAGTTTTAAAAGATTTGCTTCCTGATGATAATAAACCTATCACAATTGATTTGGTTCAGAAATTAGTTTCAGATACATTAGGAATTAAAGTGCAAGACATTAAATCTAAGAAGAGAACAAAGGAAATATCTCATGCGAGAAAAATTGCCATGTATATTACTAAAAAAGTTACAAATCTCTCTCTTGCAGAAATAGGTAGTGCCTTCGGAGGTAAAGATCATGCAACTGTAATCTATGCTTGTAAACAAATTGAGAGAGAAAGACAAAAAGATGAAAATTTAAGTAGATTAATAGATAACATCATAAAAAAATTACAGGGAAATAAGTGAGGGAGGGAAATATGCACATAAGGGTTAAAAAAGAAATAATACAACAAAAACTCTCAAAAATTCAAAATATTGTTGAGAAAAAGGGAATTATGCCTATATTAAATCATTTTTTATTAGAGACTAACGCTGATAAAGGATATATAATGGCTACAGACTTAGAAACAGCTGTAAAACAACCTGTGGAAATGGAGGTTTTAAGTTCTGGGAAAATATGTATTAATGCAAAAAAATTTTATGAGATTGTAAAGGAGTTAGAAGAAGAAATAGATATTCAATTATTAGATAAATGGATTTTAATAAAAAGTGGTAGAACTACTTTTAAATTGTCCACCTTGGAACCTGATGAATTTCCTGTATGGCCACAAATTGGTGATTCCATAAGTATAAAATTATCGAGGGACTTTTTATTAACTGCCATAGAGAAAACAATTTATGCTGCTGGAGAGGCAGATGCTCGTTATGTTTTAAATGGATTGCTTTTTCATATAAAAGATGGAAAGGAATTTAGAGTTGTAGGGACGGACGGCCATAGGTTAGCCCTATTTAGGGCAAAATTGGAAGGAGTTAATACTCCAGAAGAAATAAAAGTAATTTTATCTAAAAAATCATTAAATGAATTAAAAAAATTTCTAACAGAGGCAGAATCGGTAATTTTTAATATTGGAAAAACTCATGTAATGTTTGAAATAGATGGTATAGTTTTTCTTACCAGAATGATAGAAGGGAATTATCCTGATTATGAATTAGTCATTCCTAAGCATAATGATAAAGTGGCCATCTTTGATAAAAAATTGATGATTTCTGCTTTAAGAAGGGTTTCCATCTTAAGTAGAGAGAATCAGAGCGCTGTGAAGATGGAATTTGCAGAGGATTTAGTAATTATTTCAGCCTCTGATCCTGAGCTTGGAGAGGCTAAGGATGAATTAACGATAGATTATCAATCTTCGCCTATTGAGATAGGATTTAATGCAAAATATTTAATAGAAGCCCTTGATGAGCTCAGTTCTGACAGAGGTAAACTCACCATGAGTTCACCTGATAGAGCTATTTATCTGACTGATGCGGAATCTTCTGAAGAATTCAAATACGAAAGTATAGTTATGCCTTTTAAATTATTATAAGGTGAAAAATGGTTAACAAAGAGCAGACCTATAAAGCAGAAGACATAAAAATTTTGAAAGGCCTTGAAGGAGTAAGAAAAAGGCCTGCCATGTATATTGGCTCCACAGGAATTGAAGGACTTCATCATCTTGTATATGAAGTTATAGATAATAGTGTTGATGAAGCCTTGGCTGGCTTCTGTAACAGAATAGAGATTAAATTAAATATAGACGGAAGTTGTACTGTCATTGACAATGGAAGAGGCATCCCTACTGGACGACATCCTGAAGACCCTGAAGGCAGGACAGCGTTGGAGATAGTTCTTACAGAGCTTCATGCAGGAGGAAAGTTTGAATCAAAGGCATATAAAGTCTCTGGTGGACTTCATGGTGTTGGTATAAGTGTAGTTAATGCCCTTTCTGAGTGGATGGAAGTAGAGGTTAAAAGAAATGGCAAAGTAGTAAAACAAAGATATTCAAGAGGGATTCCTACTACACCAGTGCAAGAAGTTGGTATCACCCAGGAGACAGGCACAAAAATAACTTTTAAACCAGATCCTGAAATTTTTGAAGTCACTGAATTTTCAAAAGATATTCTTGCTCATAGATTTAAAGAGCTATCTTATCTGAACAAAGGCTTAAAAATCATATTGATTGATGAAAGAAGTGGTACAGTTGAGGAATACATTGCTGAAGGAGGAATTATCTCCTTTGTAGAAGATTTAAATAAAAATAAAAAAATAATAAATCCTAAGCCTATTTATGTTTCTGGACAGAAAGATGGGATTATAGTGGAAATAGCAATCCAGTACAATGAAACCTTTGCTGAAGAGATTCTAACCTTTGTAAATAACATAAATACAAGAGAGGGTGGTACCCATCTTGTTGGTTTCAAATCAGCTCTTACAAGAACAATAAATAGTTATGCAATTGAAAAAGGTCTAATAAAAGAAGGTAAAGAGTCACTATCCGGTGAAGATGTAAGAGAAGGAATTGTAGCTATAGTAAGTACAAAAATTCCTGAGCCACAATTTGAAGGACAGACAAAGATGAAACTTGGAAACAGCGAGGTAAAGGGGATTGTGGAGGCTATTTTAAATGAGGGATTAAGTCGTTGGCTTGAAGAAAATCCAAATTATGCAAGAAAAATTATAGAAAAAGCAAAAGATGCTGCACGTGCTCGAGAAGCCGCCAAGAGAGCAAAAGAATTAACTCGGCGCAAAGGCATTCTTGAGGATACTACTTTACCAGGTAAATTAGCTGATTGTACTGAAAAAGATCCCACCGTAGCAGAGCTATTTATTGTGGAGGGTGACAGTGCCGGAGGTTCAGCAAAACAGGCAAGAGACAGACGATATCAAGCTGTTCTTCCTCTGAGGGGTAAAATTTTAAATGTGGAAAAAGCCAGAATAGATAAAATGCTAACATCAGAAGAGATAAAAACTCTTATTACAGCCATTGGGGGAGGAATAGGTAAAGAAAATTTTGAACTTCAAAGCATAAGATATCATAAGATAATTTTAATGACTGACGCTGATGTAGATGGAGCTCACATAAGAACTCTATTACTTACCTTTTTCTATAGACAAATGCTTCCTCTCATAGAAAAGGGACATCTTTATATAGCTCAACCTCCTCTATACAGAATAAAGAGAGGGAAATGGGAAAGATATATTCAATCTGAAGAGGAATTCTATACCTTTCTAAGGGATATAGCAGAAGAAGAAGTGAATATTGATTTAGGGGAGGACAAGAAAAAAGATTTTTTAAAACTAATTTTTGATTATGGTAGACTTATGGAGGATTTTGAAAGGAAAGGATTCTCTACTTCTTACATAGAAAAATTATTGATTTCATCCCCTCAGCAGATGGATAACTCTATTGCATCACTCAGGGAGTTTAGTTTTCTTAAGAGTGTATTTGAAAAATTGTCAGAACTCATAGGTATTCCTGAAAGGCAAAGAGAGTTTTCTTTAAGTATAAGAAATGAGAACTTTATAGATAGTTCCTTTTGGAATATTTATGAAAAGATAAGAGATTCCATAAAAAAAGGATTAACAATCCAGCGATATAAGGGATTGGGGGAAATGAATCCTGATCAACTATGGGAAACCACTATGGATCCTGAAAGAAGAACACTTCTTCAAGTAACTATGCAAGATGCTCAAGCAGCCAATGAGATATTTACTATCCTTATGGGTGATGAAGTAGAGCCCCGAAAAGAATTTATTGTCAAACATGCTCTTGAAGTAAGAAATCTTGATATATAGGAGAAAGTATGCTTGATATAAAATTTGTTAGAGCTTATCCTGAAAAAGTACAAGAAGCATTAAAGAAGAGAGGCTATGAAATAGATTTTGAAGCCTTTTTAGATTTAGAAAGAGAAAGACTTGTTCTTTTGAGAGACATTGAGCAAAAAAGAGCTTTAAGAAATTCTGTTTCTCAAGAAATTGCACAATTAAAGAAGGAAGAAAGGCAGGAAGAAATAGAGAGATTAAAAAGTCAAATGCGACAACTTGGTGAAGATTTAGCATTTTATGAGGAGAAACTAAGAGAAATTGAAGAAAAAGTTAAGAATTTTATGCTCTTACTTCCTAACATTCCCCATGAATCAGTTCCTTTAGGAAGAGATGAAAATGATAATGTAGAAGTGAGGCGCTGGGGTAAGCCAAAAGAATTTGATTTTACTCCTTTGAATCATTGGGATATTGGAGAGTTGCTTGGGATAATAGATTTTGAAAGAGCAAGTAAAATTGCTGGAAGCCGCTTTGCTGTGATGCGAGGATTAGGTGCTCGTCTTGAGAGAGCCTTAATTAATTTTATGCTTGATCATCACATTAATAAAGGCTATTTAGAGATTTTTCCACCTCTCTTAGTTAATAAAGCATCCATGACAGGAACAGGTCAATTACCAAAATTTGAAGAAGATCTATTTAAAACATCAGACCCTGAATTTTATCTTATCCCCACTGCAGAGGTTCCCCTTACAAATCTTCACAGAGATGAGATTCTCTCAGAGGATGATCTTCCTATTTATTATGTCTCCTATACTCCTTGTTTTCGTAAGGAAGCAGGTTCTCATGGGAAAGATGTAAGAGGTCTTGTAAGGCAACATCAATTTAATAAAGTAGAACTGGTAAAATTTGTTAAACCAGAAGACTCCTATGAAGAATTAGAAAGGCTTACAGAGGATGCAGAAGAGATTTTGCAGAAACTCGGACTTCCTTATAGAGTGGTAGCTCTTTGTACCGGTGATTTAGGTTTTGGTTCTGCCAAGACTTATGACATAGAAGTATGGTTACCAGCTCAAGGTAGATATAGAGAAATATCCTCCTGTTCAAATTTTGAGGATTTTCAGGCAAGAAGAGCAAACATAAGATTTCGAAGAAGAGGGAAAAAAGGCACAGAATTTGTCCATACCTTAAATGGATCGGGCTTAGCTATTGGTAGGACTTTAGTGGCAATTCTTGAAAACTATCAGCAAAAAGATGGTTCTGTTATTGTTCCAGAAGCATTAAAAACCTACCTTCCTTTTGATGTAATAAAATGATCAAGCCTGTAGTTGAGCCTACTGGTGAAATATATATATTTAAGGGTAAACAGGCAGAACCCATTAAATTAGTTATCGGTGAAATTCTTCAGGCTGAAATAATGGATATATTTCCTACAGGAAACATTCAAATAAGAATTAAAGACAGAGTAATAACTGCTCAATTGCTAAGAGATTTTCCTCTAAATAAAGGAGACAGTGTATTTGTGAAGGTAGAAAACCCTTTACCGGATGGTACTATTCCTTTAAGGGTTTTAATTAGTGCGGAAGGGCAGTGGCAAAGCAAATCTTTGAGAAGCTCTGAAATTCAATTATCTAATAAAATTTTGGAATTAATAGAAAGTATCTTTTCAAATTCTTCCAAATCAACGACAGTATTAAGTAAGTCCTATTCTGATATCTTTAAGCTTCTTTTATCTACTCCCACAGAAAATTTATCTGAATCACAAAAAAGTCATCTTTTACAGAAAGTTTTAACGATAATTTTTTCAGATAAAAGCATAGTGGATAATATTCATGAATTAATAAGCATGATGGAAAAGAATGATTTTCAAAAAGAACAGATCTTTCAATTAAAAAATTTGTTAATACAAATTAATGAACAACTTACTCCTGAAAAACTTAAAAGGGCTCTTTTGAATACAGGAGTATCTTACGAGGCAAAATTAAAGGATATTTTGATTTCAGGATCCGCTGCAGAAAATATAAAAAATGATTTTAAGGCACTTCTTATTAATATTTCAAAAGAAGCTAAAAGTTCAGGAAGGGATGAGATTTCATTAAGAGCAGATAAAGTCTTAGAACAAATTGAGGGATATCAGATTTTGTCGAAAACTTATCAAAGTTTTTTCACTTTTTTACCACTTCTGTGGAATGAAATAGAAGGTGGGAATTTTGCATATAAGTCTCTTAAGCGACAAGGGAAAGATTATTACTCTGTTTTTATAAACTTAAAATTTAGGGAAGGGGAATTGCTATCCTTCATAGTAACAAAGATAAGAAATAATTTTTTTGTAACTTTTTCAGGTAATCCTTCCTTTCTTGATTTAATAAAGAAGAATGAGAAAATCTTAAAGGAAGGTTTTACCCAAGTAGGACTCCCTCTTATCGGGATAAAGTACCTGGAAAAATTAGAAGATCTTATTAAAGATTGGAACATCAAAGAAGGTCAAATCAACATAAAGGCATGAAAGAAGAGAGTAAAAAAGCAGTAGCATTAAGATATGAGGCAGAAAAAGACAAAGCACCCAAGGTGATTGCAAAGGGTAGAGGATATGTGGCTGCAAAAATAATAGAAATTGCCAAAGAGCATGGAGTTCCTCTAAGGGAAGATGAAGCTTTAGTAGAGGTTTTATCTAAACTTGATCTGTATGATGAAATCCCTGTTGATTTATATAAAGCAGTGGCAGAAATATTGGTTTTTGTATACAAACTTAGAAAAAGATATTAAAATGGATATTTTAAGTAAAATAGTTGAACAAAAAAAAATAAGAGTAGAACAGAAAAAGAAAAGCCTCCCCCTTGAAAAAATCCTTAAGGATATGGAGAACCTAAAGAGAGCAGATAGAGAGGGAAGTTTTTCAAAGGCAATAAAAAGAAAGGAAGAAGAGTCAATAAAATTAATTGCTGAGATTAAGAGAGCTTCTCCCATTAAGGGTTTACTAAAAGATTTTGATGTGTTGGAAATGTCTCACATCTATGTAAAAAGCGGAGCAGATGCCATTTCAGTAATTACAGAGGAAGACTTTTTTTTAGGTAGTCCTCAGTATTTATTGAACATAAAAAAGAGATATCCTGAAATTCCAATTTTAAGAAAGGATTTTATTTTTGATGAATATCAAGTTTATGAAACAAAAATGCTTGGAGCCGATGCTTTGCTCCTCATAGCAGGGATACTAACCTTAGATGAGGCTAAAAATTTATTTCGAAAAGCCACTGAATTGGGCTTAGAAGTTTTATTTGAAGTACATGATGAAGAAGAGCTTCTAAAAGCCATAGAATCAGATGCCTCTATAATTGGAATAAACAATAGAAATCTCAAAACAATGAATACAGAGATTGAAAATACGTTGAGATTAAAAGAATTGATACCTGAGGATAAAATTGTTGTTAGTGAGAGTGGAATAAGTAAAGGATCGCAGGTAGAAATATTGCTTAAAGCAGGAGTAGATGCAATTTTAGTAGGCACTTCTATTGTTCTTTCTCCTAATCCCTTTGAAAAAATAAGAGAGCTCAAAAGAGGCCTGTCAAAAAAATAAAGATTTTGTCAAAAAATTGTCATTTAAAAATTTTTACCTAATTTTCTCCTGTTAATTTTTCCTATAAAAAATCAAGTCTAAACTCTGGCATATTCTATGCTAAAATTTAGAAAAAACTCTTAAAGGAGGAGCCTATGGCAAAAGAAAAAGTTGAAAATGGAAATACTGAAGCTCAGGAAGCGGCACCAAAGAAAAAAAAGGGAAAGTTTCTGATTATTATAATAGCCCTTGTGGTTTTATTGGGCGGAGCAGCTGGCGCTTATTTTTTATTCCTTAATAAACCCAAGGAAGGGCAAAAGGTTGAAACTTCCTCAAAAACACACGAAGTGGCAGGAGTAAACTTTTCTTTAGAACCCTTTGTGGTTAATTTAGTTGATGCTGGCGGCACAAAATATTTAAAAGTCTCTATTCAGATAGAATTGTCTGATGCAAAACTTATGGAAAAGGCTAAAAATAGAACTCCTCAACTTAGAGATGCAATCATAACCTTATTGACCAGCAAGACATCAGATGAGTTAATTACTGCGGAAGGAAAGATACTAATAAAAGATGAGATCAAACAACGAGCTAATCAAATTCTTGGTGAAGGAACAGTTCTTAATGTATATTTAACAGATTTTGTAATGCAATAAAGCCATGGTAGACGATATTCTCTCTCAAGACGAAATAGATGCGCTGTTAAGAGGAATTGAAGGCGGAGAGGTTGAGACTGAAACCGCTGAAGCTCCTTCTGGTATCAGAGTATATGATTTTACCTCTCAGGAGAAAATTGTTCGTGGCAAAATGCCTTCTCTGGATATTATTAATGAGAGATTGGCAAGGAACTTTAGGGTTAGTTTAGCTTCAGATATAAGAAAAATAGTAGATGTAGTCAATGTAAATGTGAGCATAACTAAGTTTTATGACTTCCTTCGCTCAGTGCCTTTTCCCTCAAGTCTAAATATTATTAAACTTGAGCCTTTAAGAGGCTTTAGCCTTGTAGTTTTTGATGCTCCTATGATTTTCACTCTCATAGAGTTTTATTTTGGAGGTTCTGGAAAAGGATATTACAAACCAGAAGGAAGAGAATTTACACCAATAGAGCAAAGAATAATTCATAAAGTCCTGATGATGTTTCTTGAAAGTATGGAAGATGCCTGGAAGCCAGTTTTTCCTATAAAAACCCAGTATGTTAGAACAGAGATGAATCCTCAATTTGTGACCATAGTAACTCCTGTTGATGTTGTTATTGAGACTGAATTTACCTTAGAGATTGAAACAAGAGAATGTAAAATTATGGTTTGCATTCCTTACTCAAGTGTTGAGCCTATTAAGGAAAAACTTTACAGTGCTTTTATGGTTGATAGAGATGAGATAGATTTGAAATGGATTGGAAAGATAAAAGAACAGATCAAAAGAACCTCCGTTGAGATTGAAGCTATACTGGGCAAAACTAAGATAGATTTTAATACCCTTCTTGATCTTAAAAAAGGTGACATAATAGCACTTCAGAGAAGAATAGACGATGATGTAGATATTTTAGTGGAGGGAATTCCTAAATTCAAGGGAAAGTTTGGTACTTTTAAAGGAAATTATGCTGTAAAAATCAAAGGGGAGGCATAAAATGGAAGAAAAAGACAAACTGGAAGAGCAAAATTTAGAAGAAATACCTGAAGAAGAGCTTGACATGGAAAAAGCTCTTGAAATGGAAAAAGCTATGAAAACTCAACAGGAAGCTAAAGCCCCTCAGATAGATGAATTTGAAGTAACTGCAGAAAAACCCAAAGTACGCGATATAGATTTTATACTTGATATCCCTCTTGAACTTACAGTGATGATAGGTAAAACAAGAATTTTAGTTCAAGAACTTCTACAGCTAACGCAGGGTTCAGTAGTAGCCTTAGAAAAATTAGCAGGAGAACCAATGGATGTTTATGTTAATGGGAAACTCATTGGAAGAGGTGAAGTGGTGGTAGTAAATGAAAAATTTGGCATAAGAATTACAGATATAATAAGCCCTCAAGAAAGAGTAAAACAGCTTGGATAGGTAATACTATGGAATATTTGAAAGTTATAATATCTCTTTTAATTGTCATAGCAGTTTTATACTTCATTCTTCGGATATTAAAGCATAAAATTAATCCTGGTAAAGGTTTTATTCAAATCATTTATTATCAGCCCCTTGGTTATAAAAAAGGTATAGGAGTTATCAAGGCTTTTGATGAATATTTGCTCATAGGTATAACAGAAAATGGAATTAATTTAATAACAAAGTTGGATTCTTCAAAAATTGAAGCTCTTTTTAGTACCTCTGAAACAGAAAAAAAGTCCTTTTTTAAGGGAATTCTAAGGATCAGCTTATTTATCCTTTTCTGTTTCATTCCCTCTCTTTCCTATGGAGCTCCTCCAGCACCTACCTCAGGAGGGCTTTTTGGTTTTTCATCAGCTATAGATTTACTTCTTTTTATAACTCTTTTGAGTTTTTTGCCAGCGGTTTTGATAATGATGACATCTTTTACACGCATTGTTATTGTCCTTTCCCTTCTAAGGCAAGCTTTAGGAACACCTGCTGTTCCACCCAATCAGGTGATTATAGGGATTGCCCTTTTTTTGACACTTTTCATTATGTCACCAACTGTTGATAGAGTTTACAATGAGGCCTATTTGCCCTTTGCAAAAAAAGAGATTACCATGGAAGAAGCAATAAATAAAGCCTCTGTACCTTTCAAAGAGTTCATGCTTAAACAGACAAGACAAAAGGATTTAGCTTTGTTTCTTAAGCTTTCCAAGTCAGAAATTAAACCCTCCAGCCCCATGGATTTGCCCATGAAGATAGTTGTTCCTGCCTTTGCTCTTGGTGAAATAAAGAGAGCCTTTGAAATAGGTTTCTTAATATTTCTGCCTTTTCTGGTCATTGATATAGTTGTGGCAAGTATATTGCTTTCCATGGGAATGTTTATGGTACCACCTGTTATGATCTCTATGCCCTTTAAGCTTTTACTTTTTGTTTTAGTAGATGGTTGGCAATTAATAATTGGTTCTTTAGCAGGAGGTTTTAAATGACAGTTGAGTTTTTAAATTATATTTCAAAACAAACCTTTGAAACAATACTTCTTGTAGGTGGTCCTGTTTTGCTTGTAAGTCTTATGGTAGGACTTCTCATAGGTCTTTTTCAAGCTATTACACAGCTTCAGGAAATGACTATAAGTTTTGTCCCTAAGGTTATAGCAGTTTTTTTGACTTTGCTTCTTACAATTCCTTGGATGGTCAATATAATGACTAAATTTACAAGAGGAATTTTTGAAAATCTTCCACTTTATGTAAAATGAACTATTTAGAACTTCTTACAACCAATTTATACAATTTTATACCTGTCTTTCTTAGGGTCTCCATTATTCTTTTTTTCATTCCCTATATAGGTAGTAGAACAGTACCTTTAGTTTTTAGGTTTTTTTTAGCTTTAGCAGTATCCTTAGCAGTAATGCCCTATTTAACAATGAAGGAACAAAATTTTTTTCTCTCACTTTTTAATGCTATAATTTTTGGCTTAAGCTTTGGGATTATGATAAGAATTATCGTGGCTGCAGTGGAAATTGCCTCTCATTGGATGAGCCTTCAAATAGGTTTTGCTGTGGCAAATATTTTTAATCCTCAGTTTGGAGAGCTAATGGGACCAATTACTCTTTTTTATGAAATGTTTACCATAGCTCTTTTCTTTTCTCTTGATTTGCATTTAACCCTTGTAGAATTAATAATAAAAAGTTTTGATTATCCAACTAAATTTTTCTTAGTAGGAAACATAATAGAGTTTTCCTATCTGATGTTTCCTCTTGCTGTTAAACTCTCTGCTGCTGTGCTTCTTGTTCAAGTCTTGATGAATATAGGATTGGGCTTTCTTTCAAGAATAATGCCTCAGGCAAATGTTTTCTTTGTGGGATTTCCTCTCTTACTTGCCACAGGGATTGCAGTTATGTGGTTAAGTATTCCTCTTTTTACTATGGTGCTTTCAAAGGCTTTTTTGAATCTGAAAGAAGCTTTGGCGGGATTATTGAGGTAAGGAAATGCCTGAGGAATTGCAGGAACGAACAGAACAAGCAACTCCCAGAAGACGGGAAAAAGCCCGACAAAAGGGAGAAGTTCCACGAAGTAGAGAGTTAACAGGAATAATAGGTACATGGATGATTTTTCTATATATTGTTTTTTCAGGTACATTTTTGATTTCTTTCATGGAACATCTAAAAGAAGCCTTCATAAGGGTGAAAACCCCTCAATTTGCTCAAGGAGCTATTATTGCTTTTGCTAAAGAAGAGATAAAATGGTTTTTAATGAACTTTTTGCCTATAGGAGGATTATTGCTTTTTGTAGTTTTATTCACTCACTTTATTCAAACAGGATTTCTCTTTACAGGAGCACCTCTTGTACCAGATCTTTCAAAAATAAGTCCTCTTAAGGGTATTAGAAGACTTTTCTCCTTGAATGCTATTTTTGAGACAATTAAAGGTATTATGAAATTGACCGCTCTGGGAATCATTATCTATTTGATTTTGAAGAAAGATGTCAATATCTTACCTCTTTTAATAGATATGGATGTAAGAGCTATTGCTTCCCTTTCCTTTGATAAGGTATACGAGCTTGTATTAGCCTCATTGATTATGCTTACTTTTTTTGCCGGTATAGATTTTGCATATCAAAGATGGCAGTATGAGAGAAATTTAAGAATGACCAAGCAAGAGGTTAAGGAAGAATTTAAGGAGACAGAAGGTTCACCTATGGTGAGAGCTCGACTTAGAAGTTTGCAAAGAGAAATGGCAAGGAAAAGAATGATGCAAGAGGTTCCTAAGGCTGATGTTGTTATAACAAACCCTCTTCATTTAGCTGTATGCATAAAGTATGACTCAAAAAATATGAGAGCACCTCAAGTTGTGGCAAAAGGAGCTAATCTTCTTGCTGAAAGGATAAAGGAGATTGCCCGAGCTTCAGGAATTCCAATTTATGAAAACAAACCTCTTGCCAGAGCTCTATATAGAATTCCTCTAAATGGAGAGATTCCTGAAATGCTTTATAGGGCTGTTGCTGAAATTTTAGCACAGGTATATAAACTTAAAGGAAGAAGGATTGCATGAATATCTTGTCTTATATAAAAAGTGATGTTTTCGTGGCAGTAGGAATCGTCATCATTCTTATTTTTATGATTGTTCCTATTCCACCCTTTTTATTAGATTTGTCTCTTACTATGAGCATAACTCTTTCAATATTAATAATACTTGTAGCTTCCTATGTAAGAAAACCCCTTGATTTTTCTGTTTTTCCATCTGTTTTGCTCATCGCTACCCTCATGCGATTATCCTTAAATATTGCTTCCACAAGATTAATTCTTACAAGAGGAGAAGAGGGCACCGAAGCAGCTGGAAAAGTAATAAAAGCCTTTGGAGAGTTTGTAGTAAGTGGAAACTTTGTAGTAGGATTAATTGTTTTTTTGATTCTTGTAATCATCAATTTTATAGTAATAACTAAGGGAGCAGGAAGAATTGCAGAAGTATCAGCTCGTTTTACCTTAGATGCAATGCCCGGTAAACAAATGAGTATAGATGCAGATTTAAATGCCGGCCTTATTGATGAAAAAGAGGCGAGACGTAGAAGAGAGGAGATTAGTAGAGAGGCGGATTTTTATGGAGCAATGGATGGTGCCAGTAAATTTATAAGAGGAGATGCTATTGCGGCAATAATTATCATGATTATAAACATCATAGGTGGAATTCTCATTGGTGTGCTTCAGAAGGGACTTTCCGTTTCTGATGCTGTCCAAACATATGTAATTCTAACAATAGGTGATGGTTTGGCTGCTCAGATTCCTGCTCTCATTACATCAACAGCAGCTGGTATTGTGGTAAGTAGAGCAGCCACTGAATCAAATCTTGGGCAAGATATTCTGCAACAGCTTTTTAAAAATCCCAAAACTCTTGCCACAGCTTCTGGAGTTCTTCTTTTACTTGGTTTAATACCTGGCTTACCTCATTTACCTTTTATATTTATAGCTATAGTCTCAGCAGCTATAGCTTATCTTATGTTAACGAAGGAAAAAAAAGATAAACAGCTTCCTCAAATTACTCCGCCTGAAGAAAAAATACCGTCAATACAGGAGCAACTTGAAAGTCTTTTGAAAGTAGATCCCCTCTCTCTCGAAATAGGTTACAGTTTAATTCCTCTTGTGGAAGGAGAGAGTTCACTTGTTGAGAGAATACGTTCATTGCGAAAACAGATTGCCATGGAGATGGGTTATATTGTGCCTTCTATTCATATAAGAGATAATCTTATGCTAAAACCTACTCAGTATAGCATTCTCATAAAGGGAGTTGAGATAGCAAATGCAGAGATAATACCAGGTAAATTTCTTGCCATTGGAGCCAAGTTTGGTCAGGATATAGAGGGAATACCCACGAAGGATCCTGCCTTTGGTGTAGATGCTTTATGGATTGAGGAAAAGGATGTATCTCGTGCTCAAATGCTTGGGTACACAGTGGTAGATGCTCCATCCGTGATAGTTACCCATTTAAGAGAGATAATTAAAAGTTATGGCTATGAACTTCTTGGTAAACAGGAAACTCAAAGACTTCTTGACAATCTTGCAAAAACCCATCCAAGAGTAGTGGATGACTTAGTTCCTAATCTTCTAACGCTTTCGCAGGTACAAAAGGTTTTACAAAATCTTTTGAGAGAGAGAGTTTCAATTAAAGATCTGCAGACAATACTTGAAACTCTTGCTGAGTATGCTCCTTTAACGAAGGATCCTGATATACTTACAGAGTATGTGAGACAATCACTGTCAAGACAGATAACAAAGAGCGTTCAAAATTCTGACGGCTCCATCTCAGCCATTCTCTTTGAGCCTTCCTTAGAGCGGACACTTATTGAAGCTTTACAGACAACACCTCAAGGCATCAATTTTGCTCCTGATCCTGCTATGATGGAAAAAGTCATAGAAAAGGTGAAAATCTATTCGGAAGAAGCTACAATAAAAGGCTACCAGCCTGTTTTAATTTGTTCACAGGCAATCAGAAGATTCATTAAGAGAGCTATGGAAAGATCAATTCCATCAATTCCTGTTGTGGCACCACAAGAGTTAGCTCCAGCAGTGAAGATTTACATGATAGCTACAGTTAAATTATGACTTATGGAGGGTAGGGATGAAAATAAAAAAATTTCAAGGTAAAACTTTCAAAGAAGTATTAGAGATGGTAAAAAATGAATTAGGTCCTGAGGCTGTTATCATATCAAGTAACAC
Source organism: uncultured bacterium (assembly GCA_937924475.1). Taxonomy (GTDB): domain Bacteria; phylum Nitrospirota; class Thermodesulfovibrionia; order Thermodesulfovibrionales; family Thermodesulfovibrionaceae; genus Thermodesulfovibrio. Next base: position 29,921 of record CALDSV010000069.1, read on the forward strand.
TAAGAAAGATCCTCTTACAAATTTTTCCTCCATAGAGGTAACCGCAGCTTTAGATGACAATAAAGAGACCACCTTTAATCAAATATCCTTAGAAGATAATAAACCTTTACATTTAGAAATAGAGAAAATAAAGATAGAGATGGCTCTTTTAAGAGAGAGTATCGCAAAAATTTTACCAGTGGTGAATGATAGTTCAAAAGCAAGTCTTTACAGTCTTATAATTAAAAGCGGAATTGAACCTAACTTGGCAGTACTTCTATTGGAGAGAGTTTCCCATATTGATGAACTTCGGGAAATTTTATTAAAAGAAATAAAGGTAACTGAGGGAGATATTCAGAACAATAAAGGTTTCATATTCTTTGGCTTACCAGGTGTAGGCAAGACCACTTCTCTTTATAAATTAGGTAAGCTTATAAAGAGTAGAAACGAAAAATTAATACTTCTTTCTTTTGACCAGCGAATAAGTTCTGTAGCTCAAATGAAGGAAATGTCAATAAAGCTAAAATGTGAAGCTAAAATAGTTAAAGATCCAAAAGATTTATACAAGATAGTCCATAAGGAAATAGGGAAAAATAAAATTTTGATCGACACACCTGGAGATGGCAAAATAACCTATGCTTCTTTGTTGAAAGATTTGATTAAAGACATACCTTTAAGAAAATGCTTAGTTTTAGATACATCTATGGCCACATCTGCCTCAGTAAATACTCTTATGAATTTAGACCCGAAAGCCTATGATTGTATAGCTTTTTCAAAAATAGACATTGCCCATAATTATGGCAATATATACAATCTCCATTTTTATTCTGGAAAACCTATCACTTTTTTAACCTTAGGTGGTTATGATGACGAAAAAGCTATGATTTATCCTCCTTATAATGCTGCAAATCTTATAATAGGAGGTTTCTGTGAAAACTAATGTGCCAAGAATTATAGCTGTATCAAGTGGAAAGGGTGGCGTTGGTAAAACTAACTTTGTCACCAATATAGCATTAATTTTTAAAAGTATGCAGAAAAAAGTTCTTCTCATGGATGCTGATATAGGATTAAGTAATATTGATATAATGTTTGGTATTGCACCTAAGTATAACATTAAACATCTCTTAAGTGGGGAAAAAACAATTAAAGACATTATTGTAAGCTCCTCACAGGGAGTAGATATTATTCCTGCCAGTTCTGGCATAAGAGAATTAACTCAATTGAGTTTAGAACAAAAGATGAAAATACTAACAGAGCTTGAAAATCTAGACAAAGATTATGATATTTTTCTTATTGATACTGGTGCTGGCATCTCAGACAATGTAACATTTTTTTGTTCAGCCGCCCATGATAATGTGATAATTTTAAATTCAGAACCTACCTCTATAGCTGATGCCTATGCTCTTATAAAAGTCCTGTATAGAGAATACGGAGAGAAGAATTTCCGCATTGTAATTAATTCAGTTAGAAATTTGAAAGAGGCGAAGGATACTTTTAGAAAAATTTCTCTTGTCACAGAGAGGTTTTTAGGCATTACTCTTGATTATCTCGGTGCTCTTCCCTATGATGAAAAAATTAAAGAGGCTATCATCATGCAAAAGCCTTATACAGCTTTGTTTCCCACTTCTGATTTTTCTAAAAAATTAAGAGATATTGCAAAGGAAATTTTACATAGGGAGGTAAATTTGTTAAAAGGAGGAATGCAATTTTTTCTAAAAAGGGCAATGCAAGTAGGATGATTTTTCATGTTTTATTCGGAAAAGGAAAAGGAAAAGCTAATTAAGGAGTTTTTGCCTAAAATAAAACATTATGCCTTCAGATACTATTTTACTGTTCAATCTTTTTTGGAACTGGAAGATCTTATTTCTGCAGGGATTAAAGGACTGCTGGAGGCATTAAACAAATATAATCCTTCCCTAAACGTTCCTCTGCCTGCTTTCATAGATTATCGAATAAGGGGATCAATTCTTGATGAAATTCGTTCTGTTGATGTTTTCTCTAAGGAATTTAGAAAAAAGGTAGAAAATCTAAAAAAGGCATATAAAGATTTAAAAGAAAAAGGCCAAGACCCCACCGATGAGGAATTAGCCAGCAAACTAAACCTTTCTCAAAAGGAGCTTCAGGAAATCTATCAAAGCATAACTGCTTCTGATTTAGTAAGTTTAGATGACTATACAGAGGCAGTGGATGGAAAAAAATTAAATATTTTTAATATTCTCTCATCCAATACCGATTTATTTGAAGAGGTAAAGATAAGGGAAATGAGAGATAAATTAGCGGAGGGAATAGAAAAACTATCAGAACAGGAAAAACTTGTTATCTCTCTTTATTATTATGAAGAATTAAATATGCGAGATATTGCTAAAGTGCTTAATGTATCTCTTTCCCGAGTAAGTCAGATACATGGTAGAGCCCTTATGAAATTAAAAAATTTTATGGAAAACCCTTGATGAATATGATATATTTGTTATAATAGTTGTGTAATTTTGTTTCTCTATCGATTATGTGGAGGTTTTTTTATGAAAAAAAACATTAAAAAACTTATTTTTAAATTACTTAATGATGAAGATCCTTCTGAAAGAAGATATGCTGCAGAGGAACTAACCTACTTTGATGAAAGAGCTGTATATCCTCTTATTAAGGCATTGAAAGATGAAAGCCCTGCAGTGCAAGATGCTGCTACACAGGCACTCATAGCCATTGGAACATCCTTAGATGAGGATAGATTTAGCAGTAATCCGGGAGAGTTAGTAACCTATATGGTGATTCCTCTTCTGAGAGAAGAAGAGGCTTATATAAGAAATACAGCTTTACTTATTCTTACAGAAATAGGAAATAAGGCTCCTTTTTTGATCTATCAACTTCTAAAAGATAAAGATCCCGATGTAAGAAAATTCGGTCTTGACCTTATAGCTGATATTAAAAGTGGTTTTGATGGTGAAAAAGTTATTCCTCTTTTGAAAGATCCCAATGCCAATGTAAGAGCTGCTGCAGCAAGAGCAATTGGTGAATTAAGATATGAGAAAGCTGTTTCAGCATTAATTGAATGTCTTAATGATGAAGAATGGGTTTCCTTTTATGTTCTTCAGGCTTTAGCCTCTTTGCGTTCCTCAGATGCTGCAAAGGCTATAGGAGAACTTCTTCTCACTACAGATTCTCTTTTAGTTAAGGCAGAAGCAATAGATACTCTTGGAAAAATAGGAACACAAGAAGTAATTGAACCTTTATTAAAGTATTATCCCATTGCCACTAAGGATGAAAAAAGAGAAATAATAAAAGCCTTAGTAAGAGTTGAGGCTTTACCCAAGGATGAAGATATAAAGGATGAACTGCTAAGTTTAATCAAAGAAGGTGAATGGGAGGAGAAAGCTTTAGCCTTCAAAGGAGTCAAAATAACAAATTTAAAAGAAGCAGTGCCTTTACTGGTTGAAGAAGCTGGGAAACTTGATCCTTCTTGTTTTGATTATGATGAGAAAATATCTTTAATTCAAGACACACTCCTTGGTATAGACTCAGAGGAGGAATTATTATTTTTACTTGAAAAAGACAAGTTAAAATACAGAGCAAAGGCTTTTGTTATAAATACTCTTGGTAAAATGAGGAGTACGAAAGCTATACCAACTTTATTAAGATTTCTTGAGGATATAAAGAGAGACATAAGAATAGCTTCAGCAAAGGCACTTGGTAACATTGGAGATAAAGAATCTGTTCAACCTCTGGTTGCTCGCAGTGTAGAGGATGTTGATGTAAACGTACGTAAAGCTGCCATAGAAGCTTTAGGCATGATTAGAGCAAAAGAGGCTTTTGAACCTTTGTTAGAACTTGTTCAGAAAGAAACTTATCCTGATGTCATAGAAAGCATCGTTATTTCTTTGATAGAAATAGATCAGGATAGATTTCTAAATAATTTAAAATCTTACAGTACTGAAGTAAAACTTGCAGTGGCAAATGTTACTTATTCTTTAGATATTCTTAACATGCTTCTTCAGTGTGACATTCTTGACGTAAGAAAAGCTGCTATAATGGCACTTGGTAAATTGGGAACTCCAGAGGCAATTTCTAAAATTACGGAATTTATATTTTCAGAAAATAAGGAAATAAAAAAGGCAGCTATTTCTGCTCTTGGTGAAGCACAGTTTTGTTCTGACCTTTTGTTTGAATGCCTAAATGATGAGGATCCTTGGATAAGATATTATACAGTTAAGGCATTAAGTAAAAGTTGTGAACCTGAAATATTAATTGAAAAATTAACTCCCTTATTAGATGATCCTTTCCCCCCTGTAGTTATAGCCACCATTGAGGTATTAAGCTTCTTTGGAGGAAGCGAGATTTATGATATTCTATACTCTAAGAAGGAGCATCCTAATAAGGAGATAAGAGAGAAAATAGAGGAGGTATTAAGTAGAATATGAGCACCTTAACAGCATCACCGCAGACACTAAGTGAAGAGACTTTCAGGCAGTTAAGGGATTTTATTTATGAGAAAACAGGTATATATATTCCTGATAATAAAAAATATTTTCTTGAGAATAGGCTTAGTAGAGTTATAAAAGAGAAGAACTTGAGAAGTTACGATGATTATCTTTATTACTTGAAATACAGTGCTACTAAAGCAGATATAGCCAGACTTTTTGATGCAGTAACTACAAATGAAACTTTTTTCTTCAGAGAACCTCAACAGTTTGAAGTTTTAGCAAGTAATCTTATACCACAGATAGTTAAAGAGAATGCTCAAATGGGGAGAAAAGACATAAAGATTTGGTCTGCGGCATGCTCAACGGGTGAAGAACCCTATACAATAGCCATGATTTTACTTGAAAAAACAGAGTTAATGACCATAAGAAAAGAAATATATGCCTCTGATATTAGTGAATCTGTTTTAATGTCTGCAAGAAGGGGCATGTACGGGGGATATTCTGTGAGGAACATACCACCTCAATACATGGCAAAGTATTTTAAGGATTCTGGGGGTGTTTATATTCTTTCTGAAAATGTAAAAACACTGGTAAAATTTATGAATATAAATCTTATAGAGGAAAGAGAAGTGAGACAATTAAAAGGCATTGATATAGTTTTTTGTAGAAATGTTTTAATTTATTTTGATGATAAGGCAAAGAAAAAGGTGGTTTCATTAATTTACGATGTACTTAGACCAAAGGGTTACTTGTTCATAGGTACGTCAGAAAGTTTGCATAACATAACAAGAGCTTTTAGGCCAGTAGTTATAAACAAAGTAATTGTATATCAAAAAGTTTAAGTGGAGGTAAGGGATGAAAGTACTCGTGGTAGATGATGATAAAACAACGAGAAAGATGCTTTCTCTTATTTTAAGAAGTAAGGGATATGAGGTAATAACAGCAGAAAATGGTATGGATGGTCTTCAAAAATTAGGAATGGAGCAGGTTAATCTTATCCTTACTGATATGAATATGCCCTATATGGACGGAATAGAGTTTACCAAACAAGTAAGGGCAAATCCTGAAATTTCAAATATTCCAATTGTAATGTTGACTACAGAAGCAGATGAAGAAGAAAAGCAAAGAGCCTACAGAGCTGGTGTAGATGATTATCTTGTTAAACCAGCCACAGCAGAACAAATTGTTGAAAGCATGAAAAGAATTATAAGGAAAATTTTTGGGAAAAAAGAATAGGAGGAAGAAATGTTTAATTTCAAAATAAAAGTTCTTGTAGTAGATGATTTTCCAACAATGCGAAGAATAGTAAAAAATTTGTTGAAACAATTAGGGTTTGAAAATATAGATGAAGCTGAAAACGGAGAGGATGCCTTGAAAAAATTAAAGAGTGGCGATTACGGACTTGTGGTATCTGATTGGAATATGCCAGTAATGGAGGGAATAGAACTTCTTAAGCATGTAAGAAATGATCCTCAACTTAAGGATATACCTTTCTTAATGGTTACTGCAGAGGCAGAAAAGGAAAAAGTTATTGAGGCTATTAAGTCAGGAGTAGATAACTATATTGTAAAACCATTTACTGGTGAAGTCTTAAAAGAGAAACTTGAGAAAATTGCCCAAAAAAAGCCATCTCTTAAAGGGGGTCAATAATGGCTGATGAGATGGATGAGATAATAAATGAATTTATTGTTGAAGCAGAAGAAATACTTGAGGGACTTGATCCATTATTTGTAGAGCTTGAGCAAAGAGGACAAGATTCAGAAATTATAAATGAAATATTTAGAGGAATGCACACCCTTAAAGGTGCTGCTGGTTTCTTAGGTTTTCAAAACATAGTAGATGTAGCCCATAGAGCTGAGACAATTTTAAAAAGATTAAGAGAAGGAGAGATGGAAATCTCTCCAGAGATTACTGATGCAATTCTTAAAGCTACCGATGTTCTAAGAAACCTTGTTGATCATCTCAAAAGAAAGGATGAAGCTAAGGAAGACATAAATCCAGTTCTAAGTCTCTTAGACAGTGTTCTTTCAAAAGAGTATTCACCTAAGCGAGAAGAACCTAAGGAGGAGATAGAATCCTCTGAACAGCCTGTAGAAGAAAAGCAAATTGAGGAAAAGGAAAAAACAGTAAAAACAGAAGAGACCTTTTCGCAGACACAAAAAGAAAGAGAAAAGGAAAAAGAAGTAGCTACTCTGAGAGTTGATGTAGCAAGAATAGATAAAGTTATGGATTTAGCTGGAGAAATTGTTTTGGCTCGTAATAGACTTTTAAATCTTGCAAATAAGCTTGAATCAAAATACAGTGGTGATGAAAATGTAGAAAGTCTTATTGAGACAACCTCTTTTCTTGACAGGGTTACTTCTGATTTACAACTTGCTGTAATGAAAATGAGAATGCAACCTCTTCAGAAGGTTTTTGTCAAGTTTCCAAGGATGGTAAGAGATCTTGCAAGACAACTCGGTAAAGAAATAGAACTTGAAATAAAAGGAGAGGATACAGAAGTTGATAAGTCAGTTATTGAAAACATTGGTGATCCTCTGGTGCATATAATAAGAAATTCCATAGATCATGGTATAGAATTTCCGCAGGAAAGAGTTTCAAAGGGCAAACCAGAGAAAGGGAAAATTCTAATAGATGCTTATCAAAAAGGAACTCAAATAGTTATTGATATTGTTGATGATGGCAGAGGAATAGATGTGGAGGCTGTTAAAGCAAAAGCAATCACAAAGGGACTTATAACCCTTGAGGAAGCAGAAAAGATGTCTGATGATGCTTTAATAAATTTAATCTTCTTGCCCGGTTTTTCTACAAAGGATGTGTCAACAGAAGTAAGCGGAAGAGGCGTAGGAATGGATGTTGTTAAATCAAACGTGGCAAAACTTAATGGTTATGTCGAGATATTTACAGAGAAAGACAAAGGAACTACTTTTAGGATAAGCCTTCCTCTTACTCTTGCAATAATTCAAGCCATGATGATACAAGTAGCTGAGGAAGTATATGCTATTCCTCAATCTATGATAGAGGAAACACTAAGAGTTCATGTATCTCAATTAAAAGAAGTATCTGGACAAAGAGTTTTAACAGTAAGAGACAAGGTTTTGCCTGTTTTTATTCTTAATGATCTTCTCGGAGTTTATGGTTCAATAGAGACTGATAAAAAATACATCCTTGTAGCAAGTGTTGGAGAGAGAAGATTCTGTATAGCTGTAGATGCAGTTTTAGGACAGGAGGAGATTGTTATAAAAACAATTAATGGCATTGATTCTGAAGCCTGTGGAATAATGGGAGCTACTATAACGGGTGATGGTAAGGTTGTTTTAATACTCGATCTTGCTTTGATTTCAAGAAAAGTTTTCGCAGGAAAAGGATAAAAAAAAGGAAAGGAGATAAAAAATGAGGCAGTGCATAGGATTTCTTTTAAATGAAAATGAGTATATTATTCCAATTCTAAAAGTGCAAGAAATAATAAAAATTCCACAGATTACAAAAATGCCAGGAGTGCCTTATTATGTAGAAGGAGTTACAAATTTAAGAGGTAGAGTTATTCCCATTATAAACTTAAAGAGAATATTAAATCTTGCTGAAGAGCAGGAGGGAAATAAAGTAGTTGTAATATCAACAGGCAGAATAACTTTCGGGGCTTTAGTAGATAACATAACAGGTGTTGTTAACATTGATGAAAAAAGCATTGAACCTGCAGAAGAATTTCTACAACATGGAGATAATCACATTGAGGGAGTAGCGAGGATAGATGATAGATTACTAATATTGTTAGACGTAAAAAAATTAATTCCTTCAGAAGATCAATCACTTTTTGAAGACGAGGTATTAGAAGTCATAGAAGAGGGAGATAAAGTAGAAGTACTAAAAAAGGTTGCCACAGTAGGTGGTGAAATTACTGTAAAAGAAATAATAGATCCTGTTAGATTTTATGAAGAAAAGGGACTTTCAAAGGATGATCCAAAATATTTACTTTTAGAAGAGATTACAAACTTTATGAATTCTATCTCATTAGGCGATTATGAAAGAGCAGATCAAATAATGACTAATATCATTCAGAAAAGTCAGAGTGATTTGTTCAAAGAAGTAGGTAAAGTAGCAAGAAAGCTTCATGATTCACTTAAAAGCTTTAGAGAAGCTCTTGATCCCCGTATAAAAGAATTAGCAACAGAACAGATGCCAAGAGCAGTTGATCAACTTCAAATGGTAATAAATAAAACAGAAGAAGCAGCAAATAAAACCATGGAAATAGTTGAAAAAAATATTCTTAAGATGGATGATTTAGCTAACCATATAAGAGAATTGCAAGGACCTGAGGAATCAGTAAAATTTCTAAAAGAATTTAAAAATACCTTAGAGGATGACTTAACAGAGATTCTTACAACTCAGTCTTTTCAAGATCTTACAGGACAGGTTCTTAAAAAAGTAATAAGCCTTGTGGGAGACCTTGAGGTTGAGCTTTTGAAACTTATAACTACCTTTGGTTTAAAGTTTGAAGAAAAGAAAACTGTACCTAAAGAAGTAGAGAAAGTATCTCAAGAAGATGTAGATGAATTATTAAAAGAATTTGGCTTCTAAGGAGATGGTAAAATGATAAAAGTTTTGGTTGTTGATGACTCAGCATTCATGAGGAGAGCTTTAACATCTATGCTTCAAGAAGATCCTGAGATAAAGGTAATAGGAGCTGCAAGAGACGGGATGGAAGCTATTCAGATGATTCAAGAATTAAAGCCTGATGTAGTAACAATGGATGTAGAGATGCCCAGAATGGATGGCATAACAGCACTGAAGGAAATAATGAATAAATGTCCAGTGCCTGTAATTATGGTAAGTTCCCTTACAACGGAGGGAGCAAAAGTTACTCTGGAAGCTCTTGAATTAGGAGCAATAGATTTTATCCCAAAGAATCTTGCAGAACTTTCAGTGAATATTGTAAAGATTAAGGGAATGCTAATTGAGAAAATAAAAACAATTGGGAAAAGAGGTATTATAAAGAGAAAACCATCGGTTAGAACAACAGAGATAAAAAGTGAGCCTTCAAAAATTGAACTTCCTAAAACGAGAATCTCTACAGAGAGAAAAGTAGGCATTGTATCCATTGGAACATCTACTGGAGGACCAAAGGCACTTCAGGAAATAATACCAAAATTACCAAAGGATTTTCCTGTGCCTATTGTTATTGCTCAACACATGCCACCTAATTTTACAAAACCTTTTGCTGAAAGACTGGATCAACTAAGTCAGCTGTCTGTAAAAGA
>CALDSV010000070.1 GCA_937924475.1 uncultured bacterium
GTCTTTCAATTCAATTAAAAGATGGGTCCCTAAAGCATACAATTTTCTCCCTCCTCCCAAGGAGATAAAACAGAGACAAAGTCCCTGCAAACTTTATATATTAATGAAAAATTTTTTATTTTGTCAATGTAAAATTTTAATTTCAAGTTAATAAATAGGCCATAATATCTCCCACATTTTCACTTTGAGGCAAAATAGCAATGAAAAAAAAAAAGATAAGAACTTTACTAAAATCCTAAAATTATGTTAATTTTTAAAATTAACTCTTAAATGAAAGGTGGTGATATTAATGGGTATATCAGCAGAGAGAAAAAGAGAAATAATTGAAAATTTTAAAACACATCCTACAGATACTGGTTCACCAGAAGTTCAAATTGCATTAATGACTGAAAGAATTCTTTATTTAACAGAACACTTTAAAATTCACAAAAAAGATCATCATTCCAGAAGAGGCCTTTTAAAATTAGTTGCACAAAGAAGAAAACTTTTAAATTACCTGAAAAAGATTGATAAAGAAAGATACAACAAAGTTCTTGAAAGACTCAATCTGAGAAAATAATATTACATTAAAAAGAGGTGATAGTGGAAGTAGAAATTGAACTAAAAGGTAAAAAGCTTTACTTAGAGACTGGTTTTTTAGCAAAACAAGCAGATGGTTCGGTATTAGTAAAATATGGTGATACTCATGTCCTATGCACTGTAGTCTCTGAGAAAAATGCAAAAGATAATTTAGATTTTGTTCCCTTAACAATTGATTATCAAGAAAAAGCATATGCCGCAGGTAAAATTCCTGGTGGTTTCTTCAAAAGAGAAGGTAAACCATCGGACAGAGAAATTTTAATATCCAGGCTTATTGACAGACCCTTAAGACCCTTATTCCCTGAGGGCTTTAATTTTGAAACTCAAGGAATTGCTTCTGTTTTATCCTATGGAGATGAAAACATAGCTGATATTTTAAGCATAATAGGAATTTCTTCAGCCTTAATCATATCAGATATACCCTTTGAAAACCCGGTTGGTGCAGTTAGAGTGGGAAGAATCAATAATGAATTTGTTATTAATCCTGATAATGAAGAAATTGAAAAGAGTGATATGAATTTTGTGGTGGCAGGAACTGAAAGGGCTGTTACAATGGTAGAAGGCGGTGGAAATGAAATCTCAGAAGAAACTCTAACAGAAGCATTAAAATTTGCCCATGAGTATATTAAAAAAATAGCAAATCTTCAGCGACAGTTACAAAAAAAAGTAGCAAAAGAAAAAAGACTTTTTACCCCAAAAGAAGAGAATAAAACCTTAAAAGAAGCCATTGCTTCATTAGTTAATAATCGGATAGAAGATGCTATTTTTATCAAAAATAAACAACAAAGGCAACAAGCCATAAATGACCTTCTTAATGAGGTAATAACATCTTTAAACAATGAAGAAATGAAGATAAAGCTACATGTTGAGCCTTCCTTGGATCTTACCTCCACAATAATAAAAATTTTTGATAATTTTCTCTCATCTATAGTTCGTAGAAACATAGTGGAAAAAGAATTAAGAATTGATGGTAGAAAACCTGATGAGATCAGACCAATAACTTGTAAAGTAGGCATTCTTCCAAGAGTCCATGGTTCAGCTGTATTTACACGAGGAGAAACTCAAGCCTTGGTAGCCACAACCCTCGGAACCTCAGAAGATGAACAAAAAATTGACTCCTTAGAAGGAGAGGCATTTAAAACATTTATGCTTCATTATAATTTTCTTCCTTTCAGCGTAGGAGAAGTGAAGCCTCTAAGAGGACCAGGAAGAAGAGAGATAGGTCATGGATACTTAGCGGAAAGAGCATTAAGTTATGTTATTCCCTCAAAAGAAGAGTTTCCCTATACAATCAGAGTGGTATCTGACATCCTGGAGTCAAACGGTTCTTCTTCTATGGCAACAGTGTGTGGAGCAACTCTTTCCTTAATGGATGCTGGAGTACCAATAAAAGCTCCCGTGGCTGGTGTTGCTATGGGATTGATCCAAGAGCAAGATAAAACTGTAATTCTCACTGATATACTTGGCATGGAAGACCATTATGGAGATATGGATTTTAAGGTAGCTGGAACAGAGAAAGGAATTACTGCCTTTCAAATGGATGTTAAAATTCACGGAATTAGTTATGAAATTTTTGAAAAGGCACTCCAAAAAGCAAAAAATGCAAGGCTTCTCATACTTAAAAAAATGACAGAAGTTTTACCTGAACCTAAAAAAGAACTCTCTCCTTTTGCTCCAAGAATCTATAAATTACAAGTTAAACCTGAAAAAATTAGGGATATTATCGGTGTAGGTGGCAAAGTCATAAAAAGCATTATTGAGGAGACTGGTGTCAAGATCGACATACAAGATAAAGAAGGCATTGTAAAAATAGCTTCTACCAATGAATCCTCAGCCCTTAAAGCTATTGAGATAATAAAGGGAATAACTCAAGAAGCAGAGGTAGGGAAAATTTATATGGGTAAAGTTTCTAAAATTGTAGATTTCGGAGCTTTTGTAGAAATACTACCTGGAGTTGAAGGGTTATTGCACATATCTCAGATTGCTGAAAAAAGAATTCAAAAAGTTACTGATGTACTTAAATTAGGCGAACAAATTCCTGTTAAAGTTATTGAAATTGACGAATTAGGAAGACCCCGTCTTAGTAGAAAAGAAGCCATAAAAGAAATAGAGAATAAAAACTAAAAAGCATAAAAATGCCCAAAATACTCTATCTTTCTTCTGGTATCCCTCTAATTATTCATAAATTAAGTAATTTTAATTCCTTTGTTTTAGGAATATGGATTAAACATGGTTCTCGTCATGAATCTTCCAGTAAAAATGGACTATCTCATTTCATAGAACATCTTTTATTTCAAGGAACAAATAATAGAACTGCTAAGGAGATATCTCTACAAATAGACTCCATTGGTGGTGAT
>CALDSV010000071.1 GCA_937924475.1 uncultured bacterium
GGTAATATTTTACTGGCTTTTTCAATAAAACTTATTCCATCCATCTTGGGCATTTTTAAATCTGAAATTACTAAATGTGGAGAAAAATCATTAAGTGAGTGCAAAGCAATCTCAGGATCATGAAAAATTTCTACTATGTAGCTTTCCTCTTCAAGAATTGTTTTCAAGAAGGTGGCAAAAGATATGTCATCCTCTACTATAAGGATTCTGGCATTGTTAAGCATACTGTGGTTCCTATATTTTTTTTGCTTTTTATTATTAGTTCTATTTTTAAGGTTTCACAAAGTTTTTCTACAATGGCAAGCCCTAAACCTGAACCTTTAGATTTAGTGGTAAAGAAGGCTTCTTTTGCCTTTTTTAGAGTTACCCTATCCATCCCAATGCCTGTATCAGTTATTTCAATTTTTATTTTATCATTTATTTTTTTTATCTCTACAGTTATGACTTTTTCCTCTCTTCCAGCAACAGCATCAATGGCATTTTCCATGATATTTGTAATTATTTGTTTAAATTTATCTCTGTCAGATTTTACTGAAATATTTTCTATGTGAGTTTTTACAGTTATATCCTTAAGATTTTGAAAACTGAGTATTATTTCATTGAATACTTCTCTTATATCAAACTCTGTAATGTTAATTTTTTGAGGTAAGGCATAATTAGAAAGTTCATCTGATAGCCTTTCAAGTCTTAGACTCTCTTTTAGGATTATGTCCGTGTATTGTTTTAAGGAAGGATCATTAATCTTTTTTGCTAAATACTGAGTAAATCCCTTTATGCTTCCAAGAGGATTTCTTATCTCATGAACTAATACCTTAGTAAGCATGGAGAGCTTTTCAAGTTCTTCCATTTTCCCTTGCATTTTAGCCATTTTTTCCATTACAACTATTGCCAGTATGCCTGCAAATGTTATTAATAAAATTGAAAAGCCAACAAATATAAGATGAGTTTTTGTTGTTCTTAGAAGGATTTCTGCAGGATAAATATGAAGGGCAACTCTTATCAAAAAGGGATCATTCCCAATTTTAGTAAGAGTATCGGAAACAAAAACCTCCTCGCCAGTTCCAAGGGTTAACTTATGATAAAAAGGGGTTTCTCTCCCAAATATTGTGGCTATTTCTTCAAAAGTTTTACCTATTAAAGCTGGATTTGAATGAAGTATAACCTTTGATTTTTTATCATAAAGGGCAAGAAAGGCAATTCCCTCCCATTTTTCATCAATTAACATTTCAGACATTATGTTAATTCCTTCCCTTTGCAATTTCTCTATGCTGAGGTTTTGAATAAGACTATTCAAAGCAACAGTTATTCCTAAGGCTTGCATTTTCAGGGATTCCTCTGTGGACTTTTCAGCATTTTGATAAAGAAAATATCCACTTATTGAAAGGCTTATTATGGAAATTAAAACAATTACTCCTATTACTATTATTCTTGATGTAAGAGTCCTTGTCTTGATCTTTCCACCTCTTTGTAAACTTCCTGAGGATTTTTAATGTATTTAGGAGAAATATGAAGAATTTTTACCTCCCCTACCTTTGCTCTCCTCGCAATTTCACCAACAATTTTAGCAGTGAGATGATTTCTTTGTTTTGCTCTGTCTATATCTTTATGAAGAAAATAAGCTTCACAAAAGAGTATATCAGAGTTTCGAAGGAAGTTTATTAATTTTTTTTTATTTTCTTCATTTGGTGCTACATCCATAACGTAAGAAATTTTTTCACCTTTTGTGATTATCAAAAGGGGAAAGACTTCTTCTACAGGAATAGTTCCTTTGGGTGTATCTACTGTTATTTTTAAATTTTTATTCTTTGGTTTTAATATGTTATGGGGATCAAATTTGTAATAAGTTTTTATTAATTTTTTTAACTCTCCAAGCCATGGACCAATTTGTAATCCTCTTTTTTCCAGTTCAACTTTATTAATATTGATATGATACTCTTCTTGTATTGAATATGCAACAACAGGAATTCCATGTGATAGCAATGTTGCTTTCACCTTAAAAAGAGAATCCTCAAGTACAATGTTATTTTTTATCCCTATTATTCCTTTTTCTTCCTTTTTAAAGCCTTTTGATGCAGAAAAGACAGCAAAGCTCATTTCTCTGTTATTTTTTATTCCATAGGTTTCAATTTTAAGAGGGTAGTCTCCTACAAGATTCCAAGTGTAACCTCTTAGTTTGCCTTCTACAGCTTCAATAATGTTTTCAGGTCCAAAAATTCTTATGGGTTCTTGTCTTCTTAGAATGGCTCTTATTAATTGATCAAAGCCTATAAAATGGTCTATGTGAGTATGAGTAACGAATATATCGCTTACTTTTAAGATTTCATTAAAGGAAATTCTTCTAATATCGCCAAGGTCTAAGAGCAAAGCTCTTTTCAGTCTTGATAATTGAATAAGAATACAAGGATCACCAAAGGCATTATTAATTATTCTATAGTGAAAAAGTTTTGCCACAGTGTTATAATTATACAAAATTAGGAATAGATTTTATTAATTGGAGGAAGTTATGTCTGAATTTAGAAGAGATCCTATATCAGGAAGATGGGTAATAATTGCTGTTGAAAGAGGAAAAAGACCTTCTGATTTTACACCAGTGAGTCAAAAGAGAAAAATCAAAGGATTTTGTCCTTTTTGCCCGGGTAATGAGCACACTGCACCAAATGAAATTATTGCCTTTAGACCTCCAAATACTGCACCAAATTCTCCAGGTTGGACATTAAGAGTTGTTCCAAATAAGTTTCCAGCCCTTCAGATTCATGGCGATCTGAATAAGAGAGGAGAGGGTGTTTATGATAAAATGAACGGCATTGGTGCTCATGAAGTAATTATTGAAACACCTGACCATTTAGCATCTTTATCAACCATGACTCAAAAAGCTGTTGAAGATGTACTTTGG
>CALDSV010000072.1 GCA_937924475.1 uncultured bacterium
ATTGTTTGTCTTTAACTTTACTCCTGTTCCAAGATTTAATTACCGAATTGGTGTTCCTGAAGGAGGATTTTACAGAGAAATTTTAAATAGTGATTCTTTTGAGTATGGAGGGAGCAATTTAGGTAATTTAGGAGGTTTGATGGCTGAAAAAATTCCTTATCATAGGCAACCCTATAGTTTAAATTTAACCTTACCACCCCTTTCAGTTTTAATACTTAAGAAGGAGGCTCATTGATGAAGGCAATTATTAGAGGTAGATACATAATCACCATGAATGATAAAGATGAAGTAATTGAAAACGGCGCATTAGTAATTGATGGAGACAAAATTATTGAAATTGGAAAATTTGAGGAAATTCTAAGAAAATATAAAGATCCAAAAATTCCCCTTTTTGGTCATTCTAACAGCCTCTTAATGCCCGGATTCATAAACACTCATACCCATGCTGCCATGGTTTTATTCAGAGGAATAGCCGATGATTTGCCTTTACAGCAGTGGCTACAGAATCATATATGGCCTTTAGAGAGTAAACTTCTTAGTGAAGAATTTGTTTATGACGGAACTAAGCTTGCTTGCTTAGAAATGTTAAAGAGTGGCACAACTACTTTCAATGATATGTATTTTTTCACACATAGTATTGCAAAAGCAGCAAAAGAACTTAAAATAAGGGCAGTAATAGGCCAAGGTATTATTGATTTTGAAACACCATCAGGAAAAGGAGCGGAGGATTATTTCAAAAAAGCTATTGAATTCATAGAAAAATATAAAAATGATGAAATGATAATTCCAGCCCTTGCTCCTCATGCTATATATACTTGTAGTAAAGAAACCCTTTTGAAATCAAAAGAATTAGCTCTAAAATACAATGTGCCAAGACATATTCATTTAAGCGAAACATATCATGAAGTAAACGAGGCTTTAAAAATTTTTGGTACAAGACCAGTAAATTATCTAAAAAATATAGGTTTTTTTGAAGGTACCATAATTGCAGCTCATTGTATATGGCTTAGTGATGAAGAGATTGAAATTATGGCTCAGCATCAAGTAGGCGTATCCCATTGCATAGAGAGCAATCTTAAACTGTCAAGTGGTATAGCTCCTATCTCAAAAATGATAAAAAAAGGCCTTAAAGTAAGCTTAGGAACTGATGGTGCAGCAAGCAATAATAACTTAAACCTTTTAGAGGAAGTCTCTATAGCAGCAAAAGTTCAGAAAGGAATAACAGGAGATCCTACTGTGTTAGATGTAAAAACTTCTTTGAAAATGTTAACCATATGGGCAGCAAAGGCTTTAGGTCTCGATCATCTAATCGGCAGTATTGAAATTGGCAAAAAGGCAGATATAGTAATTATGAACTTAAGAAAACCCCATTTACAGCCTTTATATGACATATATTCCACCATAATATATTCTGCTATGGCATCAGATATAGAAAACGTATTTGTAAATGGGATTCCTGTAATTTTGGATTCGAAACATCAATTCATCGATGAAGAGGAGATAATTGATAAAGCTCTCTGGTGGGCAAATAAGACTCAATCGGTAAAATAAATTCAAAAAAGCTTTAAAAGTTTTTGTATTTTTTAATAGAAGGATAAGAGAATTAAAAGAGAGGGGAAAACCCCCTCTCTTTTAATTCTCAACTATTTTCTTTTTACTACTAAAATGGGGCGAGCTATTGTGGCAATAACTTTTTCCACTACACTACCCATGAAAAATTTTTCTATTCCTGTTTTACCGTATGTGCCCATTACTATTAATCCCACAGCATTCTTGTTAGCTGTATCACATATCTGTTCAAAGGGTTCTCCTTTTGCAAGGACTGTTTGAATTTTTACTCCTTCTCTTTCTGCTGCTTCTTTTACTATTTTAATTGCTTCTTCACAGTAACCTGAATCAGAATCTCTTTTAGCAACAGAGATGGCAATGAGCTCACTATTAAATCTTTTAGCAATTCCTATTGCCTCTGAGGTAGCTATGTTGCTGTATAATGAGCCATCAGTAGCAATGAGTATCTTATTAAAATTAAGAGTTGCACCAACTGGTACCACTAAAACTTTGCATGGGGCATTTTGAATTACTTTGCTACCCACTGCACCAAGCATTGTGCCTTTTTTGCCAAGTACAATAAGGTCAACACTGTTTTTTATAGCTTCGTCAATTATGTATTTGTATGGTTCAGGACCTGTATAACTTATGGTTTCACATTTTACACCTGCTTTATCTGCTATTTCTTTTACATCATCCAGTGCCTTTTTGGC
Organism: uncultured bacterium; assembly: GCA_937924475.1. Lineage (GTDB taxonomy): Bacteria > Nitrospirota > Thermodesulfovibrionia > Thermodesulfovibrionales > Thermodesulfovibrionaceae > Thermodesulfovibrio. The sequence continues at coordinate 2,262 of CALDSV010000072.1, forward strand.
TCTTTTTTCCATTATATCAATCACTTGAGGAAGAGTTTCTATAAACTCTGCTGCAAATATTGGAACTTCTGCAACGCATATTGCATATACTGTGCTGCCACAAGGCTTTGCAATTTCCAAAGCTGCTTGCGCTGCAAATTTAGCTGCTTCTGAACCATCTGTTGAGATAAGTATTTTATCCAACTTTGTCAATGGACATGCTCCTATTGCCATTTTTATACCTCCTTCTTTACCTTTGCTTTCTTAGTAGACAGTCCTAACCCCTCAAATAAATAAAGCACTCCAAATCCATACCAGATTGTATATAAAACATAGAATAATAGAAGACCTGTTGCTAAACCGGCTTTCTCTGTTATCTTGACTGATTGAATTCCGTAGAAGTTGTACGCTGGCTCAATGGCTTTTGTTACTATATTTTTTACAAAATTAGCATCCTCTGCTTTTTTGTCAAGTATTAATTTCTTATTCACGAGGCTTAAAGCATTGTGCCATTGTCTAAACATTTGCTTCATTTTTTCATCATCGGTAACTTCATATTTTTTCTTTATGTAATCTCCATTGTTGTTATACATTTGGTCTGCATCCTCAAGAACTGCTGCCATTATTTGCCCGAAATCACCTTTAATATGTACTTTGGAGCCATCAACTTCTGCTATGGCACCGTTAATGGTAAATACTTTGGCAATTCTTTCAGCTCTTTTTTCTGCATCACCAGGTTTATCACCAGCCTTTTTTGCATCTATTACAACATCAAGGACTTTGCCTTTATATTTTTCTACATCCTTCTTAAGTTTAGGAATTTGATAGGCAGAGCCTTTTGCCAATTTGTTGAAAAGATCATCACTATATTCCAATCCATTTAAACCACCCGGATAAATTGGTAAAAATATTAGAACAAGCACTCCAATAAAGCTTATAAGTAAAATCACGCCCCATGTGAGATGTTTTTTATCAGTTGCCATTTTATCCCTCCTCTCTAAAATTCTTTAAATTCTTAAAGAAACTTCCTATTACCCAAATACCAAAACCTCCTACTGCTACCCAGAATACAATATTTCCGATTAGCATGATAACATCACAAGCTGATTTAGATATAGACCATAGTTCAAGGCTTCTTAATTTATCAGGAACAACGCTTGCTCTGTTGGCAAATCCTGCTAAAATCGTTAAAACCCAGAAACCTCTGATGACCATTCCCGGAACTACTTTTGTCGTAAGAGCACCAATTTGGATTCCTATAAGTGAACCTAAAAGAAGTCCCATTGCTAAAGTATAGAAAACATATCCATAAATGGCATACTGAGTAATTGAGGAATAACCTGCAGTAAATATTATTTGTAATATGTCAGTTCCGACAGTTGTTGGTGTGGATACTCCAAGAACATAAACAAATAAGGGGAAAGTGACAAAGCCTCCACCTACTCCCATAACTGCCGCAAGAATACCTACCAAAAAACCACATAAAGCAACGAATAACCATGATATTCTTCTTCCTCCAAAATCCTCATCAAAACTAATCATAGGGGGAATATTAATCTTTTGAATATTCAAAGCAAGCTTTGTAGTTGTGAGAGGACCACCATGGGCATCTCCATGTGCATCACTACCAGCCTGTGCTCTTTTTTTTCGAGCTTTACTTAGCTTTATATAGTCTCTTAATCCATAAAATCCAAGAAATCCAAGTATGACAGCATAAACTATACTGATAAAGGCTTCACTTGCAACAGGATCCCAGTTATAAATAGATCTTTGAATGTAACCTCCTGTTGTGGCACCTAAGACAGAACCAATTACAAAAGCAACTGCTAAACCAACACAAACATTACCAAGTTTTTTATGAATGACAGTTCCCATTATTGCCTTGGCAAAAATGTGAAATTGGTCTGTTCCTACTGCCAATATTCCCTTAACTCCTGCTGCCATAAGTGCTGGTGCAATAATAAAACCTCCACCAGCTCCTATACAACCTGTAATTAGTCCTGCTGCAAGTCCCACTGCAATGGATGCAATAAAAATAGTTGTAGTATAATGAGATGGAGCATAGGCAGATTTGCCTCCAAGAAAATCAGCTGCTCCCAAAAAAGATACAAGAAGTATTGGAGAAACAAGGGCAATCAAGATTAGTAGCCTTTTTTTGTTTTTCAAAATGTTATCAGACATCTGTTTTTCCCATTTGGCCTGGTATATTGCACCAGCCATCATAAGTTCATAAAGTTTTCTAAGCTTACTCATTCCACAGCCTCCTCCTTTTTAATTTTTTACTGCTTTTAATAATTTTTCTCTTCTCTACCATATAGGACTTTTTTATTTTTCTTTTTCCCACCTCCTTTCTTTTTGTTTTTTTCCACTTGTCTTTTAAGTCTGTCAAACTCCTTTGTTTTTGAATAAGTTATTGATACAAGCAAATCTTTTATCTTTTTCCAAACTTTTCTCATTATCTAATGGTAATGCAACAAACATACCAAGCACAGAAGAGCTTAAATACAATATCTTAGGAGGAGAGTAAAAATATTAATGCAACACATAGTTGCATTTTATAGTTTCATATTGAAATTAGTTAGAAAATTAAATGAAATTACTGCAATAAATTGTTTCAGTTAAAATTTATGTGGCAATTTTATACTGTTTTAGCTTTCTTTGTAGTTGTTGTCTGTGTATTCCAAGAATTTCAGCTGCTTTAGAAATATTTCCTCTGCTTTTTTGAAGAGCTGACCAAATTAATTCCTTTTCGAAATTATCCACAGCTTCTCTTAATGTGCCTGACAGAGTTTTCTTTGCAGATTGATTTTTTTGCAAATAGGCTGGTAGATCTTTAACAGTTATCTCTGGCGAGTTAGTAAAAGCAATAGCTCTTTCTATTATGTTTTCAAGCTCTCTTACATTTCCAGGGAAAGAATAATTCATTAAAGTATCAATGGCTTCATCAGTAATGCCTCTAATTTGTATGTCTTTTCTCTTTAAAGAATGTTTTTTTATAAAGGTATCTATGAGGGCAGGAATGTCTTCTTTTCTGCTTCTAAGAGGTGGAATTTCAATGTGAATAACATTCAACCTATAGAAAAGATCTTCTCTGAAAATCCCTTCTTTACATGTTTTTAGAAGATCTCTATTGGTAGCTGCTATAAACCTCACATCTACTTTTACGTAAGATGTTCCTCCTATTCTTATGAATTCACTCTCTTGAATCACTCTTAGAATTTTAGTTTGAAAGAGAGGTGAAACATCTCCTATTTCATCAAAGAATAATGTACCACCGTCAGCCCATTCAATCAAACCTTTTTTTGTATAATTGGCTCCGGTAAAGGATCCCTTTTCAAAACCAAATAGCTCTGATTCAAGTAAAGTATCTGGTATGGCTGTGCAGTTTATTACTACAAAAGGCTTGTTTTTTCTATCACTTAATTTATGAATTGCTCTTGCCACAAGCTCTTTACCCGTTCCTGATTCCCCAGTAATAAGAACATTACTATCTGTAAGAGCAGCTTTTCTAATACCGCAGTAAACATTCTCCATTATTCTGCTTGTACCTATTATTCCTTCTATTTCTATTTTTGGTTTGTCTTGAAATTGTGCGAAAATTTCTTTTACTTCTGTATTTTTTAAGGGTTTTTGAAGAAAATCTCTCGCTCCTAATTTCATCGATTTTACTGCTTTATTTATATCTGGTTTACCAAAAGCAATAACAGGTAGGTGTTGTTTGAGTTCTATTAATCTGTTTTCCCATCCTTCAGCATCTATGTCAAGGAAGGCTATATCATAGGAAGATAAATTTGAGAAGGTTTGTTTTTTAGAGGAAGAAGATTTTCTTAAAGTAATTCCTATTGAATCAAAGATATCATAAACTTTTTTTGCTTCATCTGAGATTACGAGAATATTAAAGGATTTTAAATAAAACATTTGTTGTTAAAATATAATTTTTAAAATTCTTTTGTCAACTTAAAACTTTTAATCAGTTTAAAAGAAAAGTAAAAACAACCATGTTAAAGAAAAAACCGATTGTAGTGATAAAAATCATTTCTACAGATGTGCGCATATCTACACCAAATACTGCTGCGAATATCATACTCAGTAACATAGAAGGTGTTCCTGCTTCTATTATGCATACATTTAAGGGAATTCCTTTAAGACCGAAGATTATTCCATATGTTAAGGCAAACAAGGGTGATATAAATAGTTTTATAATTATTGCGGGTAAGGATATGATGAGCTTTTTAGGTGTCACAGTTTTGATAGATAATCCAACAATTAACAGCATAAAAAAGGTCACATGTGATGAGATTAAATCTATAGCTTTAATAAAATTTTGAGGAATGTTTATATTTGATTCTCTTAAAAAAAATCCTATAATCAAACCCCAAATAGGAGGAATTTTAAAGATGGTTAATAGAGAATTCTTTATTTTTATTCCTTTTTTTCCACCAAAATACATACATACTGCCACTGCTAAAGTCCATGTTAAGGGTGTACTTGCTAAAAAGTCATAGGTAAATGCATAGCTCATGCCTTCTTTGCCATAAAGTTTCGTTAAAATTGGTAACCCAATATAAAGGACATTTCCGAAGGAAGAACACATTATAAGGGCGCCTATAACTTTAGATTCAATTTGATTTCTAAAATTTTTATACACTAACCAGCATACTGAAACTGAGCTCAATATTGTTAGATTTGCCACCAGAGAAACTTTTAGGTGACTTAAAGTTAAGGGTATAGTATATGTGGTTTTAAAACATATAAAGGGAATTACGTAATAGAAGACAAATTTATTAATTTTGTCACGAAGAAAATCAATTTTTTCAGGACTTGTTCCTTCTACTGTTAAGAGAATTCTTAAAATTAATCCGATTAAAATAAAAATTGATAATTCAAAGAACATGATGATTTTTTAGAGTAAAGAGAGAATCAATCTTGCTATACTTGATAGAATTAAGGCAATAAAGATGGAAATTATTATTATCAATATTGTTTTTTTAGTTCCCAATTCTTTTATCAATGCTCCTATGGTTCCTATACAGGGAATATAAAAAATTATGAATATAGTGAAAATAATCATTTGAATTTTTGTCATTACAGTACTTAAGTTTGTTGTATCAAATGCTTGGAAAAGCATTATCATGCTTAGTTCTTTTCGCAAAATTCCGAAAATAAGAGTTATTCCGCTTTTTTCAGGTAAACCAAGAAGCCAAGAGACCAAGGGAGAAAAAATTTTATTCAAAAATATATCAAGCTGTAAATATTCAAGACAACTTAAAATTACACTGCTTATTACAAGAAGAGGCCAGGCTACTAACATAAAATCCTTTAATCTCAACCAAGTTTTCATTAACATATTTTTAAAGGTAGGTATTCTTAAAGGTGGAATTTCCATTATTAATCCGGGAGTTATTTCAGGTATGAATTTAGTAAATATGGCTCCTAAGATCATAATGATTAAAATGTTAAAAAAGTATAATGCTGCAGTAGCCACTCCACCAATGTAGGCTCCTACAAGACCAAAAATTACGGTGGTTCTGGCAGCACAGGGAACAAATACAGATAGAGCAGCTGTGATAAATCTATCTCTTGGTGATTCAAGTATTCGAGTTGCCATAACACCAGGGACATTACAACCATAGGAAACTATAAAAGGTAACACACTTTTACCATGTAATCCAATTCTATGCATAATTGTATCCATTAAAAAAGCCATTCTTGGCAGATAACCTATATCTTCAAGAATAGTTAATCCTATAAAAAATGGAATTAAATAAGGTATTGCCACTCCTAATCCACCAGAGAAACCTTCTAATAATCCTTTGACAATGAAAAAGCTAAAGGATTCTGGTGAAAGGTATTGTGGAAGTTTTTGAATAAAGGAATCGAATATAGATATAATTGGTTCTTCAATAATTTTCCCTATTTCAAATACCATGAAAAATATCATAAAGAGGATAAAGATTAAAAAAGGGTAGCCTAAATACTTATTTGTTAGAATATCATCAATTTTTTCTCTTAGAGTTTTTGTGGGTTCTCCAATTTTTGTAACTTCTTCAAAAATATTCATTGTGAGAGCATGTCTTTCTGAGGAAATTACAGTATCTGCAGGACTTCCATGAGAAATCTTTATCTCTTCTCTTATTTTATGAACTTTATTTTGCAAATCATTATAGATTTTTATTTCTTCAAATAGTTCTCGATCACCTTCTAATAATTTAATTGCAAGATATCTTCTTGGGACCTTAGGAATGAAATTTCCAGGAATAATTTTTTCAATTTCACTAATATAATTTTCTATATCCTTGTGAAAGCTTTGTATCTTTGGAATGAGTTGATTAAAATAAGCTTCTTTGGCAGATATGAAAATTTTATCAAGACCAATACCTTTATTTGCAATTGTTTCAATAACGGGAACACCAAAAATTTTTGATAGTTTCTCTGAATTTATATCAAGACCTTTTCTTTTCGCTTCATCTATCATATTCAGACAAATGACCATGGGAACCTGTAATTCTGCAATTTGGAGAGTAAGTTCAAGACTTCTTGACAATGTAGAGGCATCAATAATATTTATAACTACATCTGCTCTTCCAGATAGAATAAAATTTCTCGTCTCAATCTCTGCCTTGTCTAAGGCTGTCAGGGAATATATACCTGGCAGGTCAACTATTTCAAAGATTTCATCACCTAATCTTACTTTACTTATTGTATAGTTAACTGTTTGCCCCGGGAAATTTGCAGTAATAGTTTTATATCCAGCAAGTCCGTTAAATATGGTGCTTTTGCCTGCATTAGGTTGGCCTAAAAAGGCAATTTTCATTCCAATTCCTCTACCTCAATTTTTGAGGCAATTCCTTTACCTAATGCTACATCGCAACCATTTATTTCTAAAAGAACTGGCCCTCCTAAAAAGGAACTTTTTTTAATTGTTACAATGTCACCAATGTGAATACCAAGGCATTGAAGATGCTGTCTTATTCTGTGTCCGCCAGAGATTTTCAAAATTTTTGCTTTTTTTCGATCATTTATATTAACTAAGGTTTTCATAATAACTCTGAATTAGCAAAACTAATTTAAATAATAAAACATTTTTATATAAACTTTCAACAAAAACAATATTTTATCAACTTCTCAGATATATTTCCCTTAAAACGATTTAGAGTTATTGACAAAATTTTTAAAAGTGGATAAAATTAGTCAACAATAAAATTTTAGGAGGGAGGTATGGATACATTATTATTAAGTAGGCTACAGTTTGCTGCCACTGCTGCTTTTCATTTTATCTTTGTCCCTCTTACGCTCGGACTTTCCATCCTTATTGCCTACATGGAGACAAAGTATTTGAGAACTGGAGACAAAGAATACTTAAGGATGGCAAAGTTTTGGGGAAGGCTTTTTATTATTAATTTTGCTTTAGGTGTGGTTACAGGTATCACTATGGAGTTTCAATTTGGCATGAACTGGGCTGAATACTCTCGCTATGTAGGTGATATCTTTGGCTCACCTCTTGCAATTGAGGCAACTGTTGCTTTTTTCCTTGAGTCCACATTTCTTGGTGTTTGGATTTTTGGTTGGAACAGAATCTCACCTAAACTTCATGCTCTTTCTATCTGGCTTGTGGCCTTAGCAACTAATCTTTCAGCTCTCTGGATATTAATTGCTAATGGTTGGATGCAGAATCCCGTTGGTTATGTAATTAACAATGGCAGGGCAGAGATGGTTGATTTCTGGGCAGTTGTAACTAATCCTTATGGACTTCTTAAATTTGGTCATACTGTGCTATCTGGATGGGTAGTTGCAGGATTTTTTGTTCTGGGTGTTTCTGCTTATCATATTTTGAGGAAAAATGAGACTGAATTCTTCAAAAAGTCATTTAAAATTGGAGCAATATTTGCCCTTGTAAGCTCTATATTGGTTGCTGGAATTGGTGATTTTCATGCAAAGGAAGTAGCAGCCACTCAACCAACTAAGCTTGCTGCTATGGAATCCCTCTGGGAAACCACTAAAGATGCACCTATGTATCTTTTGCTAATACCAGACCAAAAAAATGAGAGAAACTCTGTTGAAGCAATTGGCATACCTTCCATGTTAAGTATTCTTGCAGGGCAGAAAGAAGTAAAAGGATTAAAAGATTTTCCTCCTTCTGAAAGACCACCCGTTACTCTTACATTTATAAGCTTTCGGCTAATGGTAGGATTAGGTTTCCTCTTTATTTTGCTCTCTTTATGGGCATTAGTTAAGTCTAAAAGGATTGAAAACTCAACAACTTTACTTAGGATTCTTCTATGGTCAATTCCTCTTCCTTATATTGCAGCTCAACTTGGATGGATTGTAGCAGAGGTAGGAAGACAACCTTGGATTGTTTATGGTCTACTTAAAACCTCTGATGCTATATCTAAGAGTGTTGAACCTTCACAGGTTTTAGCATCTCTTATTGGATTTACTCTCTTTTACGGTGCGTTAGGGGTCATTGATATATATCTTCTTGCAAAGTATGCAAGAAAAGGTCCTGAACCAAAGGAGGTGTAAAAATGGAGTTTCAGGTAATTTGGTTTATTTTATGGGGATTACTTTGGGCAATTTATTTTGCCCTTGATGGTTTTGATTTTGGAGCAGGCATTCTTTATTCCTTTATTGCAAAAAATGAGATGGATAAAAGGGCTGTAATTCATGCAATTGGTCCTGTTTGGAATGGCAATGAAGTATGGCTAATTACTGCTGGTGGTGCAACTTTTGCTGCTTTCCCAACTACTTATGCTTACATGTTTAGCTATCTTTACACGCCTCTTTTGATTATTCTTTTTGCCCTTATCTTAAGAGGTGTTGCTGTAGAATTTAGACCAAAAGCTCCTACAGAAGCACAAAAAAAACTTTGGGATGCAGGAATACTTATTGGTAGCTTTATCCCAGCTTTGCTTTTTGGTGTTGCCTTCGGAAACATATTTATGGGGCTAAGATTTGATGAATCTGGTTACTATGGAACCCTTTTTAGCCTTCTTAATCCTTATGGACTTCTTGTGGGATTACTTTTCCTTTTTAGTTTTATTGTTCATGGAGGACTATGGGTATCTCTGAG
>CALDSV010000073.1 GCA_937924475.1 uncultured bacterium
CTTAATATGTATGGTTTATATTTTATACCACCATTGACGAAAGTTGCCATTACTAAAGCCATTTGTAGGGGAGTTACTTTTAGAAAACCTTGTCCAATAGATGTGTTATAGGTGTCTCCTAAATACCAAGAATTTTTTAATGTTTTAATCTTCCAATTTTCATCAGGAACTAACCCTTCTTTTTCCTGTGAATTAAATCCTGTTGTTTGACCTAAACCTAATTTTTTAGAGTATTTAGAAATTCTTTCAATACCAAGTAACTCTCCTAATCGATAAAAATATACATCGCAGGATTCTGCGAGTGCTCTTCTCATGTTCACATTACCATGCCCTTCTTTTCTCCAGCATCCAAAAGACCACTTTCCCACATTTATTCCACCTACGCAATTAACTAAGATTTTATCGGATAGGATTATTCCATCCTCAAGAGCTGCTAAAGCAGGTATGATTTTGAATGTGGAGCCGGGAGGATATAAACCTTGGATGCTCTTATTTAGTAAAGGTTTATGAGGATTTTTTATTAAATCATTCCAGTATTTTACAGAAACTCCCTCTACAAACATATTAGGATCGAAAGAGGGAGTACTTACCATAGCTAATATTTCACCTGTTTGAGGTTTTATGGCAACAAAAGCTCCATTATAATTTTCTAAAGCCTTGTAAGCTGCTTCCTGTAAAAAAGCATCAATTGTTAAGTAAATATCATTACCTTTAACAGGAGAAGTTTCTCTTATAAGTCTTAACTCTCTACCTAAAGCATCTACTTCAACAACTTTTTCACCAGGTTTTCCTCGCAGGTAATCATCATATTCGGACTCTAAACCGCTTTGCCCTACTTTAAAGTAAGGAGGTAAATCTCTCAAAGAAGGATTATTTTTTATCTGTGTTTCAGTAATATTTCCTAAATAACCAAGAATATGAGCTGTAGCTTTGTCATAAATATAATGCCTTTTCATCTGAATATCTATGATAATCCCTAGAAGATCACTTTTTCTTGCCTCCAGCATGGCAATTTCCTTAAAAGAAATATCTTCTTTTATTCTTATAGGGATAAATTGGCTCCCTGTTTTTTTCTGCACTTTTTGTTTAAGTTCTTCTAAGGAAATATTTAAAATTTCACTGAGCATATTAAGATTTATGTATTCTGAATACTCAGGTGAAAGGGAAACACTGAAGGAGGGAATGTTTTCAACTAAGGGAATGCCGTTTCTGTCATAGATTATTCCGCGTGGAGCTGGTATTTTTATTATGCGAAGTCTATTTTGCTCTGCTAATTTGCTATAAAATTCCCCATTAAATATTTGTAGATAAAATAATCTCAGTGCAAGAATAGAGAAAAAGAACAGTATAAAAAACATATAAATTTTGTCCTTAAAATTCATTATGGCCTTCCCCAGCTTATAAATAATCCTATGGGAATATTAATTAGTGCTTTGATAAAAATCTCTTTTGAGAGTACAAAAGGTTCAAAATTAATATTAAAGAAACTTATGACAATTAACATATAGATAACTTCATCTAACAGAGTAAATATAAAAATTATCATTCCCTTAAAATGTGGTGACCAAGTAAAAAAGAATTGATGAGTAAGTTTTACTAAAATAAATCCTGTTAGGCTTTTAGATATTATAGCAGGTCCTGTAATTTCTTGTCCTAAGTCTTCTATAAAGCCAATAAATGCAAAAAAAAGCAAGGGATAGATTTCATTGGGTGATATATTTTTTTTTTGTTCCTTAGGAAAATAATACTACACTGTAAAAAAATATATCAAAAGAAAAAATAAATTTGTTTTAATTCCTGTAAAGATTAGAAAAAATTTTTCAATTAGCATAGTAAATAGGGTCAAAAAAATCCATTTGATCAATATCTTCATTTCTCCCTTTTTACTATAGCAACTTCTTCTATTTTATTATCAGGTTGCATAGGAATCACTTCTATTATCTGGAATAGACCATTTCGTTTATCTGTTGATTTTACTGCACCAATAATAATTCCCTCAGGGAAGATTCCATCTAATCCAGAAGTAATAACTCTATCTCCCACCAACACTTCTTCCTCTAAGGGGATATATTTAATTATGCAATTGTCGCCTTTACCATTTAATACTCCTTCTGTTCTACTTCTCTGAATTCTTACTGAAACTGAAAAATTAGGATCAGTTATTAAAAGTATTTCTGAAGACTCAGGATAAACAGAGACCACTTTTCCCACTAATCCATTTGGTGTTAATGCAGAATAGTCTTTTTTGATGCCGTGTTCACTTCCTTTGTCAATCCAAATGGTCTTTAGGTATTTTGTAGAACCTTTAGATATAACTTTTCCAATTGCTACAATATCTTTTCTCTGCTCCTTTAGAGTAAGTATCTCTTTTAATCTTTTATTTTCTTGAATAAGAGATGAGTAGTAGTTTTCCCTTAAAGATAGCTCAAAAATTTGTTTTTTTAATTGAGCATTTTCTTGCTTAAGAAGAAAAAAGTCTTTTATGGAATCTTTTATAAGGATTAGAGGATTTAATAGTTGAGAAAAATAAAATTTTGGCAAAATTCTATCATTTTTTGACTGATAAATTATTAAAAAAATACAACATGTGATAATTAATATCAAAGAGATGATTGATGATTTTTTTGTCATCAGTTGACATTTAGGGAGACTCTTTTTAGTAAATCAAGTTTATCAAGCATTGCTCCACAACCTTTGACCACTGCTTTTAAAGGATCCTCAGGGACTATTACTGTTATACCTGTATGTTCTCTTATTAAGATATCTAATCCTCTAAGAAGTGCACCTCCTCCAGCAAGAACAATACCCTTGTCTGCTATATCAGAAGCAAGTTCAGGTGGAGTATTTTCTAAGGTTGCTTTAATTGTATCAATTATTATAGATACAGGTTCAGCAAGGGCTTCTCTTATTTCTTCCTCTGTTACAGTTACTGCTTTGGGGATTCCTGATATAAGATTTCTTCCCTTAATTTCAATAGTTTTGTTTGAATTTAAAGGATAAGCACTTCCTATGTTGATTTTAATTGTCTCTGCAGTTCTTTCTCCTATCATAAGGTTATATTTTCTTTTTATATATGCAATTATGGCTTCATCCATCTTGTCTCCACCTACCTTTACTGCCTTTGAGTAGACTATTCCATCTAAGGAGATAACAGCCACATCTGTAGTTCCTCCACCTATGTCAACTATCATGTTACCTGAAGGTTCACCCACAGGTAATCCTACACCAATAGCTGCAGCCATGGGCTCCTCTATTAAGTAAACTTCCCGGGCACCTGAAGCAAGTGCCGCATCTTTTACTGCTCTTTGTTCTACCTGAGTGATTCCTGAAGGTACTCCAATTATAATTCTTGGTGAAATCAAGCACTTTCTGTTATGTGCTTTAGTAATAAAATATTTCAACATTTCTCCTGTGGCATCAAAGTCAGCTATCACCCCGTCTTTGAGAGGTTTAATAGTAACAATATTGGCCGGCGTTTTACCCATCATTTCTTTTGCTTCAGCTCCCACTGCTACTATTTTCCTATTGTCTCTCCTCATTACTACTACCGAGGGCTCATCGCATACGATACCTTTACCTTTTACATATACAAGAGTATTGGCTGTTCCAAGATCAATAGCTAAGTCATTAGAAAACTTTCCAATTATTCGCTGAAGAAACACTAATTGCCTCCTTATAAATGTTTATAAATAATTCTAAAACATTTGTTCATTATTCTTCTACAACCATTGTTTTTGAGATTAAATCTCCAAGTCTTTTCCCTTCAGGATTTCCTATCATGAGTATAAATTCAAAAGCGAAAATTATAAAGAGAATGATCCATCCAATAAAGGGTATGAGAATTAAAAAAAGAGATAAGGCTAAGATGAAATTTCTCAGAATTGAATCTCTGAAATCAGCATGAGTGTTTCTTTGAAGATTAATTACCTTAAGCCTGAGAAGTTTTTTTCCTATACTTCTACCTTTGAAGAAGCCATCGGCGATGAGAAGATAAAAAATTCCTATGTAAATTCCAGCTTGAGCAAAAAGATTAGTAAGGGCTAATACAATCAGAAGATCAATTAATTTTGCAAGAAATCTAAAGATAAGATCGCCCTGTTTCAAAATTTTTTCCATTTTATTTTTTTATTAATGCATAATTATTTTTAATGCAATAATTCTATTTATTTTATGTTTAAGTCTTGCCTCTTTTTAACTGAAACAATTATGATAGAATACAATAAATTTTAAGGACAAAGCAAAAATTTTTAGATAAAAATACAGGAGGGCAAAATGAATAGAGTTTTTAAATTCTTTGGTTTGATGCACTTAATAGTTTTCTTTATCCTAATCTCCTTTTCAAATTCTTTAGCAAGCATTACTGCTCAACCCGGCATTTTCGATCATTTTGAAATTTCAATCCCTTCAGAGTTAATTGCCGGTAAAGAGAGCAAAATATATATATACGCTTTTGATGCCTTAGGTAACCCAATAGATATGCCTTCGGAAAATGCAAGAAATTATAAAGTAATTGTTACAGGTTCAGCAAAAATAGAGCCCTTTATTTTTAAGTCCAGTGATATAAAACAATCAGGTTTTCCTATAAAGATTTTCAACGAAAAAGCTGAAGAGATAACAATAAGTATTTATGAAGGCACTAAAGCTTCACCGATTATTGAAAAGAGATTAAAAGTGGTGCCAGCAGAAATTAATCATCTGGAAATTAATTCACAGCTTTTTTCCAGAACAGGAGATATATTTGAAATATTCATAAAAGCAAAGGATAGATACAATAACACTGTTTGCAGAGATTTCAATCCCGATATTGTAAATTTATTTTTTAAAGGAGACATATCTGTTCAGGTCAAGGAGAAAAAATACATAGCAGACCAGTGTGTTCTGAATGTCAAACTTTATGCTGATAAAATTGGTTCCTTTCAAGTAGAAGCTACTATTTTAAACTCAAATATTAAAGGAAAAAGTGACGTAATTTCTATTGTTAATTCTGAATTAGCAGGGTTTATTATAGAAGCACCAAAGGAGGTAATTGCATCAGAAACTTTTGAGGTTAAAATTGCTGCCATAGATAAATTCAATAATTATGTGAGAGATCTCTCCACTAAAAAGCAAAAATTCATTATAGAATCAACAGGTAAAAGGCCTGTGTTCCCAAATGAAATTTCATCCCATGAATTTTTAGATGGGATAGCAAAAATAAGTTTAAGATATGACAGTCCTGAGAACATTAAAATAATAATAAGGGACTCTAAAAACTCGGCAATAAAAGGAGAAAGTGAGACCATAAAAATAGTTCCTCCCTCATTAAAAAGATTTGAAATAGTTGCTCCTGAGACAGTAATAGCGGGTCAAAAATTTAAAATAAAAATCATTGCTTATGATCAATCAGATAAAATCATGACCCTATATAATCTTTACGGCAAGCCCGTTATACTTAGAACTACAGGGATAGGAACATTAAGTCCTAATAAGATCCCCCCTTCTGAGTTTATAAATGGAATTGCTATTGTAGAGGTTCTTTATGATAAAGCAGAGCAATTTGAAATTATTGCATCCACTGAGGATGGAACTTTCATTCAAGAGCCTCCAAAGCATAAAGAGGCAAAGAAAAAGACTTCAAAAAAAGTTAATGCAAAGAAAATAGCCAAACAAGATAAAAAACCCATTGAAGCCTTAAGATATTCTCCTTTGGAATTAAAAAATATATCACTTACAGAGACAAAAAATAGTTCTACACTTATAATTTCTATTCCTCAGATTGAAAAAAAAGGTGGCTACAAACCGATAACAAAGAAAGAGGGTAAGAAAATGTCTATTATCTTAGAAATTTATCCTGCAGAGCATAAGATAGAAACACCTCTAAAAGTTGACTCTGAATTTATTGAAAATGTCTTAATATCTCAGGACAAAAATAAGGTAATTATGAATATAGAATTAAAAAAGCCTCTAAAATATCATATAACTAAGAAAAAGGACGAAATAGTCATTGATTTTAGGAGAAATTAATGGGTTTTTTTGACAAATTAAAAGAAAAACTATCAAAAACTAAACAAAACATAGTTGAAAAAATTGAATCTATTATCCCCGTAGGGAAAAAAATTGATGAAACAACAATTGATGAAATAGAAGAAGTGCTTATTTTTTCTGATTTTGGCGTTAAAGCATCAGAAGAGATAATAGATTTATTAAAAAAAAAGGTTAAAGAAGGGACATTAAAGGAATATCCTGATTTAAAGTCTCTTTTAAAGGAAGAATTAAAAAAATTACTGCAAAACGATACCAGCCTAAATCTTAAAAGCATCCCTTCTGTAGTGCTTGTTGTAGGAGTTAATGGAGTTGGGAAAACCACTACTATAGGAAAGCTTGGCTATAAATTTTCAAAGGAAGGTAAAAAAGTAGTTTTTGCAGCCTGCGATACTTTTAGGGCAGCAGCTATTGAACAGCTTGAAATTTGGTCAAAAAAAACAGATGCTGATATTATCAAGCATAAGAGCGGAGCTGATCCAGCAGCAGTTGCCTTTGATGCAGTAGAACATGCCAAATCAAAAAACAAAGATTTAGTAATAATTGATACAGCTGGAAGACTTCATACTAAAGCTCCTTTGATGGAAGAGTTGAAAAAAATATGTAGAGTCATAAAAAAGTCAATACCTGATGCTCCCCATGAAGTGCTTTTAGTGGTTGATGCTACAACAGGACAGAATGCAATAAGGCAGGCTCAAATGTTTCATGAAGCGGTGAGGCTTTCTGGTATTATTGTTACAAAACTTGATGGGACAGCAAAGGGTGGAGTTATTTTTGCCATAAAGAAAGAGATAGGAGTTCCCATAAAATTCATCGGAATCGGTGAGGGTATGGAAGATTTAAAGGAGTTTAATGCTCATGAGTTTGTGGACGCTTTATTTGATTGATTTGGTTGCGGGGAGAGGATTTGAACCTCTGACCTTCGGGTTATGAGCCCGACGAGCTACCAGCCTGCTCCACCCCGCGACATTTATAATGTAACCTAAAAAAGATGGGTTTGTCAAATGCAGATTGTTTTAGCATCTAAAAATAAAAAAAAGATTCAAGAACTGAAGAGAATATTAGGAGATCTATCTATTGAACTTTTGTCCTTAGATAATTTCCCTAATTTAGGAGAAATTGTTGAAGATGGCTATACTTTTGAAGAGAATGCTCTTAAAAAAGCAAGGTATGTTAAACAAAAAACAGGACTTCCTGCTTTAGCTGATGATTCTGGACTGGAAGTAGAAGCCTTAGGCGGAAGACCCGGAGTTTTCTCTGCCAGATATGCTGGAGAGCATGCTTCCGATGAAGAGAATATTAAGAAGTTATTAATGGAAATGAGAGAAATCCCAGAGGATAAAAGACAAGCTCGTTTTGTCTGTTGTATTGCTTTAGTTTTACCCAATGAAGAGGAAAAAGTTTTTTGGGGATATGTAAACGGTAAAATAACAATGGAACCTCGGGGAAATTCAGGATTTGGATATGATCCTGTATTCGTTCCTGAAGGCTATACTTTAACTTTTGCAGAAATGCCTTTGGAAGAAAAAGACAGGATTAGTCATAGAAGAATTGCTATTGACAAATTAAAACAACATTTGGTAAAATTCACGCAACTTTATAAACAAAATTTATCATAAAATTATAAAAATTAAGTTGCATTTAATTTCATATTAGGTTAAATTATAATCCAAAGATATTTTAACTTAATCAAAAAGGAGGCTTCAGATGAGATTAGTATTCTTGGGTGCTCCTGGTGCAGGAAAAGGAACACAAGCAAAAAGGCTCGTTGAAAAATATGGTATTCCTCAAATATCCACAGGTGATCTTTTA
>CALDSV010000074.1 GCA_937924475.1 uncultured bacterium
TCTAATTAAAGCATCAATAATAAGAATTCTTTCCTCAAAGCTAAAAATTGCCAAAATTGAACAAAAAAAACAAAGTTTTAAATTTATCATGCAAGAAAATCTTGAGGAAAAAATTATCAATAAATTGATTTTTATTCTCAATAAATTTAAAAAAAGAGAAATTATCAAAGATTTAAAATTTAATCCACAAGGATTTGAGGTTGGCCTCAGAGAGTTAGATAGTGTAATTATATTCCTTAAAAAATTGATATCAAAATTAGAAGAGGAAAATGATATACTATATCATAATGACAATTAAGAGATTCATGATTTTAATATTTCTCATTACTCTCACAGCATGTGCTTCTGAAGAAATAATTAGGCAAACCAACGAATCTGATTTTCATACAGAAATCGGTTATGCTTACTATATAGAGAGAAATTATCAACTTGCCTATGCTGAGTTTCATAAAGCTTTACAGGTTAATCCCCAAAACAAAAAAGCTCTCCATGGATTGGCATTAGTTCATATGGCATTTCAGGAATTTGAAATAGCAAAAGACCTTTTCCTTAAAACTCTTTCAATGGACTCAAAGGATGGAGATGCTTGGTTTAATCTTGGAATTTGTTATCAAAATCTTCATATGCATAATGAAGCAATAAATGCTTTCAGTAATGCCTTAAGTAATCCTCTCTTTGTCACTCAAGATAAAGCCTATTTTGGACAAGGCTTATCTTATTACAGACTGGGGAAATACGAAGAAGCAAAAAGCTCCTTTGATAAGGCAATAAAAAGAAATATATTGCTTATGGAGGCACATATTTATATGTCCCTTACTTATCAGAAATTAGGACTTTATTCAGAGGCCTTCAAAATTTTAAGAAATTCTCTTAAATTAGACTCAAACTACAAAGGTGATACAGAAAAATTTAGAAATGATTTAATTATGGCATTAAAATCTGATCAAGGAACTTTCCCAAGAGAGGATATTCTCGATATCCTTGAAATTCTAAAATACTAAAAGTAAAAATGGCTAAAGGAAAGATTGTCAGAGCTGCAGGTGCTATTTCCTTAGCAACTACCTTCAGCAGAATCTTAGGTTATATAAAAGACATGATACTGGCAAAATACTTTGGAGCATCAGCCATAAGTGATGTCTTCTTTGTAGCATTTCGAATTCCTAATCTCCTAAGAGAACTTTTTGCTGAAGGTTCTATGTCATCAGCAGTAGTGCCAGTTCTTAAAGAAGCTCAAGTTAAAAAAGGGCAGGAAGAGACAAAAAAAATCGTAAGATCTTTATTCACTTTTATCCTCTTAATTGTTGGAACTATAACTTTATTAGGGATATTATCCAGTCCTTTAATTGTTACTCTCATAGCACCAGGATTTACTGAAAATCCTGACAAATTCCATTTAACGGTTCTACTTACAAGAATAATGTTTCCCTTTTTGTTTTTTATAAGCCTTGCTGCTCTTACAATGGCTGCGCTTAATACAAATAGTATTTTTTTTATCCCGGCTTTAGCCCCTTGTTTTTTAAATCTTGCCATAATTGTTTTAGTTGTAGGATTTAGCAATATGTTTTTTAATCCTATTGTATCAGTAGCTGTGGGAGTGACAGTTGGAGGATTACTTCAATGGATAGTACAGATTCCCCATTTCTATAAAAATGGATTTTCTTTAGGATTTTCAGGTATACATCCTGCTTTAAAAAAAATAGTCTTTCTCATTATCCCTACAACTCTTGCCATGGCAGTGAATCAGATAAATATATTTGTGAGTACTATAATAGCAAGTTTTCTACCTGAGGGAAGTGTAACCTACTTATACTATTCCATGAGATTAATTCAACTTCCCATTGGAGTTTTTGGTGTAGCAGTAGGTATGGCAGTTTTACCTACTCTATCTCAGCATGTAGCTGAAGGAAATAAATCTAAACTTGCGAAGGATTTTTCCTTTTCCCTAAAATTTCTCTTTTTCCTGACTATTCCTTCTATGATGGGGCTAATTTTACTTAAAGAACCTATTGTGAACACTCTTTTTCAAAGAGGATTGTTTGATGTAAATGCTACATTCAATACAGCTCAAGCACTATTTTTCTATAGTTTTGGAATCCTTGGAACAGTTGGCTCAAGAACCATAACAGCTACTTTTTATTCCTTACAGAATACTAAAACTCCAGTGCTTTGTGCAGCTATGGGAATGTTTACAAATATTTCTCTATCAATTCTTCTCATGAATACAATGAAACATAATGGATTAGCCCTTGCCTACTCCTTAGCAGCAACTGTTCAGTTTTCAATGCTTGCAATACTTATTAAAAAATCTATCCCTGAAATCTCTTTCTCTAATATTTTCCCCTCTTTCTTAAAAAGCACATTGGCATCATTGATAAGTGTTTCTGTGGCGAAAGGATTCTGTAATATAAATTCTTCTCTTTGGCTACAAAGCGAAAAAATGTTAATAAAGTTTATATGGCTTGGTTTATCAATTTCTATTGCTGTACTTCTCTATGTTCTTATCTGTTATTTGCTTAAACATGAAGAACTTGGTTATATTTTAAAAAAGATAAGGAGAAGAAAATGAAAATTAAGAAATTTGAAGTAGGACCTCTCGCTGTAAATTGTTATCTTGTATATGATGAAAAAACAAAAAAAGCTTTTGTAATTGATCCTGGTGACGAACCAGATCTTATTCTTGATTTCATAAAACAAGAAGGTTTATCCCTTCAATATATTATTTGTACGCATGGTCATTTTGACCATATTGGTGCTGTAAAGGAATTAAAAGAAGAAAGCGGAGCAAAAGTTATTCTTCATAAAAGTGATCTTGAAATTTACAGAAATGCATCACAAATTGCTTCTCAATTTTTTGGCATGAATATAGATTCTCAACCAGAGCCTGAAATTTTGCTGGAGAATGAAAAGACAATGAAAGTACTTGATAGAGAAATCAAATTTATCCATACTCCAGGTCATTCCTTAGGTAGCATTTGTATTTATATTGAAAATTACCTTTTTACAGGTGACACTCTCTTTGCAGGCTCTGTAGGAAGAACAGACCTTATAGGTGGTAGTATGGAAAAACTTCTAAATTCTTTAAAAAAAATATCTTATCTTCCTCCTGAGACAATTATTTTACCTGGCCACGGGCCAAAAACTCAGCTTAAGATAGAAATAATGACAAATCCCTTTTATTATGAGATTCATTAAAATTTTAACATTTTTTTTATTTATATTTATCTTATCTTGTAGTAAAGGTTCTGAAGAACACAATTATAAAATACAAAGGGAGGACAACAACATAGGCCCTCCCCTTGTCATTGGCGTATTGCCTGAAGAGTCTCCAAGAATTATATATGAAAAACTATATCCTTTAAAAAATTTCCTTTCTCAAAAACTTCAGAGACCTGTTCACATAGAGATAGCCAAGGATTATGCAGATTTAGAGAATAAAATACAAGAAAACAGAATCAATTTACTATTCATAGATCCTGCAATTTATTGTGAACTTAAGTGGCATATGAAAAATAAAATATTTCCACTTATTAAACCTGAAGGAGGAATAGCTGAGACAAGAAGTGTTTTTGTTACCAAAGAGGATCATAAAATCGAAAAAATATTCGATTCTCTTGGTAAAAAAATTGCGCTCGGAGATGAAAAATCATCCTTTAGCTATCTTATTCCGCTCTCCATGTTAAGAGATGTTGATATATCATTAAAAGATTTCAAATCAGTAGGAATTTTAGGAAA
>CALDSV010000075.1 GCA_937924475.1 uncultured bacterium
GGAGGGCTAAAAAACTTTGCAGGGATATAAAATTTAATCTCCGCCTCAGTGTAATACTGAGCTATTATGCTTAAGGCTGAATAAGCTTTTGTAGAGGGTTTTGCTGTAAGTCTTTCTGCCACTTCCTTTTGAATTGTAAGCGTCATTGACTTTAAAGCTCTTACTTCAATTAGTCTAAAAATAATTGGCTTTGTTATGTAGTAGGGGATATTCGAGACAACCTTAAACTCCCCAAGCTCTTCATAGGGAAATTTCAAAGCATCTTGATTGTAAACCCTTAGATTTTCTCTACCATAAAATCTTTCATTCAAAATTTTATAAAGATTTGGATCTATTTCAATGGCTATAACTTCTTTTGCATTATTTAAAAGAATTTCTGTTAAATCACCCATTCCTGGTCCTACTTCTACAACTTTGTCTGAAGATGTGATTTCAGAAACCTTTACAATTCTTTCTAGAATTTCTCTATTTCTGAGAAAATGCTGACCTAAAGGAGGTGTTTTTTTTGGCATTTTTAAATTTTATTCTCTCTATTTTTATTTTGAGCGTTCTGTTTTTATAAAACACAATCATTTCCAATGGTATTTTTAGGAGCGTTCCATCTTCAGTTTGAATCTTACTTAAGTTGTTGTAAGTGATCAATATTGTCTGTCCTTCCACATTTAAACTTTGGCTTAAAGGTATAAAACTATCTTTATTTAAAACAATATTTCTTTCCATTTTTCTATCCTTTAAAATGTAGTTTTCTCCCTTATCCTCTATAGAAAAATCTCCATCCCACCAGATAAAACCCTTTCTTATACCTATGGCAAGCTGTCTAAGTCTGTCCTTTTCAATAGGAAGATTTGAAAGGACTTCACCCTTTTCCTCATAAAGCTCACCTGTTGGAAAGCCCATATAGTAAACCCTTAAGAGAAGTTCATCCTTTGAGATTTTTAAAGAAGCATCACCATTTAGTATACTATTTTTAGCTTCATATTGAAGATTTAAAACTCCCTCAACGGAGTCATATGTTTTCATTTTATTAAGGAAATCTTCCAAATCCTGAGCAAAAAACTCCTTTATAGTTACAGGCTTTTTTTCTGCACAACCAAAAAATAAAAATATACTAAGAATAATTGCCAATAATTTCAATAAGTTCATTAATAGATCTCACTCCTTGTATCTTTAAATGAAAACTTTCTTTAAGCCTTTCAAAATTGCTTTTTGGAATTATAGCTTCTTTCATTCCAATTCGGGATGCTTCTTTAAGCCTCAATTCTGGTTGTGATATTGCTCTAACCTCACCACTCAAACCCAATTCTCCAAAAATAACCAAGCCTTCAGGTAAAGGAATGTCTCTAAAAGAAGAAACTATTGCTGAAATAACAGCTAAATCCATGGCAGGCTCAGTAATTTTAAGTCCTCCTACCACATTTACAAAAATGTCTGCTCCTGCAAGATTTATCCTCCCTCTTTTCTCCAAAACTGCTACCAATAAATTAACCCTCTGATAATCCACACCAATAAAGTTTCTTCTTGGCATGCCAAAATTTGAAGGTGCCACAAGTGCCTGAATCTCAGCAAGTATAGCTCTTGTTCCTTCAACAGTGGCAGTTATAGCTGATCCGCTGTTTTGAGTATGTTCTGAGAGAAAAATCAAAGAAGGATTTTCCACCTCAATTAATCCTGAAGAGCTCATTTCAAAAACTCCGATTTCATTGGTGGGACCAAATCTATTTTTTACACTTCGCAAAACTCTGTAGGCATAGCCTCTGTCACCTTCAAAATATAAAACTGTATCAACAAGATGTTCAAGAACCCTCGGTCCTGCAATTGCTCCTTCTTTTGTAACATGGCCTATGAGAAAAACAGGAACTCCTGTACTTTTAGCAAAATTCATAAACTTTACTGCTGACTCTCTTATCTGACTTACTGAGCCTGGTGCTGAAATGGCTTCTTCTGTATAAACTGTTTGAATGGAATCGATTACAAGAGCTGTTAACTGTATCTCTGAAGCGCAATTAAGTATTTTTTCTACAAGAGTCTCACTTAAAAGAAGTATATTCTCTGAAATGGCTCCAACTCTCTCTGCCCTTAATTTAATCTGGGTAGAAGATTCCTCTCCTGAAACATAGAGAACTTTTCCATATTTTCTTGCAATGTTATTAGTAGCTTGAAGGAGTAATGTAGATTTTCCAATTCCAGGATCACCACCAATTAAAATAAGTGAACCCTTTACTATCCCACCTCCAAGCACTCTATCAAGCTCACCTATATGAGTAGAGATCCTCTCTGAATTGTTAATTTCAATTGAACTTATGGGAAGTGGTGAGACGGACTCTGTATCGGTAAACCCCTGAGAATGTTTACCTCCCATGAGAGTTTCCTCTACAAAACTATTCCAGGCACCACAGTCAGGACATTTTCCAAGCCATTTGGGAGAGATAAAACCACAGCTTTGACATTGAAAAACTCTCTTTAATTTTTGCTTCATGAAGTTATGATAATTTATTTTCTAATTTTTTTGCTATAATTAAGTTAGAGCATGAAGCTCTAAAAAACCTCATGAAGAGGTTTAAATCCCTATGAAAGGGAGGTACTACCATGATCAAGAAGGTATCAGGAAAGGCTATGCCCACCTGTAAATGCAAAGGCTCCTGCTAATCTTTAAAAAAGGGGAGAGACTCTCCCCTTTTTTTATTCCTTCACAGTGTGTAATAATATCTATATGTTCTTACTACTCTTATTTTTTCTATTATTCATCCCCTCTTCAGCTTTTGCTGAGGAGGAAGATTCTTATTTTTACTTTATAGCTGGATATTACTCCAGTATTAATGGAGATTTTAATACTTCTTTAAAATTCTATGATAAAGCAATAAAAAAGAATCCTTCTTCAAATTTCTTAAAAATTATGCTCGCAGATACTTATTTAAAGTTAAATGACTTAGAAAATGCTAAAAAAAATATCGAAGAAATACTTGCTAAATCTCCTGAAAATATAGAAGCCTTAAAAGTTCTTGCTTCAATCTATATAAAAGAAAGAAAAATTGAAAATGCTATTGAAATTTATGAAAAAATCCTTACAAAATCACAAAACAAAATAGAAATTTTAACGACAATAGGAGATCTCTATCTTTCCATTGGTAGTCTTGATAAAGCCTTAGAAAGTTTTAAAAAAATCTTGGAAGATAATGATGAAAATTTAATGGCTCTTTATTTTTTAGGAGTAATCTACCTTGAAAAAAGAGATTTTCACAATGCTAAAGAAATCTTTAAAAAAATCATTAGTAAAAATTCTGATTATGAACCAGCCTACATTAATCTTGGCTTAATAGAAGAGATGTCAAATAATCTTAAGGAGGCAGAGAACTACTATAAAAAGGCTTTGCAGATAAACCCTGAGAATATCTCGGCAAGAGAAAGATTAATAAATTTATATCTCTCTCAAAAATCATATACTCAAGCTATAGAAGAGCTTGAAACCTTAAAAAAACAAAAATCATCTTTATTACAGATTCGTGAAAGACTTGCTATTTTGTATCTTCAGACTAAACAATATAATAAAGCCTTAGAAGAGATAAACCACTTACTATCAAAAAATCCTGAAGATTTAAATCTAATTTATTATCTGTCGCTAATTTATATTGAAATGGAAAAATATTCCGAAGCAGAAAACCTTCTTAAGAAAATAATACAAACTAATCCTAAACAAGTTAATGCTTTTTTAAATCTTGCCCATGTTTATCTTAAACAAAAAAAACTTAAGGAAGCCTTAGAAATTTATGATGAAATTCTTCAATTCACCCAGGAAATACCAGACATTTATTTGTATGCTATAGAAACTTCAATGGATCTTAAAAATTACGAGAAAGCAAAAATATATATAAATAAAGCCCTTTCGAAATTCCCTGATAACATTGATATAAATTTCTTGGCAGGGGTTTTATTTGATAAAGTGGGTAATTTCCCGGAAGCTGAAAAATACATAAAAAAAGTTATTTCTCTTAAGCCCGATCATGCAGAAGCTCTTAACTATCTTGGCTACAGTTATGCTGACAGAGGAATAAATCTTGAAGAAGCACTTAATTTAATTGAAAGAGCACTAAGTATTAAACCTCAGAATGGCTACTACCTTGACAGTTTAGCTTGGACTTACTTCAAAATGGGAGATCTTAAGAAGGCTTTACAATTCATGCTTGAAGCAGTTAAATATGTAAAAGATGATCCTGTTATTCTTGAACACCTTGGAGATGTATATATGAGTTTGAAACAGTATGAAAATGCCTTAGAAGCATGGCAAGAAGCCCTAAAATATCATGAAAAAGAGCAAGAATTAAAAGAAAGAGTAGAGGAAAAAATTAGAAATTTATCGCCTTTTCCCGAAAAATAATGCTTATTGTAAAAGCTCCCGCTAAGATAAATTGGGCTCTCTCTGTATTAAGAAAAAGAGAAGATGGTTATCATGATATAATCTCTCTTATTCAAACAATAGATTTATATGATACATTAATATTTGAAGAATCGGAAAAAATAGAAATAATCTGCAATTTCCCCATTAAAAGGGAAAATAATCTTGTTTATAAAGCAACAAAAGCAATTTCAGAATATAAAGGCATAAAAAAAGGGGTTAAGATAACAATCCAAAAAGAAATTCCCATTGGAGCGGGATTAGCTGGTGGTAGTTCTGATGCAGCAGCAACACTTAAAGCTTTAAATGACTTTTGGAAATTAAATTTATCTACAGAAGAACTCATTCAATTAGGTAAGTCTTTGGGTAGTGATGTACCTTTCTTCTTCTATCCTCCTATTGCCATGGTGGAAGGAAAAGGGGAAATTATAAGTCCCCTCCAAATCAAAAAATCTTACAATCTTCTATTAGTAAAACCGTCCTTTAATATCTCCACAAAATGGGCTTATGAATCTTTAAAAATAAAAACTGAATTGACAGAAAATTATAAAAAAATTAATAATAATATTTGGCAATTGTATAACATACTTTGTGAAGGTTTTTCCAACAGTATTTATCTGTGGAATGACCTTGAAAAGGTAGTTATAGGTAAATATAAGGAAATAGAGTTAGTAAAAAAAAGATTATTGAAAGTTGGTGCAATTATCAGTCTAATGAGTGGAAGTGGCTCGACAGTATTCGGTCTGTTCAGAAATAGAGAAGAGACAGTAGCAGCGGCTAAAAATTTTAATGGCTATTGGGTAAAGATTGCACAAACTCTTGTATCTTGAATAGAGATTTGGGGAGTCGCCAAGCGGCAAGGCAGCGGATTTTGGATCCGCCATTCGCAGGTTCGAATCCTGCCTCCCCAGCTTAAATACCCTCTTAAAGAGGGTAATTTTTATTTTAGGAGAGTTAAAATGCCTGACGGAATTCGATTGATTACTGGAAATGCTAACCCTGAACTTGCAAAAAAAGTAAGTGATTACTTAAAAATACCTCTTACAGAAACTACTGTCACCACCTTTAGTGATGGTGAAATAATGGTTCAGATTAAGGAAAATATAAGAGGGTCCGATTCTTTTGTAATTCAATCAATCTGTACTCCTGTAAATCAAAATCTCATGGAACTTCTTTTAATTATTGATGCTCTAAAAAGAGCCTCTGCCAGAAGAATTACAGCAGTAATTCCCTACTATGGATATGCCAGACAAGACAGAAAGGTTCAACCAAGAGTCCCTATTTCGGCAAAACTTGTAGCAAATTTGATTACTGTTGCTGGAGCAAACAGAGTGCTTACAATAGATCTTCATGCAGGACAAATTCAAGGTTTCTTTGATATTCCAGTTGATCACCTCCTTGCAATACCTGTAATTTTAGATTACTTAAGGAGAAATAAATTATTAGAAAATATAATTGTAGTGTCCCCTGATGCTGGAGGAACTGAAAGAGCGAGAGTTTTTGCAAAAAAAATTGATGCTCCTCTTGCCATTGTTGATAAAAGAAGAGATGCTCCAAATGTTTCAAAAGTAATGCATGTTATAGGTGATGTTAAAGATAAAGATGCTTTATTAATTGATGATATGATAGATACAGCAGGTACAATTACTCAAGCTGCCTGGGCTCTAAAAGAAAAAGGAGCAAATAGAGTTTTTGCTGCAGCAACTCATGGAGTACTCTCTGGTCCTGCCATTGATAGACTAAATGCTTCAGTTTTAGAAAAAGTTATAATTACTGACACAATTCCAGCAGAATCTAAAAAAGAAAAATGTGAAAAAATAGAGATATTAACTGTAGCTCATCTTTTAGGTGAGGCAATAAAAAGAATCAATGAAGAAACATCAATTAGTTCACTATTTGTTTAAAGGAGGAATAAGATATGGAAAAATTTGTTCTTAATGCTTTAAAAAGACAGAAAACAGGAAAAGGCGCAGCAAGACAATTAAGAAATCAAGGTTTCATTCCTTGTATCATTTATAAAGGTGGTCATTCTGTACCTATTCAAATAGGTTCAAAAGAAATCCAACCTTTCATGAATATTGCTACCAAAGAAAAGCTTTTTGTTACTCTAAAGTTGGAAGATTCAGAAAAACAAGCCATCCTTCAAGATTATCAGGTTGATCCCGTTACAGGTAGATTATTACATGTGGATTTTATGGAAGTAAGTGCTACAGAAAAAATTAGAGTAACTGTACCAATTATTTTAATAGGAGAACCTATAGGTGTAAAGCAAGACAAGGGTATTCTTCAACACGGTATCTCTGAAATTGAAATAGAAGCTATTCCAGAAAAAATACCAGGGCACATAGAAGTAGATGTTTCTAAATTAGAGGTTGGTGATTCTATCCATGTAAGAGATATAAAATTTGAAGCAGGCATAAAAATTATCTCAGATCTTGATGATGTTATAGCAACAGTTACTGTTGAAGCCGAAGAAGGTGAAATTTTACCTTCCACTGAAGAAATTGTTGAACCAGAAGTTATAAAGAAAGGTAAAAAGGCTAAAGAAGAACAAGATTAGTAAATTACATGACTCTTATAGTAGGTCTGGGCAATCCGGGGAAAAAATATAGTCAAACAAAACATAATGTAGGATTTATGGTGTTAGATAAGTTAGCAAATAAATATAACTTAAAATTTAATGAAAGGAATGATTCCTTAATTAGCGAAGGATTTATCGAAGGGAAAAAAATTGCCCTAATAAAACCTTTAACTTATATGAATCTTAGTGGAATAGCAGTAAAAAAAATTGTTAACAAAGCGATCCTGGAGAATCTCCCTAATTCAATCATAGTAATCCATGATGATTTAGATTTACCTATAGGTAAAATTAAAATAAAAAAAAACGGTTCCTCAGGAGGCCATAAAGGAGTCCAATCCATAATTGAACATTTGGGAACTAAAAATTTTCTTCGCATTAAAATTGGAATAGATAAAACAAAAGAAATTGATATTTCTGAATATGTATTAAGTCCTTTTTCACGAGAACAAAAAGCTCTTATAAAAGAGAAAATTTTACAAGCAGTAGATGCAATTGCTATAATTCTAAGTGAAGGTGTTGATAAAGCTATGAATCTTTATAACAGAGAGAATTGATAATGATTTTATCGATTATTTTTTTAATTCTATTCATTTATCCTGATTTTTCTTATGGATGGGGACCTTTAACCCATGCCTATCTCTCTCAACAGGTATTTAATTTTTCCCATCTTATTCCTGTAACTTTACTTCCTGTCATTAAGAATTTTAAAGATTATTTTATTTACGGAAACATTCTTCCTGACACTGCCATTGGTAAAAAATATCTTCCTGAAGATAAAAATCCCCATTCTTGGAAAACAGGCTTGAATCTTCTTCAAGAAGCAAAAACTTGTGAAGAAAAGGCTTTTGCCTATGGGTATTTAACTCACTTAGCAGCCGATGCAATACTTCATCATGATATAAAAAATCTTAATCCTCTTCAACATATGATTTTTGAACTAAAAGCTGATAGAATTGTTAACAGAATTTATTGGTTCAAAATAATGAGTATTAACAAAAAAGTCAGAAAATTAAGTGATAATTTCCTTGAACAAACTTTGGAAAATACTTTTTTACCCATTAAAACAGCAAATAAAATTTATAAATCCTTAATTTTTCTATCTGCCTTCAATGTGGGTGAACTAAAAAATCCTAAATTTTTTGAAAATTTTCACTTGAAATCTCTCACCGCTATGTTAGAAATGTTAAATTATGGCGAGAAGGCAAAAATAATAAATCTTCCCCCTCATCATTAATCTATTAGAGCCTATAAATAAAACATGAAAATAATTATTTACAAAACTAAAAAATGCTAATTCTTTTTCCTTTTGTATTGATATTAAAATTTTTATTTATTCTTTGCAGGTAAATCTTAGGCAGTCCTTAAGAAAAAATTAATATTTTCTTGTAAAATCGCTAAATCGTTTAAGTCGTATTTTAAAGAGATTCGTATCTATATTACTTGTTGGAACTTTTTCTCTTAGATTGTTGAGTCTATCCTCTCCGGAAGGATGTGTTTTTAAAATTCCTTCCTTAAGACTATATTTCTTCATTCTTTCAAGGACATTGATTAAAGCATAGGGGTTATAACCAGCTTTATTAAGATAAAATAAAGCTTTTTCATCAGCTAAAAATTCTTGTGTTTTGCTATAACCATTTAAAATAAGAGTTTTTACAACATCTTCTACAGTGCCTTCAAAAATATTTGTAAGTTTGACTAATTCTTCAGAGCCAAATTGACTTACTGCTTTTTTACCTATTATTGTGAGCGCTTCCATCCATCTTGCTTTTTTAATGGAATTAATTCCATCCCTGTGATTTATGTGAGCTATTTCATGGGCAAGAATAGAGGCAATTTCATCTTCCGTTTGGGCAAGCTCAATCATTCCTCTTGTTATTAATATTATGCCTCCAGGACACGCAAAGGCATTCAATTCTTTAGTATTTAAAATGGCAAAATGATAACCTCCAAAAGTAGAAGGTTTTTCAGAATGAAGCGCAATTGTTTGCCCTATTAAATTTATGTATTTTATTAATCTTTGATTATCATATAGGGAATAGTATTGTAAAAGCCTTGCAGCCACAGCCTTGCCTATAAAGTATTCCTCTTCATCCGAGATGGGTCTTGCTACCTTCTCAGTAGCTTGTAAAGTAGTAAAAGTCATATCCCTAGCTTTATGGACATCAACTGTTTTGCAGGCAAAGAGAGAAAATATTAAGCTTAAATAGAAAAATATTTTTATTATCATTGAGGTTCTATTAGCCCTCCTGTCTTAATGAAAGATAGTATCTCCATTTCAGATACTTCGCTTTTTTCAATTTTTTCTACAAGATCATATCTAAGTTGAGGATTCTTATTTCTATAAACTCTTTCCACCTGTGGATTAAATCCTTTACCAGCAAGTGTAATTTCTCCTTCAGAAGTGGAACCGCTCTGATAAGATTCTGCTTTAGGAGAAACAACTCTCTTTTCCACAGCAGTTTTATGTATATATCCTGTATAATTCTTAAATTTTACCTTATACCAATCTCTCTCTATGCTCAAAACATTAAGTATGTCCCCATATTTTACAAAGACTTTTACAGGAGATAAAAATTTTGGTGATTCTCGTATAGCATTATTTTTTGTTATAACAGTAATTGTCTGCGCCCAAGAAAAATTACAAAACAAAAGACTAAGAACAAATATTTTTAGTAAAAATTTAAAGTTCATTTACTTTCAATTTTAACAATAAACCAATCTTCTGTCAATTTATCTAACATGCTGTATTTTTCAATAAGGTTTAAATAAATTTTTGACGGAAAATCTTCTGGATAATCCTCTAAAAGGGTTTCAAAAATTTCTCTTGAATCTTTCCATTTTTTTTCTATAAAAAGTGAATAAGCATGATTAAATCTTTCTGCGAAGAGTATCTTCTCCTTTGATTCCTCTGAGGTTTTTCCCAAAATCTCAAATATTTTAATTGGTTTAAATCTTCCTTTCACTCTTACAATACCAAGTGGTCTTGCAATGAAAACTTGTGAAACTTTTAGATAAGTCTCTTCACTTATTATAATATTTGATTTAAAAAATTTATTTGCTGATTCCAATCTTGAAGCTGTATTTACTGTATCGCCTATTACTGTGTAATTATATAACCTGTCACTTCCTATGTTGCCAGCTATGGCTTCTCCTGTATGAATTCCGATTCTTATTCTGATAATTGGTAATCCTTTTTCTGAAAAATATAAATTCAAATCTTCAAGTCTTTTAATACATTGCAATGCAGCACTGCAAGCGTTTAATTCATCAAATTCTGATTCTAAGGGAGCTCCCCAAAAAGCCATCAAGGAGTCACCAATATACTTATCTATTACACCTGAATGCTTAATTACAACTTCTGTTAAAACATTAAAAACTCTGTGAAGTAAAATAGCAGTATTTTCCGCTGATAATCTTTCTGAAATATTGGTAAAACCCTCTATATCTGCAAAAAAAACTGTTACTCTTTTTTTTGTACCTCCTGGTGCTATGGCTTTTGGGTTGGCAATTAGATAATCTACTATTTTTTTATCCATGTATTGGCTAAAAGTTCTTGCTATAAACCTTTTTTCCCTTCCTACTACGGCATAGGAATAAAAGAGAGTAATAAGTGAACTGAATATAGTAGCTGTGAAGGACGGCAAAAACTGAATATAAATTGAAAACTTGAAAAATATGATCACAACAGTAAGCAAAATCAATACCATTATTAAAAACACAAAGAGATTTATTTTAATTGAGGTTTGCTTTAAGAAGAGGTATGGAATTAAAAAAGATATTAGAGAAATTATAGCTAAAATTATATAATTTGGAGATGAAGTTATGAAATTATTATTTACTAAA
This sequence comes from uncultured bacterium, assembly GCA_937924475.1. Taxonomy (GTDB): domain Bacteria; phylum Nitrospirota; class Thermodesulfovibrionia; order Thermodesulfovibrionales; family Thermodesulfovibrionaceae; genus Thermodesulfovibrio. The sequence goes on from CALDSV010000075.1 coordinate 10,815, forward strand.
TTCTCAAAAGCAGTAGCATGAATAAAGACTCCTGGAGTACTTGAAGAAATAGGAGTAGGTTTTAGGTCAAAAAGACCTGCTGCAGAAAAACCTATGAAAACAATCTTGCCTCTGAAGTTGTCTTTTTTAACTTTGCTGATCATATTTTTCTGTTCTTTATTAGATGCTTCAAGAATCTCTAAAAAAGATAAAGTAGGGAAGAAATTTTTTCCCTTAGGGTATTTCAACAGAAGAGATTCTTCATTAAAAGGAATTTTTTTCCCTTTAATTGTTATGTAATCAGATTTTATTTGGAAATCAACTCCTTTAAGGAAATAACTCGTTACAAAATTAGGTACTGTAAATTCTTTAACCTTAGAAAAAAGAGGAAGTCTTCTATAGACTCCGTCTTCATCAGGTAAAATGCTTACATTTCCCAGTCCTTTGCAGACATTTTTAAAATCAGAAATAGGAAAAATAACAGATTTATACTCATTTTTAGATGGCCATTTAATAGAAAAGCTTATTTTTTTTATATCCTCTTCATTTAATTCTGCTTCACGATGGGATAAAACTATGGGCAAATAAACATTCCCCGCCTTTTTGATTGCTTCAGACAAAATTCTATCATCATCAACCCCATAGGAAGAATACTCAGAAAAAATTATATCTAAGAAAATTGCCTCAGCCTCTGAAAGATACTCAATTACAGGAGCATAAACCTGTCTTGGCCATGGCCAGACTATGCCCTCTTTGCTTAATGCCTCTATACTATTTTGATCTATATAAATAATAAAAATATTGTCTTTTTTCTCTTCTGAACCTAAAAATTTAGTAAGCAAATCATAAAATTTAAGCTCAAAAGGATTTAAAATTCCTGAAAGATAGACTAATATTGAAAAAATAAAGGCTGCAACAGAAGTAATAAGGTAACTTTTTCTTAACTTATTCATATTTTTTATGATTTTATATTACTAAAATATCACCATCTCTCAAAATCTCTAAGTGGTAGTTTTTATTTTTCTGTAAATCCCTCTCAATGAACTTTCTGTAGAAAGGCTTCAGATGTGTTATATATATTTTTTTAGGAGGAAATTTTAAATTTTCTATATCTTTGAAAAGTAAAGAAGGCGTTAAATGTCCTGTCATCTTAGCAATTCTTCTCATTTTATCTGGAAAAGAACATTCGATAATTAAAGCATCTAAAACTACATTTGACAACAATTCCCATGTCTTTTTTGTTGGACCTGTATCTCCTGTATAAAATAAAAACTTCTTACCTCTTTGGATAAAATATCCTACTGCTGGAACAGTATGATTCACTGGTAAAGCAGTTATTTTAAATCCTTCAATTTCAAATGATTGGTGTAGATTTATTGTTTCAAGCTTTATTAAGGAATCTTGTTCATTAGGAATTACGGTAAAATCCGGCCAAAGTTTTTGGTTAAGCAAATGTTTTTTAATGTCTTCAATAACTTCATGTATGGAAAAAACCTTTATCTGTAATTTTTTATTACCACTTATAATAATATTGTCAGCAAGAAAGGGTATATCTCTTATGTGATCAAAATGGGCATGAGTTATAAATATATACTTAATCTTTTGCTGTTCTTTTAAATTAAGGGAATTAGTGACTCCTCCAGCGTCAAAAAGTATAGTGTTATCCAAGAGAAAAGAAGTTAGATTATGTCCGGGTAAATCTGAGCCTGAAGATCCAAGAACTTTAACTTTCAATTCCCTCTAACTCTCCTTTTTTAAAAGCTCTAAGAAAAGCATCTACAACATTAGGATCAAATTGAGTGCCAGCTTTATTTTTCAATTCTGCAATTGCTTCTTCAAAGGAAAGACCCTTTCTATAAGGTCTATCCGTTGTCATTGCATCAAAGGTATCAGCAACTGCAATGATTCTTGCAATTAGAGGGATTTCCTCCCCCTTAAGTCTTTCAGGATAACCTGTTCCGTCAAATTTTTCATGATGGTATTTTACACAGGGAAGAATAACATCGAGTTTTTTCACATGCTGAAGTATTTCTGCTCCATAAATTGTATGAGCTTTAATAATCTCAAATTCATCCTTTGTAAGTTCTCCCTCCTTAAGTAAAATCCTATCTCTTATGCCAATTTTCCCTATGTCATGCAGAATAGCTCCGAGCTTTAGCCTTTCAAATTCTTCCTTTTGTAGCCCCATCTCTGCTCCTATAGCAAGGCTATAATTCATAACTCTTTTGGTATGACCACCTGTGTAAGGATCTCTTTTTTCAATGGTATCTGCTAAGGCAAAAACAATCTCATAAAAAGTTTCTTTCATATCTCTATAAAGTTTTGCATTTTCTATTGCAACTGCAACCTGATTAGCAAGGGCTTTTAATAATTCTGCATCGTAATAAGTAAAGGGGCCATTTATTTTATTCATAACCTGCAAAACTCCCAAAAGCCTCTCTTTTGAAAGAATCGGTAAACAAATCATCGACTTAGTAGTAAAACCGCTCTGTTCATCAGCTTTTCTGAAAAATCTTCTGTCATTCTGTACATCATTTACTATTAAAACCTCCTTAGTTAAAGCTACCCAACCTGCGATTCCTTGACCCACTTTAAGCCTAATTGTTTTGATTTTCTCTGCCTTTTCACCCATCGTTACATCAAAATAGAGTTCCTTATTATCACTATCATATAGAAGAAAGCTTCCGGCTTCACTGTTTGTTATTTTTAGAGAGGCTTCTATAGTTCTTTTTCTTATCTCCTCTATCTCCATGGAAGAATTAATTAATGCAGAGAATTCAAGAAGTTGTCTAAGATGTGCTGGATTAACTTTTTCATTTTCCATTGAAATTTATTATAGCATGAAATTAAGTAAGTACGATTAAAAAGATAAAAAAAGGAGGAGCTTTTGCCCCTCCTTTTAAAAAATAAAAAAATTACTTCACAAAAGGATTTGCATAGAAGGTAATAAGAACAAATACAAGAACATAAATGACCAAAGACTCAATTAATGCAAGACCTACAATAAAGAGTGTCATGAGTTTTCCAGTAACGCCAGGATTTCTTGCAGAACCTTCAAGAATACCTCTAAGACCCTGTCCCATTCCAGCTCCACCACCACCGGCAGCTGCTCCAAGACCAATTAAGGCACCTGCAGTTGCCCAACCATAATAATTGAGCTTTGCAGGATCTGACTCAGCTGCAAATACTGCGGAGGCAGTTAATACAACCACCAAGGCAGCCATAAGAACTACGAAGAACTTTCTCATTATCGTCCCTCCTTTCTTTAATGATATTTAGTGAGACTCTTCAACAGAGCCTGCTATGTAAACAGCTGTAAGCAACATAAAAACATAAGCTTGAAGCACACTGACTAAGGTACCTAAACATAGAAATGCCACAGGAACTATTAATGGAGCAAGAATTCCTAAAACCATTAATAGAAGATGTTTACCAAACATATTACCAAAAAGTCGTACACCAAGAGTTAATGGTCTTGCCAAATGAGTTATCCATTCCACTACAAACATAAACATCATAAAAGGAATTGCATAAATACTTCTTATGGGACCAAGGAAATGTTCAAGATAACGAATGCCATGCACCTTAAAGCCCATAAACTGATAGATGAAAAAGACCGGAATTGCCATGGAGAAGGTCACATTCACATTGGAAGTTGGGGATTCAAAGCCAGGAATAAGACCAAAAAGATTGCATACTAAAATATAAATAAAAAGAGTACCTAAAAGTGGTAAAAATTTATCTCCCCAGTGCTGTCCAATGCTCATCAAAGCCTGTCCCCTTAGAAACTCCACTAAAACTTCCATAACGTTCTGAACTCCTGCTGGTACCATTTTGAGACTACCTTTCACAATCAAAGCTACCACAATAATAACAGCCATTGCTAACCAGGAGTAACTAACATAAGGTGGGATAGAGGGGAATAACATGTGTAAAAAGGTTGGTGCTTCCACGCTAAGCCTCCTTTCTAAAATAGTTTAAGTTATAATACATAAAAAATTTTTAAAAGTCAAGAGGCAAGTTAATATAATATATTTATGTTAGAAATTTCAAAAATTTGTGAACTTCCGGGAGTATACATCTTTAAAGACAAAAAAGGCAAAGTTTTGTACATTGGAAAGGCAAAAAATTTAAAAAACCGTCTACGTAGCTATATGAACAAAAAAGAACTCCAACCAAGAAAAGCAAAGATGATGGAAATAGTTCATGATGTTTCATATATAGTAACATCCAGTGAGTATGAGGCCTTAGTACTAGAGGCGAATTTAATAAAAAAATATAAACCCCCTTTTAATATTCTTCTAAGAGATGATAAGAGTTTTCCCTATCTAAAAATTACAATAAAAGAGGAATGGCCTAAAATTGAGGTGGTTCGTAAAATAAAGAAAGACGGAAACCTATACTTTGGACCATATGTTCCAGCTCAATCTATGTGGGAAGCTCTTTCCTTTATTAGAAAAAATTTCTCAATAAGGACATGTAAATATCTTCTAAATAAACCATTAAGACCCTGTATTCAATTCCAGATGAGAAGATGTTCTGCTCCATGCGCTGGTAAGATTTCTAAGGAAGAATATATGAGGGAGGTGGAGTCTGTTATAATGTTTCTCAAAGGACAAAAAAATGAACTTATTGAAAAATTAAAGGATAAAATGTATAAACTCAGTGAAAATCTAAAATTCGAGGAAGCAGCAAAAATAAGAGATCAGATTAAAAGGCTTGAAAAAATTTTTCAATTTCAGAGAGTTGTATCTCAAAACATAGAGGACATGGATGTATTGGGAATTCATGAAGACCAAAAAGCCTTATCAGTAAATGTCCTTTTTATCAGAAATGGTCTATTAGTGGGATCAAAAAATTATCTCATTAAAAGTGCCATCTATGAAAACCTGTCAGATCTAACTCTTTCCATTATTCAATCTCTCTATATAAAAGAAACCCTCTTACCTCCAAAATTAATTCTTGTGTCAAAGCAACCTGAAAATTACGAGCATATAAGTAAATGGTTAAAGCAAATCAGTGAAAAGGACATTTATATAAGGACACCTGAAAGCAAAGAGGAAAAGGCACTTCTGGAAATGGCAGAAAAAAATGCGGAAATTCATTTAAAACATCAATTGTCTCCCACTGAAAATATTCTAAAAGAATTAAAAGACAGACTTAATTTGAAGGTAACTCCTAAAAGTATAGGTGCTTTTGATGTATCTACCCTCTTTGGTGAATATTCAGTGGGTAGTTTTGTCTATTGGGAAGATGGTTCATTTAATAAAAGATATTATCGCCATCTTAAGATTAGAGGGACAAATGCCATTGATGACTATGCTTCAATGAGAGAGATAGTTTCCAGAATAGTTAAATATTTTGAAGAGGATGGTGGTATTCAAAAGCCAGACATAATATTAATTGATGGAGGCAAAGGACATCTCAATAAAGTGCTTGAGATAATCAAAGAAATAAAAGAGAAATTAAATGTTTTTGCCATAGCAAAAGATCCCAACAGAATAATCTCTCATGAGGGGGAAGAATTTTCCCTTGAAGATAAGCGACCTTCTTCGATTCTTCTTAGAAAAATAAGAGATGAGGCTCATAGATTTGCCGTAACCTATCATAAAAAAATAAGGACAAAATCCCAATTTTCTTCCATACTTGAACAAATTCCCGGAATTGGTAAAAAAAGAAGGCTTATTTTACTTAGACAATTTGGAAGTTTACAAAATATAAAAGAAGCCTCCTTAGATAAAATTGCCTCCCTCCCAAGTTTTAATAAAAAATTAGCTCAAAAAGTAATAGATTATCTTAAAAAATGATAAAATAAAAAATGGAAAAAATTTTAATAACAGGTGGAACAGGTTTTGTTGGAAGATATATAGTTAGGGAAGCATTAAAAAAAGGTTATGAGACTCACTTAATTATTAGAAATCCTTCAAAGGCTCAAAAAATATTCTTTGATGAAAGATTAAGACTATATCAACTCAATGATTTTACAAACAAAATAGAGCTTTTAAAGATTATATCCCATATAAAACCAGATTATGTTATTCATCTCATTGGTATTATTCAGCAGATAAAATCTAAGGGTATTACCTTTGAAAAAGTTCACTATGAATATTCAAAAACTCTTTATGAAGTTTTAAAGCAAATACCTCCAAAAAAAGTAGTTCACATGAGCGCTTTGGGAGTAGAAGAAAATGCTCCATCTAAATATCATAAAACCAAACTAATGGCTGAAAAAGAACTTCAAAATACTGGTATTCCCTATGTGATTATACGTCCTTCCTTTATTTTAGGACCTGAACAATTACTTTTTGCTAAAATTAAACCCATTATAAAAAAAACACCCCTTTTCATTTTCCCTGAAATCAAAGGATATAAATTCCAACCTATAGATGTAAGAGATGTAGCTGAGAGCTTTATTAGAGCCATGGAAGTAGGAGATAATAATATTATTTTTGAACTTTGTGGAGATGAAAATGTAACCATAGGAGAAATTGTTCATGATTTTGTTAACTCCTTTGGTAAAAAAGTTATACTTATACCCTTGCCCATGTTCATCCTAAGAATTTTTGCCTCTGAACAATATAAAATGATGTGGCGTCATAATATTTGCGAAGATAAAAAAGGTGTCTACCCCGTTCAAAAATTAATAGGTAGGAAACCTATTCCTTATAGAGAGTCCATTAGATGGAGTTCCTTTTCTAATCTATAATCTCAACTTCGACTTCTTGTCCTTCTTCAACTCCGAGCAATTGAGAGTTTATATGGACAATTCCATCTGCTTTTACAAGACTCATTATTAATCCTGACTTACTCAAAAGTGGCACAGCCCAAAGTTGTCCATTCCTTTCCTCAAGGCTTACTCTTATGAAATCTTCTCGTCCAGCTTGAGAATGAATACTTCTTGCCATTTTAGCTTTTACTATCTTTTTAAAACTTTTTTCCTCTAAACCCATCATATGTTCAATAAGGGGCCTTATAAATAATTCAAAACAAAGATAAACTGCCACAGGATGTCCTGGTAAACCAAAAACAGGTTTGCCATTACAAACACCGCCTATAATTGGCTTTCCTGGCTTTATAGATACGCCATGGAAAAGCACACCCGGCAAGCCAAGCTCATCTATTACTCTTGCTGTCATATCTTTTATGCCAGCACTTGTTCCGCCAGTGATAATGATTATATCACCTCTACTGTAGCCTTCCTGAACTGTGGCTTTTATCTCGGAATAGTTATCTTTTACTATCCCAAACTTTATCGGTATAGCACCTGTTTTTTGAGCTAATCCTGCCAAAGTAAAAGAGTTTATATCTCTTACTTGTCCGGGAGAAACTTTTTCAGTATGAGGAACAATTTCATCTCCCGTAAGAATTATTGATACTATTGGCTTTTTTGATACTATAACCTCTGTAATTCCAAGACCTGCTAAAGCTCCTATGTCTTGCGGTTTAAGTCTCTTACCTGCCCTTATAACAACTTCTCCTTTTTTTACATCTTCATCCTTGAAAATCACATTCTCCCAAGGTGAAACAGCTCTTAAAACTTCGATTAAATCCTCTGATACAATGTTTACATGCTCAATCATCACAACAGCATCAGCTCCCTCTGGAAGCATTCCACCAGTGGCAATAGAAGCGCACTGGCCATTAAAAATGGAGAAATGGGGAACACCTCCCATGGGAATTTCACCTTTTATTGTTAAATAGGCAGGCGAACTCTCTTTGGCACCAAAAGTATCCATTGCTTTTACAGCAAAACCATCAACCGTTGAACGGTTAAAGCCAGGAAGATCCTCAGGTGCTAAGACATCTTCATAGGTTATCCTGTAATAAGCTTCCTGTAAAGGAACCTTTTCCTTCGGAAGGCAACGAAATTCTATATTTCCTATTATAAGTTTGAGGGCCTCCTGAGAGAGTAAATATCTTTTATCAAGCATAAGATTGATTATACAAAGATGAAGAGATTTATTTCCAATTTTCTTGGGTAATCTTACTTTTTGTGAGAGGAAAAATTTTATAACGGGAAAAGGCAATTTGTCTTGAATTTTCCCTCCTTGATATAATTTGAGAGAAAGATGAAAAAAGTTCTCATACTCAATAGACGCTGCATTAGACATCCTGAGAAAGGCGGTGCTGAAATATACACCTATCATTTAGCTAAAGCACTTTTAAATACTGGTTTTGAAGTTGAATGGTTCTGTTGTAAATTCAAGAAAGCTCCATCTTATGAAATCATAGAAGGAATTAAATTTATAAGAAAAGGTAATGAACTTACCACACATTTCCTTGGATTCATACATGCTCTTAAAAGTAATCCCTTTCTTATAATTGAAGAATTTAATGGTATTGGGTTTTTTACTTTTTCTTTAAAAAATTCTATCCTTCTAATTCATCAACTTTACGATAATTTTTGGACTGCAGAGCTTGGTCTTTTAGGCTACCCTCTCAAATCTATTGAAAAATTATTATTGAAATTCTACAGAAAAAAGCCCGTTATAACTGTATCAAACTCGACGGCAGAGGATTTGAGGAGATTAAAATTTAGAGATATTAAAATCATAAATAACGGCCTTGAAATTGAGCCTTTGAAGGTTTTACCTGAAAAAGACATTTACCTTTCCTTAGTGTATCTTGGAAGATTAAAAAAAACTAAAAATCCTGAAGATGCTATCAAAGCTTTTAAGTATATAAAGAAACGCATAAAAGATGCTAAGCTAAAAATTTTAGGAAGCGGACCTTTATTAAATAAGTTACGGAAAAAATACAGTGAACAAGAGGGCTTAATTTTTTATGGATATGTAGAAGATAATGATAAAGAGACTATTCTTCGAAAAGCTCACCTTCTTTTAGTCCCCAGCATAAGGGAAGGATGGGGACAAGTTGTAATTCAAGCTAATGCCATGGGAACCCCCGCTATTGGGTATAATGTGGCTGGCCTCAGGGATAGCATAATCAATGGCATCACAGGATTACTCGTTAAGAATCCTGAAGATATGGCAATGGCTGTAATGAAACTTTGGCAAAATAGGGAAGAATACCAGAAAATGTCAATTAATGCCATTAAATGGGCAAAGAATTTCTCTTGGAATAACACAAAATCTGAATTTCTATCATATCTAAAAGAAAAGGCAATCTTATGAAAAATTAGACCTTTTCATGTTTTTTTCATGAATAATAGAGAGTAACATGTTATAATTTTTCATGAAAATCCTTGTGGTGCTTCCTACTTACAATGAAGCAGAGAACATAGAAAAAATAATTTCCTTAATTCGAAAACGAAGCGTAGATATTCTTATCATTGATGATAATTCTAATGATGGCACTTCTGAAATAATTAAAAAGTATCTTACAAAAGATGATAAAATTAATTTAATACAGAGACCCGCAAAGCTTGGGCTTGGCACAGCCTATGTAACAGGTTTTAAATGGGCGCTTCAAAGGGATTATCAATATGTTTTTGAGATGGATGCAGATTTATCCCATGATCCTTCTGATATACCAAGATTTATTGGAAAGTGTGAAGAAGGTTATGACCTTGTAATTGGTTCAAGATATACACATGGAACAATAAGTGTTGTAGGCTGGGATTTTAGAAGGCTACTTCTTTCAAAATTTGCAAATAAATATGCAACAACAATATTAGGACTTAGCTTTCTCACAGATGTTACAAGTGGATATCGGTGTTACAGAAGAACTGTTCTTGAGAGTATTGAGCTTGATAAAATCAAATCAAATGGCTATGCTTTTCAGATTGAGATGGTCTATAAAGCCTTTAAAAAAGGTTTCAGAATAAGTGAGATTCCAATTATATTTTATGAGAGAAATTCAGGCTCATCAAAGATGGATAAAAAAATTGTCCGTGAAGCTGCATTAATGGTTTGGAGATTGAGATTTGGAGGTTGAAGAATCATCGCAAGCATCTCTATGGTGCTAAGAAAAACTTATAAAATGAAAGACTCACAAATTTATAATAGTAAATTGCAAAAATAAATGGCTCTCTATTAATATTGAAAGGCAAAGGATGGGTTCAGCAAGATACAGAGAAAAAATATACAGTCAGTATGTAGAAACACTAACGAGATATTCAGAAAACTCAGATGATCCAAAGGAATATGAAAGAAGAAAGAGACTCTATGATTTAAACTATGGAAAGTTTTTATTAGAAGATAAAAACTCCAAGATACTTGAGCTTGGCTGTGGTAAAGGATTCTTCCTTAAGTATTTAAAAGAAAAAGGCTACTTTAATATAAAAGGAGTTGAAAAATCTACATCTCAAATCTCATCAGCTTTACCTGACATAAAAGAACTTATAATACCTGATGATATGTTTAATTATTTACAGAACTGTTCTGAAGAGTTTAATTTAATTATGCTTTTCCATGTCCTTGAGCATTTATTCAAAGAAGAGGTTTTAGAATTGTTGGAGCTCATCTATGAAAGATTAACAGAAAAGGGTATGTTAATAATTGAAGTTCCTAATGCTGGATCTCCACTCTTTGGCTCCAACAATAGATTCGCAGAATTTACTCATGAGGTTGGTTTTACTCCTTCAAGTCTAAGAGAGGTTATTTTGGTATCAGGATTTAAAAAGGTATCGGTCCATCCAATAAAAGGCTTATCTTTTAGAGCAAGATTTGTATTTAATATTATTAATTTTATTCTCCATTCAAGGTTTACAAAGGATATCTATATAGATGGCGAAATATATGCCATTGCATGGAAAAGTTAGAATTCTCTTTCTTATAAACTCCTTAGAGAGTGGAGGAGCTGAGAAAGTATTAATCAAAATTTTGAATGGATTAAATTGGGAACTATTCTCTTTTGATCTTGCACTGCTTAAAAAAAAGGGTTTTTATATTGACCATCTGCCTTCTCATATCAAAATCTTTGACCTTGGAGTAAAGGGTGAAAAAATCAGGATGTACCTTTTGAAAGCTGTCAGTAGATTAACAAAAATTGAAAAAAAGTATGATATAGTATTTTCCCTCATGTGGGAGTCAAATATAGTTAATTTAATGGCCTCTTTATACTCTAAAAAGAGAAGGATCATAAGTGAGCGAATAAATTTATCTGATTATATTAATTCAATTTTTTCTAATACTAACAAATATTTTGCAAAAACTTTGACTAAATTTCTATACAAAAGAACTGATATGCTCATAACTCCCTCTGAAGGTGTTAAAAGCCAGCTTATTGGTAATTTTAAAATAAAAGATAACCTCATAAGAGTAATACCGAATCCCTTGGATTTAGAAGAAATAAGAAAGCTCTATCAAGAGGAAATTGATATTAAGGACCCCTATTTTCTTTATGTAGGTAGGCTTCATGAGCAAAAAAATATCCCACTTCTTTTAAAGGCTTTTAGAGAGTTGCAAAGGGAAAATATTAAGCTTTTGTTAATAGGAGAAGGACAGGAGAGAGATTATTTGACTAATCTTGCAAGGAAATTACAAATTATGGAAAAAGTCATATTTAAGGGATTCCAAAACAATCCTTACAAATACATGAATAAGGCCATCTGCTTAGTTTTACCATCCAACTTTGAGGCTTTCCCTAATGTTTTAATTGAAGCAATGGCAACAGGATGCCCTGTTGTTTCAACCGATTGTTCCTTTGGACCTTCAGAAATAATAGAGAATGAAAAGAATGGAATTTTAGTTCCTGTAAATGATTTAAAAGCATTAAAGAATGCTTTAAATAGGATGATTTATGATTCAAAATTAAGAACTGAAATAATTAAAAATGGAATCGAATCTGCCGAAAAATATGATGTAAAAAAAGTCGTGAAGTATTATGAAAAGGCTATTTTTGAGGTTTATAACTAAATTCTTAGGCATATGGGCAAGGTTTTTATTTTTCTATTTGAAGTATTTTTTTGATATAAATATGAAGAATAGAAAAAACAAAAAACTCTTCGCCAGTGGTCACTACATTATAGCGAGAAAACTCTGATGTGTAGCATTTTCGGTTATTACTCAAGGCAGAGGGACAAGTCTCTCATAATTAAGGGCACTGAAAAAGCATTGGAAATAACCAAGTATAGAGGTCCTGATTTTTCAAATTATCTCTATTTTGACAAATTGAATCTTGCCTTAGGTCACAATAGACTATCAATAATTGACCTTAGTCCAGAAGCAAATCAGCCTATGGGGACAGAAGACAAGAACCTCTGGATAGTTTATAATGGAGAGATATACAATTATTTAGAATTAAGGGAAAACTTAATAAAAGATGGCTATAGCTTCCTGTCAAAGTCTGATACAGAGGTCATACTTAAAGCCTACAGAGAGTACGGATATGAATTTGTTAAAAAGTTTGATGGGATGTTTGCCTTTGGTTTGTTAGATTTAGAGAAAAGAAAACTTATCCTTGCAAGGGATATAGCAGGAGAAAAACCTCTCTTTTACTACTTTGATGGTAAAAACTTCATCTTTTCCTCTGAGCTTAAACAGATTTTAATACAGCAAATTAGACCAATTTTCGATTATAGCAAGTTAAACTTTTATTTTTCTTTTGGTTATTTGCCTCATGATATGAGTTTTTTTTATAACATACATAAACTTCCTCCAGCTCACCTGATGATTTTTGACTTCGAATCAACATCCCTTCATATACAACCTTTTTGGGAAATACCTTCCTTTGAAAAATCTATTCCTGAAGAGGAGTTAATGGAATCCATCTCTGAAATCTTAAAGAAATCTGTAAAAAGAAGAATGATAAGTGATGTTCCTCTGGGTGCTTTTTTAAGTGGTGGAATAGACTCAAGCCTAACAGTTTATTTCATGAAAGAAGTAGGGGCAAAGAGGATTAAGACTTTTACAGTGGGGTTTGAGGGAAGTAGTAGAAACGAAACAGAGTATGCAAAAATTATTGCCAGCTTTTTAGGAACAGATCATACAGAAATTATAATTGAACCAGATTTTGAAAAAGCCCTTGAAGAAATTGGAGATACTATTGACGAACCTATCTATGATTCTTCTCTAATCCCAACATATTATCTCTGTAAGTATGTAAAAAATTATGTAACAGTAGCCCTTTCAGGTGACGGAGGTGATGAATTATTCGCAGGCTATATTCATTATCTTTCTTCAAAGATATGTAGAAAAGTCTCTCAATATATACCATGTTTTTTAAGAAAAATCTTTTATTTTATGGGAAGTTTATTACCGGAAGGTTATTTTGGTAAGAACACTCTAAAGGGAATTGGAGAGGGAAATTATGGATGTTACACTTATCAAACTCAGATATTCAAGGAGGGAGAGAGAAAAAAGCTAATTCCTTATCTAAATGAGTATGAAAATCCAGCGAAATTAAAAAAAGCTCTAATGGAAAAATACAGAGGAGATTTTATAAACAAAATGAGTTATGCTGACTATAATATAAACCTTCAGCAAATACTTGTAAAAATTGACAGAGCAAGCATGATAAATTCCCTTGAAGTTAGAACTCCTTTTTTGAATAAAGACTTGATAGAACTGTCTTTTAAACACATAAGTGGTGACTTAAAACTGAAAGAAAACAAAACTAAATATATATTAAAAAAATTGGCTAAATCTAAGTTTCCGCCAAACTTTTCTGTAGACAGAAAGCAAGGATTTGATATTCCAAAAGATTTTTTAGTAAAAACTAATCTTATGGCTAAATTAAAGGAACTACCTCATGTTAATTTTCTAAATGAAAAATACATAACTAATCTCATTAACTTTCAACAAAAAGGCAAAGGAAATCTCTGGAACAAACTTTTTGCCATATATTTTTTTAAAAGATGGTACCTTAAATGGATAGAATAAATCTTCTCTTTGTAATGGATCATCTCGGCACCGGTGGAGCAGAGTATCAACTTGTAGAGCTTCTGAATGGCTTAAATAGAGAAGACTTTGAGTTAAATCTTTTTTTAACTGAAGGCGGTGGGATTAGATTAAAAGATCTAAAAGATGATGTAAAAGTTTTTGGATTTATAGGTGAAAGAAGACGAAAAACTCTCAGAGCCCTTTTAGAACTAAGGAAAACAATAAAAAAATTAAATCCTCACCTAATCATATCTTGGCTTGAGTATTCAACCCTTTTGACTTCTTTAGCATTAATAGGCTTAAAAAAGCTTCACATTGCAAATATCCGTGGAAATCTTGATTATATATATTCTGAGGAAGTTAAGTTTGGACCTTTAAAAAAGTTGCTTTTAAAATTTGCCTATAAAAGCGCTCATATACTGGTTTTTAATTCCCTTGAAGTAGCGAAAAAAATTAAATGGCTTCATAATAAGAAGTATTTTGTAATCTATAATATTTTTCATATTGAAAGAGTCAGTCAATTGCCATCAAAAGAAGAGATTAGACAAAAATTAAACTTTAGAAAAAATTTATTTTACATAATTTATGTGGGTAGCTTAGTTAAAAGGAAAGGTGTTGATTTACTTATTGAAGCTTTCAAAAAGCTAAAAAGTGAAAATCTAAGACTTTTAATCGTAGGTAAAGGACAGTTAGAACACTCTTTAAGAGAAATTTCCAAAGAAGATTTAAGAATAGAATTTTTAGGCTATAAAGAGAATGCCATATCATATATAAAAGCGTCACATCTGTTTGTTCTTCCTTCTTTTAGTGAAGGTGTCCCCAATGTGCTTATTGAGGCATTAGCCTGTGAAACGCCAATTTTAGCAACGGATGTTGATGGAATACCTGAAATTATTATACATAAAAGGAATGGATTTTTAATTAAACCTGGAAGCATAGAGCTTTTGAAGGAAGCAATGGAGTATGCAATAAACAATTACGAAGAAATGAAAGGATATGCTCAGACAGGTAGGGAAACAGTAGAATTGTTTAAGAAGGAGATTATAATTGAAAAATTCGAAAAACTTTTCAAATCCTCTTTATCAACAACAGATAGATTATGAAAATACTACATCTTATTTATGATCATATTAACAACCCTTGGGTAGGTGGAGGTGGAGCTGTTCGGTGTTTTGAAATAAATAGAAGACTTGCAAAAAAGGGACATGAAATTACAGTAATCTCTGGAAATTATCCAAAAGCAAAGGATTATGAAGAAGAAGGAGTCAATTTTAAATTTTTAGGTATCAGTAGAAATTACATTTTAAGCGTATTTTCTTATGCTTTTAAGGCAATTTGCTTTTTAAAAAAATATGCCAAAGATTATGACATAGTAGTAGAGGACTTTGCACCCTGGAATCCTGTTTTTTCCAGATTTTTTCATAAAAATATAGTTTTACAAATTCATCAAAAAGAGGGAATTAATATATTTAAAAGATATTTTATTTTGGGAGTTCCTTTTATGATAATTGAGGCTTTTTATCCTAAAATTTATAAAAAAATAGTTACAGTTTCTAAGGAATCAATGGAAAAATTTGGAGTAAAAGCAGTGGTTATTTCAAATGGAATACAAAAGGAGCTTTTGGAGGACAGTTCAATTAAAGGAGATTATATTGCCTATATGGGCAGAATTGATATTTATCATAAAGGACTGGATTTGCTCATAAAAGCCTTAGCGAAGATTAACGCAACTTTCTGTATTGCTGGAAAAGGAAAAGATGAAGATAAACTAAAAAAAATGATAAAAAAAGAAGGCATAGGTGAAAAAGTTAAATTTGTAGGTTTCAAAACCGGCAAAGATAAAATAGAATTTTTAAAAAACTCTCTATTTTTAGTGATGCCCTCAAGATATGAGGCGCAAGGCATTGTTGCTTTAGAAGCAGCAGCAATTGGAAAGCCCATTATTGTAAGTGACATCCCCGAATTAAGATTTGTAACAGAAAATGGTTTTGGAATAAGTTTTCGCTCTGAGGATGCGTGTTCCCTTAGAGAAACTATTGAACATCTTCTCCAAAATGAAATTTTATTAGAGGAAATGGGAAAGCGAGGAAGAGATTATGCACGGAATTTTACTTGGAATAGTATTGTTGAAGAGTATGAAAAATTCTTAGAGAGAGTAACTAAAGAAAACTTGAGGAAAACTTCAGATTAGATTAATCATAATAATTCCCTTTAAAAAGATTTGTTTTTTATATGCCGAAGGCGGGATTCGAACCCGCGCGGCGTTTCCACCACCAGATCCTGAATCTGGCGCGTCTGCCAATTCCGCCACTTCGGCACTAATTTATGCAGCTTTTTTAAGCTTATCAATTATTTTCCAGCTTTTTAGTATATCAATAGCTCTCTGAAGCTGATTATCATCTTTTTCATCTACTTCATGGGGAACCTTCTCTTCTGTTTCAATTTTTTCACCTTTATGATGCTGTTCCAGCTCCTTTTCTCTAATAACTGGAATTTCTTTCCCATTTTTAGTATCTAATTTTACTACTATATCTGGCATAATTCCAACAGCATGAATACTTCTTCCTTTTGGAGTATAGTACTTGGCTGTAGTAAGCTTAATAGCTGAACCATCGCTTAAAGGAATAAGACTCTGAACTGAGCCTTTACCAAAAGTTTGCACTCCCAGAATGGGAGCTCTTCCCCAATCCTGAAGAGCACCTGCTACAATTTCAGAAGCTGATGCAGAACCTTGATTGACAAGGACAATCATGGGAATCTTGTCATAAATAGGTTTTAATCCTGCAGTGTAGTAATCTATTTTTTCACCTGTTCGCCCTTTTATTGATACCACAAGATGCTTTGGAGGTAGAAACTGTTCTGTTACCTCCACGGCACTGTTTAGAAGACCACCAGGATTGTTTCTTAAATCAAGAATTAAAAATTCCATACCTTTTTCTTTGAGTTCCTTTAAAGAGTTTGCTAAATCTTGAGCTGTGCTTTCCTGAAATTGAACAAGTTTTATATACCCAATTTCTTTGTCTATCATTTTATGCTTAACACTTTTAATCTTTATGATGTCTCTTACGATAGTAATGTCTTTCGGTTGATTCCATCCCTCTCTTTGAATTGTCAAGGTCACTGGTTTACCCTTAGGTCCTCTCATTTTTGAAACTGCGTCATTTATATTCATATCCTTTGTCGGCTGACCATCAATCTTTATAATCTTGTCACCAGCTTTTATTCCTGATTTAAATGCAGGAGTATCCTCAAGAGGTGCGATAACTGTTAGTGCTCCA
>CALDSV010000076.1 GCA_937924475.1 uncultured bacterium
GAGAGAAAAGTAGGTATTGTATCCATTGGAACATCTACTGGAGGACCAAAGGCACTTCAGGAAATAATCCCGAAATTACCAAAGGATTTTCCTGTGCCTATTGTTATTGCTCAACACATGCCACCTAATTTTACTAAACCTTTTGCTGAAAGACTTGATCAACTAAGTCAGCTGTCTGTAAAAGAGGCAGAAGAAGGAGAGTCCATAAAGCCCGGGATAGTTTATATTGCACCCGGTAGAGGACATATGAGGCTTAAAAGAAGAGGCATAGAGACACTTATTTCTGTTTCAGAAGACAGAGAAGACTTTATATATCGTCCCAGCGTAGATGCCTTAATGTTATCTGTAGCAGATTGTTTCCCTGGTAGAAGTCTTGGAGTAATTTTAACGGGAATGGGTAATGATGGAGCAAAGGGATGTAAGAAGATAAAAGAAACAGGTGGTAGAGTATTTGCACAAAGTGAAGACAGTTGTGTAGTATATGGTATGCCGAAAGCAGTTGTGGAGGCAGGCATAGCTGATAAAATAGTCCCTCTTGAAGAAATGGCAGGAGAGATTATAAACGCTGTATAAGGAGTTGTAATGGAAGAAAACATTATAGAAAATATTATTTTAAAAACTGTAGATATTCCCACTCTTCCTCCTATTGCTATGAAAGTTATGAGTTTGATTCAAGATGATTTTGCTTCTTTGAGTACTTTAGAAGATACTATATCTCGTGATCAAGGTTTTGTTACAAGATTATTAAGAATAGCTAATTCGCCTTTCTATGGTCAGGACAGAAAAATTGAAGATATCAAACAAGCCATAATGCTAATAGGTTTTGAAACTTTAAAATCCCTTATTTTAGCCACAGCTTTAAGAGATCTTCACAGAAAATTTGGAGCCTTTGAACAAAAACTTTGGGAACATAGTCTTGGAGTAGGTTTATGTTCAAGTCTTCTGGCTATGATAACTCAATTGGCTAAGCCAGCTGAAGCCTTAGTATGTGGACTTATTCATGATGTGGGTAAAACTATAATGAATAACTCTATGCCTGAATTATACCCAAAAGTTTATGAAAAACTATACGAAGGCAATGGTACTATAAAAGATTTAGAAGATGAAAACTTTGGGTTTAATCATACAATCATTGGTTCTCTAATATCAAAAAAATGGAAGTTACCTGAGAAACTCGAAATGGTTATAACATATCATCATACTTATCCTTTTCCAGAATATGAAGATTTTGCCTATGCAGATATTGTCAATTTAGTAAGAGTAGCTGATCAAATTTGTAATAGCCTGGGAATAGGACTAAAACATCCATTAAACATTACAGTGGACTATCAAAGTTTAGATCTCTCAGAAGAGGCTTTTACTGAATTAGTTGGATTATTTAAGTTGCAGTTTGAAAAACAGAAAGACAGCCTTTTAAGCTAAACTATGGCTGCAGAAGATAAAATAGATCCTTTAGGTCCGTATAGAGATATGAGACCTTTAAAGGAAGGAAATGTTTTTGCAAAAATTAAAATTAAGAGAAAATTTAAGAAAGAACAAGAATCAAAAGAAGAAAAGCTTTCCGAAGATAAAAATTCTCAAGATCACAAAGTAGATATCGAAGCTTAAAGTCTTCCTATGTTAAAAAGAAGGAAAAATTTTCCTACCTATTAAATTTTTCGTCTTTGTTTAAAAGAAGAGGCTAATAATTTTGCCTATTTAATTATGGCATGAATGTTGCAAATCCTATGGTTAGTTCTTCCATAGGAGGTGGATCTATGTACAAGGGAATTTATATAGCAATGACAGGTATGACCATGAGAGAAATGGAGCTTTCCGCTGTATCTAATAATCTTGCCAATATAAATACTACGGGATATAAAAGGCAGAATTTTGCAAGCAAACTATACCCTCTTTTGTCAGGGAAACCTAAAGAACCAAAAGCTTTATATGATAATGCAAGACAACAAACTTATTTTGGAGCTCAATACATAGATTTATCCCAAGGAAATATTAGAAAAACAGGAAATCCTCTTGATCTCGCAATTCAAGGAGAAGGTTTTTTTGCAGTTCAAAGGGGACAGAGAATTTTTTATACCAGAGATGGTTCTTTTACAAGAGATAGTGAAAATTATCTGGTAAACCAGTCTGGTTTTAGAGTTCTTGATGAAAATAATAATCCCATTTTGATTGATGGTAATAAAATAGAAATAGGAAAAGACGGGAATATTTATGTAGATGGAAATTTAGTTTCAAAAATTAAAGTTGTCAATCTTGAAGAAATAAGACATGTAGGGAATTCGCTTTACGAGGGAAAAGAAAAGCCAGAAGCCACAGGACAAATTCTTCAAGGATGGATTGAAAGTTCCAATGTAAATCCAATGAATGAATTGGTACAAATGATCCAGGCAATAAGAAATTTTGAATATGCCCAGAGAATTACTATTAATTTTGATCAGCTTGCTCAAAGAGCAGTAAGTGAAATAGCCAGAATATAAGGAGGTAAAGTATGTTAAGGTCTCTATTTACAGCAGCCACAGGAATGTATGCCCAACAACTTAATGTAGATGTAATTTCCCATAATCTGGCAAATGTTAATACAACTGGTTTTAAAAAAAGTAGGGCAGAATTTCAGGATTTGATTTATCAAACGATGATTCAACCTGGAGCTCCTTCAGATGACGGAACTCAGTATCCTTCAGGAATTCAAGTAGGCCTTGGTGTAAGACCTGTGGCAGTGGCTAAGTTTTTTACTCCCGGAGATCTCATTAATACAGGAAATAATCTGGATTTAGCTATTGATGGAGAAGGTTTCTTTCAGGTAACCCTTCCTGATGGTACCATTGCCTATACAAGAGCTGGTAATTTCCGATTGGATAGAGATGGAAGAATTGTTACAAATGATGGATATCCTCTTGAACCTGGAATAACAGTTCCAGCTGATGCCACAGGTATTACCGTTGGAGGAGATGGTAGAGTAACAGTTACTCAGCCAGGTACTGTAGCTCCTGTTGAAATTGGAACAATTGAGCTTGCGAGATTTATAAATCCGGGGGGATTAAAAGCAATAGGGAAGAATCTTTTTCTTGAAACAGATGCCTCTGGAGCTCCTACCACTGGTGCACCAGGAACAGAGGGAAGAGGCACGATTGTTCAAGGATTCCTTGAGATGTCTAATGTAAATATAGTAGAGGAGTTAGCTAATTTAATAATTGCTCAAAGAGCCTTTGATATTAATTCCAAAGCTGTACAAACTTCTGATGAAATGTTGCAAACAGTCTCTGCTATCAAGAGGTAATAAATGAGAATTGTTATGCTAAAGATTTTACTTTTAATTTCAATTATTGCATCAAATCTCTATGCTTTTGATGAAAATCTTATAAAATTTTACATAAAAGAGGAAATAGAAAAATCGCTTATAAAAAAAGAGGTAATCATAAAGGAAGTTAAATTCATAGGGTTTTCACCAACTGAGAGCTGTATTCCTCAGGGCTTAAAAATAAGAGAAATAAAGAGACCAAGTTCCATTGAATTTACTTTTCACTGTGGAAACACTCAATACAGAGCAATCGCTAACTATGAGATACTTTTAACTGTATACGTGTCTCAGAGAAATTTAAAAAGAGGTGATGTAATTACTCAAGAAGATATCATAGAGATTAAAAAGCCCGCCAGTAGAGTGCCTTCGGGAGCAATTTTAAATAGAGAAGAATTGATCGGAAGGGTGATAAAGAGAAGCATCTGTCAAGGATTAATTTTAAAAGAAGATCATATTTATAGCGGAATTCCTGTAAAGAAAGGGAGCTTAGTAAATATATTTATTAATGTTGGTAAAGTCACAATAATGACAGAGGGTGTTCTTAAATCTGACGGCATTTTAGGACAAATTGTAAAAGCCCAATGTCTTCAAACTGGCAAGGAAATTGCTGGAGAACTTATAGACATAAATAAAGTGAGGGTGCTGCTATGAGAGGAATTAAAATTCTTATTTTAAGTCTTATAACTTTTCTGGGTTATGCCTGTTCTGAACTTAAAGAAGTCAGAGACATTAAAAATGCTGGAATGCCACCTAAATATTATCCAGAAGAGTCTCAACAAATCGCAGCATCAGAAGGCTCTCTTTGGAGAGGCAAAGCTTCCCTTTTCGAGGATAAAAAGGCACGCCGCATTAATGACCTTGTAACAATAATAATTAACGAAACAACCTCTGCTCAGAAAAAAGCCTCTACCTCTTCTTCCAGAGACTCATCAACAAATTATGGTCTTGATACATTTTTTGGTATGAATAATGACTTCAATATTCAAAACCTCCCCCTTATTAATGGATTTTACAAGGCAGGAAATGTATTCTCTCCTTCTGTGAAAGGTACTGCTAAAAGTGATTTTAAGGGTGATGGTGACACGCAGAGAACTGGTAGAATTACAGGCACCATAACAGCTAAGGTTGTAGAGGTTCTTCCTAATGGTAATCTTGTTATTGAATCAAGAAAAGAAATTTTTGTAAACAATGAAAAAGAAATACTGGTTTTAAGAGGCATCATAAGACCTGATGATATATCTCAAAACAATACGATTCTTAGCCAGTATGTGGCTGATGCTCAAATATTTCTTGTGGGTGAAGGCACTCTTGGTGACAAACAATCGCAAGGATGGCTTGTAAGATTTCTTGATAAAATTTGGCCCTTCTGAGGGAGGTTTAAATGAAGAGATTGACAATAGTTTTAACTCTAATCTTTCTTTTATTAAGCACTGCCTATGCTGAGAGAATAAAAGATATAGCTAATTGGGCAGGAATAAGAGAAAATCAACTTATTGGTTATGGACTTGTTGTAGGCTTAAATGGAACAGGGGATAAAGATGGGACATATCTTTATCAACCTATAGCCAACATGCTAAGCAGGATGGGAATTACTGTTAATGTTAGAGATCTTAAAGGAAAGGTAAAAAATGTTGCCGCAGTAATGGTTACTGCAAAGCTTCCCACTAATGTAAAACCAGGTACCAAATTAGATGTGCAAGTATCTTCCATTGGAGATGCTAAATCCCTTCAAGGTGGTACTTTACTTCTTACACCTCTTATGGGACCAGATGGTGAGGTATATGCTTTAGCCCAAGGACCTGTCTCTGTAGGGGGGTTTATTGCAGCAGGAAGAGCTGCTCAAACAGTGAAAAATCACCAAAATGTTGGCTATATCCCTGAAGGTGCCTTGGTGGAAAAAACAGTACCAGTTAATCTTGCTAATAAGGAAGAATTGCAACTTCTTTTAAGTTATCCTGATATAACTACAGCTAAAAATATTGCTGTAGGGATAAATGAGAAATTCAAAGTAAATATTGCAAGAGCTATAGATCCCTCCAGTGTATCTGTTCTTGTTCCCTCATCTTTTAGAGGAAATATAATTGATTTTATGTCAGAAATTGAAAATATTGATGTCACAACTGATGTGCCTGCAAAAGTTGTAATAAATGAGAGAACGGGTACTGTTGTCATAGGCTCTAATGTAAAAATACTTCCTACAGCATTGGCTCATGGTGGATTAACTATCACAATTAAAGAGACTCCAGAGGTAAGTCAGCCCTTGCCATTAGCTCCCAGGGGAGCTACCACTGAAGTAGTTCCAAGAACTGAAGTGAAAGCAGAGGAAAAACAAGCCTCTTTAACAGAAGTTAAAGGTTCTACAGTGGGAGAATTAATAAAGGCTCTTAATGCCTTAGGAGTAACCCCAAAGGACTTAATCTCAATTCTCCAAGCATTAAAGACATCAGGTGCCCTAAAAGCGGAATTAATAATAATGTGAGGGAAAGATGATATCAAAAATATCCTATCAAAATCATTTGGAAGTAGAATCTATAACCCATAAAAAGGAAATTTCCAAGAAGGTTGAAACACTTTTCTTAACTGAAATGTTGAAGGTAATGCTGAAAGAAACATCCTTTTCCCAGGATAGAAGTATTTCAACTTATATGAGTGTTTTAATACCTGAGATAGCCAATATGATGGCTGAAAGAGAAATTGGTATAGGAAAATTTTTAGTAGAAAATCCTAATTTTATGAGCCTTATTTCAAAAAATGAAAAAATAGAGTTAAAACCAATTCCTGAAAACTCAGATTCTCCAAAAAAGGAAATGGAATCAGAACTAAGGGAAGAGAAATTTTCTAAACCAACTGAATTATCTCTTCCAGTAAAGGGAGAAATAACATCAAGATTTGGCTTTCGAATTGATCCCCTTGATGGCAAAAGGCGTCATCATAATGGCATTGATATAGCTGTTCCAGAAGGTACAAATATTAAACCTATTTTATCTGGTAAGGTTGTATATTCAGGATATTCAAAGGGATATGGTAATTGTGTAATTATAGAGCATGAAGGAGGAATTCAAACAATTTATGCCCATAATTCAAAAAATTTTGTAAAAGTGGGAGACACGGTTACTCCTCAGACAGTGATTGCTTTATCTGGTTCAACAGGAAGGACAACAGGTCCTCATCTTCATTTTGAGATAAGAAAGAAGGGCAAAGCTTTAGACCCTATGATTGTGTTAAATAATTACCAAAAATCGACGATTTCTTAAAAAAAGCAAAAAGGAGGTTTTTTATGATTGGTGGACCTATAAGAATAGAGGGCATTACACCTAACACAGGCATGATGCCTGAAAAAACTCAAGGCAAAGCTTCTGAAAGAGGTGAAGAGGTTTTAACAAAAGATCAGGTAACTGTCTCCGAAACAGCAAAACAGATCTCAAGACTTATGGTAGAGGTAAGTAATATACCCGACATAAGAACTGATAAGGTAGAAGAATTAAAGAATGCCATCAATTCAGGCACATATGAAGTTAAAGGAAGTGAAGTAGCTGGAAAGATTCTTAAGGAGGCTTTAATTGACAAGCTTGCATAAAGATGTTGCAAACATTTTGCAGGAAGAGAAGAAACTATTGAAAGAACTTTATTCCTTGGTTTCAAAGGAAAGAGATGCTATTGTTTCTTTGGATTCCAAAGGACTGGAGGAAATTTTAAGAGAAAAGGAATCTTTATTAGTGAAAATTTCTCTTTGGGAAAAGGAGAGAGAAAAGATTTTGAAAAAAGAAGGATTAGAGGGTAAAACCTTATCAGAAGTCATTAAAATTTTTTCTATTGACGGGCAAAAGGAAGAAATTGAAATGCTTAAAGAAACATATAGAACCATGAAATCTCTACTTTCTGCTATAGAAGAGATTCAAAAAATTAACGGGCAGCTCATTGATCATTCTTTAATTCATATTGGAAGAGCACTAAAATTTTTTGAAAGTTTTGGTATAAAACCTAAGCATAGCCTTTCTATGGAGGCATAAATGGCCTTATCTGCTATTTTTGACATTGGAAAAACAGGTGTTTTGAATTACCAGAAAGCTTTACAGGTTGTCTCTCATAATGTAGCAAATGCAGCAACAGAGGGTTATACACGACAAGATGTGGTATTTACAAACATAGGTTCAGGCATCATAAGTCCTTACGGCACCACAGGAAGAGGTGTTAGAATTGAAGATATAAGAAGGCTTTATGATTCATTTCTTGAACAACAGCTTAAATCAGAAAGCTCCAATTTTCACTATTGGGATGTGACATATAATGGACTTCTTAAATTAGAAACCATTTTTAATGAAGCCTCAGAAATAGCTTTAAGCAAAACTATAAATGATTTTTTTAATGCTTGGCAGGAATTAAGTCAGAACCCTGCAGGAACAGCTGAGAGAGATTTGCTTTTAGATAAAGCTCAATATTTGGTGAAAAGACTAAATGTGGATTATCGATCCCTTATGACAGAAAGAAATGAACTTTATGTAGATTCTCAAAATTTGGTTAATCAAATAAACAGCCTTTTAGATAAATTAAATGAACTTAATGAAAAAATTGCCTCTAATCCTGGCGCTCTTGATATGAAAGACCAAAGGGAATTCATAGTTAAACAACTAAATGATATTGTTCAAATTAATTATTTTGAAGACAACGTAGGCAGATATACTATTCTTCTTAACGGGATGCCTCTTGTAGATGCTGGAAGAGTATATCATCTTAATGTAGGACTTGATAGCAATCAAAATTTAAAGTTTACTATAGAAACACCTTCAGGCTTGGTAAATGTTAATGAGCGGATTGAGGGCGGAAAACTAAAGGCAAACTTAGACTTAAGAGACATTATTTTGCCAGAATACATGAATAAGCTTAACATGATGGTTTTTGATTTTACAGAAGCCATAAATGCTCAACACAGGCTTGGATATGGATTGGATGGTTCAACAGGTAATAATTTTTTTACTACTCTTTATGATTTATCAATAAATTCTGGTTCCTACAGTGATATTTCTCTAAAATTAATGAACATTAACAATAGCACATATAGTTCATATCAAATCCAGTTTGATGGAACAAGCTGGACTGTCATAGACAACAGTCAATCTCCTCCACAAACGATAACTCATAATGTAACTTCTTGGACAGTAGGAACGGATATATATTATAGAGTAAGCTTTAATGAAATGGAAGTTACACTTAAAAATCCTACAGTAAACCTTGATTTTAATTTTCAAATCAAGCAACATACTACCCTTTATTTTGATGTGACCATATCAGACAGCAAAAAAATTGCAGCAGCGGGGCAAGATCCTACTGGTCCTAATAGCGGGGCTATGGATAATGTAAATGCAAGAGCTATATATTCTCTTTTAGATAGAGCAATAATTGGAAATTCTAAACCTATTGATTACTATAGAGCCATTGTATCTGAGGTAGGAGTAATATCAAATAGTGCAAAAATTCAGAGGAATTTCCAAGAATCCTTAGTGCAGGAACTCCAGAACAGAAGACAGAATCTGTCAGGAGTAAGTCTTGATGAGGAGGCTATAAATCTCGTTAAATATCAAAAAATGTATGAAGCATCGGCCAGAGTAATAAGAGTTGCTGACGAACTATTAACAACACTTTTTGATATGGTGAGGTAATTATGAAAGTAACAACAAGTTTCTTCTATAATACTTTTTTCAGTGATCTTAATAAACAGATTGAAGCCATGTATAAGGCCCAAAGACAGCTTAGCACTGGTAAAAAAATACTTATGCCCAGTGACGATCCCATTGCTATATCAAGAATTACAAAGTATAATTCTGAACTTTCTTCCCTTCAAGAATACTTAAGAGTAATTGATACAGCAAAAATTTATAACTCCTCCATTGAAACTGCTATTAATGACCTAAAAAACATGACAGTTAAAGCAAAACAGATAGCTGTTCAAGGTTCTACAGATACTCTCTCTGCAACAGATAGACTTGCACTTGCAAGGGAAGTAGACACCTTGATTCAGAGAAGTATCGATACCATAAATACAAAAGTTTCAGGGAGGTTTATTTTTGCTGGATACAAAGCTGATATTCCTCCTGTGAATGAGGCAACAGGTATTTATCAGTCTGATACAAATTTACAGAGGGTAGATATAAACTTTTTCTTAGACGTGGCTATAAATCTTCCAGCTACAGAGTTTTTTTCCTATACCGGTACTACTAATCAGGTTTTTACACCCTATAATCAAACAGATACAGGCAATCTTCACGACGTAGATCCTTTGTCTGCTTTGCTTATGCCTCAAACTTCTGTAGCAATTACAGACCCAGCAGCATTATTTACAACTGATGGGGGGACTCTTACAATCCGATTAGGAGATAAAATACCTATAAATGTTTCAATCTCTCCGGGAGCATCTCTTAATGATATAAGGGATGCCATAAATTCTCAGGCAGGTAGTTATGTGAAAGCTTGGGTTGTAAATGTGGGAAATTCCATTGCTCCTGATTACAGACTTGTAGTAAACAGTGTGCCAAATGGAAAGTCTGATCAAATTAGAATTGAAGTAAGTACCTCCACAGGTGATAATCTTAATCTTTTAGCTTATGATCCTGTATCTCCTTCTTCTGCCATGAAATTGGAGGGAAATATTAGTGGGTATAACTATATAACAGATCCCACAGACCCAAACTTCTATAGTTTCAACAACAACTATTTGAATGAAAATTACTATTTGAGAGCTCTTTATTTTCTAAAAGTTGCCCTTGAAAACAATGATCAGGGAAGAATTCAGAAAGCTGTGGGATATTTAGACCAAATCGCAGATAAGCTTTACAGACAACAGTCAGTTATTGGTGCAAGACTCAATAAGATAGAAACTATAAGTGATTATAATCTTGAATTGGAGACTAATACAAAGCAGAATTTATCAAACGATCAAGATGCAGATGTTGTAAAGGTTGTCTTGGAGCTTAATCAGAGAATGTCAGTGCTTCAGGCATTACGTACTACTTTTACAGATTTTTTCCGCAGTAATCTTTTTGACTTCTTGAGGTAGGTTTGTTAGTTCTTACAAGAAAAACAGGCCAGTCAATCAGAATCGGAGACAGCATTGTTATTAAAATAATTGATATTGATGGTTCGCAGGTAAAAATTGGTATTGAAGCTCCAAAAGGGATAGTTATTTTTAGAGAGGAACTTTATGAAAAGTTAAAAGAAAGCAACATAGAAGCATTGAAATTTTCTAAGGAATTAAAGGTTGATGATTTGATTTCTCAATCTTCAGAGGAGAAAAGAGAATGATCAAGATAAAATCAGAAAGATTCGGCGAACTTGAAATTGAAGAAAAGGAAATAATTTATTTTCCCTATGGTATTCCGGGAATTCCTTTTGAAAGATTTATAATAAAAGATTTAATTGAACCTGTAAAATGGTTTATTTCTGTTGATGATCCTGATTTGGCCATGCTTATAATTTCACCTTTCAAATATTTCCCCACCTATGGATTTGAACTAAGTGATGAAATAGTGTCTGCTTTACAGGCAAAGGATGAAAAGGATCTTGAGATTTATGTATCTCTACTTAAATACAATGACGGTGTTGCTGCAAATTTAAAATGCCCTTTTATAATCAATAGAGAAAAAAGAGTTGGTGTTCAAATAGTCCTTGAAGATGAAAAATACAGTTTTAAGGAGCCTATCAAAAAATGAAAGTATGGAAGGCTAAAACAAAAGTTGAGCTAAATTTTAATGGATATGATTTCCACATAAAGCCCGGTGATAAATTTCTTTTTGCTGATGATGTTTTCAATCTTCTTCCAGAAAATGTTAAATCTGTCTTTGAGCAGGCTCATAGCGTACTTCCTCCCTTTTACAGAGGAGAGCCCCTTAATGGAAAAACTCTCCTTGTAATAGCTCAAGCAGCCATTGGTGATGCCTTATGCATGACTCCTGCTTTAAGAGAGATTAAAAAGAAATATCCTGAAATGACTTTAAATGTAACAGTTTCAGGTAAAGCAAGACCAGTATTAGAAGGTTTAACATACATTGATAACTTACTACCAATGCCAGTTCCCTTTAAAGAGGTGTCAAAAGCTCACTATATTGTAAAGGTCATTGAGATGGTAAACACTCCTCAATTTGACAATCTCTCCTTGATTGATTATTATCTGTGGAAGCTTTATATTTATAAAGCTGAAAAAGAGACTCCTGATGTTGTAATTGATGAGGCTGTTTTAAGTGAGATGAGAGAAGTTTTTGAAAAAATCCATCATGCTTCTGGTGGCAAAAAAATTCTTCTCTTTCACTATCTTGCTTCCTCAGTCCATAGAACAATTCCTTCAAAACTTCTTAAAGAGATTGAAGACCTCATATGGGATGAATATGTGCCTATAATATGCTCCTTGCCTGAAGAAGACATAACTGTTGAGACAGCCTTAGATGTTTATGGCATAAGAGCTGCCAATCTTTCAATTTTCATGAAGGACATTCGTTATTTAATTGCCTCGGTAGCTCTTTCAGATAGTGTTATAACAGCAGATACAGCAACACTTCACATAGCAGCAGGACTTGAAAAACCAACAGTTTTAATTTCAGGTCCTATTGATCCAGAATTAAGAGCATCAAATTATCATACAGTAATTCCTGTATTACCAAACTATAAAGGACAAACATGTGTTTGTCCTTGTATGATTCATGCCATAAAGGAGCCATGTTTAGAAGCTCAGATAAGTAGAAAGTTCTACAGTCCTTGTTTTGAAAACATACCTCCTAAGGTTATATATCTTGCACTTAAGGATGCTGAATTATTAGTTAAAAGAGATTATGAAAAACCAAAGGAATGTATTCTATGTGGTTTTACAGGTGAAATCCAACTTTTTGAAGTAATTAACAGCTCAAGAGTTTTTGAATGTCCTTCTTGTGGATTACAATTCTGCTATCCCATGAAATTTATGGATTATGAAAAAGCCTACAGTGGAGAACATGACGATTTATTAAATTTTACAAACATACCCTATGGATCATATCTAAATGTGCAAGATGAAAGGACAGAGATAGAAAAATGGGAGAGGCTACCAAGATTTAATGTCTTACTTCCCCTTCTTTCTCAAATTCCAAAAGGAAAACTTCTTGATGTAGGTTGTTCCACTGGTTTTTTCATGCTTATCGCAAAGAAATTAGGGTTTGAAGTATATGGAATGGAATCATCAGATAAAGCTGTCAAGGTGGCAAAAGATAAATTTAAATTAAATGTAGTTGAGGCATTGTCTTTTGATGATCTTCCTCAAGAATATAGAGGTCCCTATGATGTAATAACAGCCTTTGAAGTTTTAGAACATGTGCAAGAACCGTTGAGTTTCCTAAAAGATATATTTTCACTACTTAAAGAAGTAGGGATCTTAATATTAAGTTGTCCTCCTTTCTATAAATTCGAAAACACAGCAAAGGGCTACAGAAAATTTAAATGGTGGTACAATGACTATCCCCCCCATCATGTTACACGCTGGAAGCCTTGGACACTTCATTATGCTCTTAAAAAGGCGGGATTTGATGAGGTTCATCTCTTCACAGAGCCTCTTTTGCCTGCCACAGTTTTTGAAGGAGTTGAAGCCAAATATTTTCAAATTAAAACTCCCGATGATAAACTTATCAATATCGATAAAAATACAATTAAGTTTATAGTGGCTGAAACCTTAAAACCCCTCTATTTAAATTCTCGTCTTCTTGCTAATTTTCAATATGCTCTTGCCCTTAAAGGTGGAAATAAAATCTCCTTCGAAAGTATAATAAAAAGAGCTATTAAATACTCTGCTGTGGAGATAATCTGGGGAAGAGGAGATTAATTTCATAATTATATATGGAAAAAAGAGACAAATTAGAGGAAATTTACATAAAGACAATAGACATCTCTCCCAATTCCCAACTAATTATTAAACTCATAAATTTATTAAGAAACGAATATACTTCCATAGAAGAAATTGAGGAGTATTTGGCAAAAGACAAGGGTTTAACAGCAAAATTTTTAAGAATTGCCAATTCTCCCTATTATGGAATGAGTAGAAAGATTAAAACAGTTAAAGATGCCCTTCTTTTAATTGGACTTGAAAGTGCCAAATCCTTAATTTTTGCAACCTCTGTTATATATTTATATAAGAATTTCGGAGAATTCGAAAAGAGACTTTGGGAACATAGTTTAGGAGTTGGTCTCTTTTCAAGTTTGTTATCTACTGCATTAGGTCATATTTCACCAGACTTATTTTTGGCCGCTGGAATTCTTCATGATATTGGCAAAATTTTTTTATATAACGCTAATAGTAATTATTATCAAAATATTCATGAAAACATTCTAAAATCTGAACGAGAAACTATAGACATAGAGAATGAAAAAATCGGCGTAAATCATGCTGAGATGGGAGCTTTTGTTGCAGAGAAATGGAACTATCCTGATGAAATAAAAAAAGTCATTAAATATCATCATAACTTCCCTTATCCATATGTAAAAGAGAGAATTTATTCAGAAATTTGTACTATTATCAGGATTTCTGATCAAACATGTTTAGATTTGGGCTTAGGTTTTAAAAAAGAAATTCCTCCAAGGATAGATTATGGAGATTTAAAAATTGATGCAAACTTAGTGAAAAACTTAAGGAAGATTTTCATCCATCAATTTAGTCATCAGAAAAAATTTTTACTTGACCTGTCTTGATTTATACTGCTTTATTCTAATTTAGAGAGAAAAAAATTAATACTATAATCACTTTATAATGGAGATTTCAGAAAGGAGTGTTTTTTAAAAAATAAAATTTAATGGCGGGGTGGACGGGACTTGAACCCGCGGCCTCTTGCGTGACAGGCAAGCGTTCTAACCGTGCTGAACTACCACCCCAAACTCCCATGGGCGGAACAGGTATCGAACCTGTGACCTCAGCCTTGTAAGGGCTGCGCTCTCCCATCTGAGCTATCCGCCCGTATTATTTAAACTAAAATAATACTTAAAAGTTTGTCAAGAAATCTAAAAGAATTTGTTATTCCAAAAGTCAAGTCAAACTTTATTAATACTATGAAATTTTAAATTCCTTTTATTTTCATTATAGCTCCAAGCTTTGCAATGCCTTCTTCAAAAGTAAAGGCGGAACCCTGAATTACTGTCATAGAAATGTCTTTTTTTAATCGCAGCCTCAATCTTTGCGAGGGGAAAGCAATCCAACCTTGCAAAGAGCAGTAGGACGAAGCAAACTATCTTTATCCTCTACCTCCTTTACTCTCATAGTCACCGTAGTAATGAAGGAAAGGTTGTAATTACGAGGAGACTATCCTATATGTGATATTCGAAAATAGGAAAGACAAAAAACTAAAAGGGTTATTAAATATTTTTATTGCTAACTTAAAATGTTTTGTCTTATAATTTTTTAAATGAAATTTTTACCCCAAAGACTTTCAGTTGAAATAACCACGAAATGTAATCTAAAATGTGAAATTTGTCCTAAACAAAGTCCTAATTATCATGATCCTCAAAGAGATATGGATTTTGAAGTTTACAAAAAACTTCTACCAGTTTTTCCTTATATAAGTAGCATTGTGCTTAATGGAATAGGAGAGCCACTTTTACATGAAGAATTAGAAAGATTTGTGGCTTTAGCAAAAGAAAACATGCCAAAAGAATCAAGCATAGGTTTTCAGACAAATGCAGTATTGCTTGATGAAAAAAGACTATCAGGACTCCTAAAAGCAGGTTTAAATAGAATATGTGTCTCTATGGATAGTTTAATTCCTATTATGGGACTTCATGAACCTGAGATTGGTAAAAAAGCCCTTGAGATAATTTACAAAGCTAAAAAGGATGGTAATAAAGGATTGAAAAGTGGTATAGAAATTGTCATTACTAAATACAATATTTATCAGATTTTGCCAACCTTGATTGAGGCCTCAAAGTATGGAATAGATTTTGTAATTCTTAGTCACCTAATTCCCTACTCCCCGGAAGCTTCAAAATTGGTTTGTTATGAAACAAGCAATGAAGAAGCAGTAAGAATATTTAAAAAATGGTTAAATAGATTATTTGAGAAAGGTCATACTGTAGAGGACTGGTTAGAGCAGATGAGAAAGAAAGCCCTTCCAGAGTTCTATCCTCAAGATAGCGAACCTCTAAAACTTTTTAAGTCCATGTATGATGAAGCCTCTGAAAAGGGTATAACCCTTCATTTTAGTAATCTGATTAGCAGAGATGACGCATTAATTGAGGAGATAAAGAAAATTTTAAAGGAGGTCGAAATATTAGCAAAGAAATTGAATTTATCAATTCAAATTCCAAGAACAAATCCTTTTCCTCGTAGAAAATGTGAATTTATTGAGGAAAGATGTATGTTCATAGGTTTTGATGGAGAGGTTTCTCCTTGTTATTTTTTATGGCATGATTTTACTTGTTACATAGGAGGACTCAGAAAAGCTGTAAAGCAGTGGTCTTTTGGTAATATCAAGGAAAAAAATCCTTTAGAAATCTATAATTCTCCTCAATACAAAAGTTTTAGGGATTCTGTACTAAAATATGATTTTCCCTATTGTTATGATTGTAACTTCGCCCTTTGTGATCTTATGGAATTAGACGATTTTCTTTATGACTGTTTTACTAATCCTATTCCCTGTGGAGCCTGTCTGTGGTGTGGAGGATTGTTTTATTGTATGATATAAAAACAAAAAGGAGGTTTTTATGAGAATTCTAAGAATTAACATGAGTGAGGAAACACCCTCAGCAAAATTTGAAGAATTGGGCGATTATGAAGGACTTGGTGGCAGGGCTCTAACTTCAGCAATTATATCAAAGGAAGTGGATCCTCTTTGTCATCCTCTAAGTGCTGATAATAAATTTGTTATAGCAGGAGGACTACTAAGTGGAACAGCTGCTGCCATGTCAGGAAGAATCTCTGTAGGCTGCAAAAGTCCTCTTACAGGAGGAATTAAAGAAGCAAATGCAGGCGGACAGGCTGCACAGGTTATGGGAAAACTGGGAATTGCAGCAATAGTCCTTGAGGGAAAACCAAAAACAGATGATACCTATAAAATTTTCATTAATAAAGAGGGGGTAAAAATTGAGAAGGATAATTCCCTCAAGATGCTACCTAATTATGATTTAGTTCAAAAAATGAAAAATCAGTATGGAGATAAAATTGCCTGCATTAGTATAGGACCTGCTGGAGATATGAAAATGTCAGCTGCTTCAGTAGCTATAACTGACATGGAGGGCAGACCCACAAGACATTGTGGTAGAGGCGGAGTTGGTGCTGTAATGGGTTCTAAAGGAGTAAAGGTTATTGTTCTTGATGATACAGGAACAACTCCAAGGCAACCAAAAGATCCAGAGGCCTTTAAAGATGCAAATAAACGCTTTGTTGCAGGTCTACAGAAACATCCCGTAACTGGTCAGGGTTTGCCTGCCTATGGGACTAATGTTCTTACAAATATAATAAACGAAGTAGGAGCTTATCCTACTTATAACTTTAAGGAAGGTAAGTTTGCAGGAGCAAGAAAGATAAGCGGTGAGGTTCAAGCAGATCTTGAAAAACAAAGAGGAGGTAATCCAACACATGGTTGTCATAGAGGATGTGTTATAAGATGTTCAGGGATATATCATGACAAAGATGGCAACTATCTTACAAAACAGCCTGAATATGAGACTGTCTGGGCTTTAGGTGGAAACTGTGGTATTGATGACATAGATAAAATTGCTATGATGGATTTTCTTTGTGACAACTATGGGCTTGACACTATTGAAATGGGTGCTACAATTGGAGTTGCCATGGAAGCAGGACTTATCAAATGGGGTGATGCTGATGGAGCAATAAATTTACTTCATGAGGTGGGAAAAGGAACCTATCTTGGAAGAATCATAGGAAATGGTGCAGCCTTTACTGGTAAAGCTTTTGGTGTTGAGAGAGTTCCAGTGGTAAAAGGTCAGGCTATTCCTGCTTATGATCCCCGTGCAGTACAAGGAATCGGAGTTACTTATGCTACAAGCCCTATGGGTGCAGATCATACAGCTGGCTATTCTATTGCACTTAATGTACTTAAAACTGGTGGTTTTGTAGATCCGCTTAAGCCTGAAGGTCAGGTGGAGCTTTCAAGAAATCTTCAGATTGCAACAGCTTTCATAGATTCTACAGGAATGTGCCTTTTCATAGCCTTTGCTTTACTTGATCAACCTGAGACAAATCAAGCATTAATTGATATGATTAATGCCTTCTATGGTTGGAATATGAAAGATAGTGAAGTGATGGAGTATGGGAAAAAGGTTCTTAAATTTGAAAGAGATTTCAATACCCGAGCAGGATTTACTAAACAACATGATAGATTACCAAGGTTTTTCTATAAAGAGCCCATTCCACCTCATAATGTAGTTTTTATGGTCAAGGATGAAGAACTTGACCAACTTTTCAATTGGTAAATAAAATTAGCTCAGGATAGCCATTAGGTTATCCTGAGCTGAAAAAATTAAAAAGTATGAGAATTATAATCAAACTTTTCGGAGGTCTTAAAGCTAATAGAGATTTCCCTCAAAATGAAGAAGGAGACATTGTTCTTGAATTGTCAGAGCCTATTGCTGTAGGGGAAATTATAGAAACTTTAAATTTAAATAAAAAGCCCTTTATAGTAATTTTAAATGGTGTTAATTTAGTTGATTTTTCAACAAAAGTTAAAGATAGAGACGAGATAAGCCTTTTCCCTCCCATTGCAGGCGGTTATCGCTAAGAGAGTTAAAAAATGATTAAAATGAGTGTTTTATTTTTCTCTTTTGTAAAACTCGGATTTACTGCCTTTGGCGGTCCTGCTATGATTCCTTATATTAAGGCTTTATCTGTTAAAGAAAAAAAATGGCTTGACAGTAAGACCTTTGATGAAGGAGTTGCCATTGCTCAGGCTATTCCTGGTGCAACAGCTATGCAGGTGGTTGCCTATGTAGGGATGAAAAAGAGAGGTCTTTTAGGTGGCTTAGTAAGTTACATAGGTTTTGGAATCCCTGCTTTTATTCTTATGTTAATACTGTCTTTCCTTTATGAAAAAACTCATTCTATCTCAATAGTACTTTCAATCTTTAATGCCTTACAGATCATAGTAGTTTCCATAGTAGCTTTTGCTACAGTGAGTTTTATAAAACCTATTCATAGATCCGCTAAAGAACTTTTTGTTGCCTTTTTCGCTTTTATTTTCTTTACCTTAAGGGTCAATCCCTTTCTCATAATACTGCTTTGCTTTCTCTTATCTCAAATAATTTTTAAAGAAGGAAATCTTCCTCAAAGCCCATCCTCAAGAAGTGGTAATTTAAAAGGACTTTTTATCCTTATTTTTCTTCTTTTTGTTTTTTTATTATGCCTTTTTCTTCTGGACAATACCCTTTTTACTTTGGCAATATCAATGGTTAAGATAGATATTTTTGCTTTTGGTGGTGGTTATGCCTCATTACCTTTAATGTTGCATGAAATTGTAGATAGACTTGGTTGGATAGATTATAAAACTTTCATGGATGGAATTGCCTTAGGACAGGTAACTCCAGGACCTATTGTTATTACTGCTACCTTTGTAGGATACCTAATAAAAGGATTCATAGGAGCTATTGTAGCTACTGTGGCTGTTTTTTCACCTTCTTTTTTAATGATGCTTTTTGCCTCTGAAATAAGCAGTAAAATAAATAATTGGCAAATATTTATAAGAGGTAAAAGGGGGCTTCTTTCATCTTTTGCAGGTCTTCTTCTTTTTGCCACTCTAAAATTCGCAGGTAACATTGATTGGAATTTAATAAAATTTTTGATGAGTACTTTATGTTTTATTGCTCTTTTAAAAAATGTAAATATAATCTATGTAGTAAGCTTTGGAGTTATTATATCCTTCTTTTTCTTTTAAATTTTTTTCCTTTTCAATAGGAGTGAATTACTCACTACTGATACAGAACTTAAAGACATAGCTAAAGAGGCAAGCATAGGGTTCATAAAAGGTCCACCAAAAATATAGAGAATACCTGCTGCTACCGGAATTCCTATTATATTGTAAATGAATGCCCAGAAGAGATTTTCCTTGATGGTTCTCAAGGTAAGATTACTTAACTTGATAAGAATCGGGATTCCTCTAAGAGAGCCTTTCATGAGAATTACGTCAGCCGTATTAATAGCTATATCTGTTCCGCTTCCCATAGCTATACCCACATTTGCCTCAGCTAAAGCTGGTGCATCATTTATTCCATCACCTACCATAATAGTTATTTTTCTTTGTTTTACTCTGTATTGTCTTACAATCTTTGCTTTTTCCTGTGGAAGCATTTCAGCATAGATTTTTTCTATTCCTAATCTCTCTCCTACCGCTTTCGCAGAGCTTTCATTGTCACCTGTTAAGATAATTAATTCAATTTTAAAATTTTTAAGTTCTTTTACAAGGTTGAGAGATTCCTCTCGGATAGGATCATTGATTAAAAACAAAGCTTTAATCTTATTGTCTATAGCCACATATACTTTTGTAGTGGGTTCAAAAAATGAAAAATTAGGTAAAGTTATACCTTTCTTTAACATTAGTTTATTACTGCCAATTAAAATTTCCCTTGCAATGCCTTTAGAATCTATTACCTTAGCTTTAACTCCTCCTCCAGCGATGACTTCAAACTCTAAAGGCTCTCCAGGTAAGATTTCCTCTCTTAAACAATGTCTAAGTATTGCCTTTGCAAGGGGATGCTCTGAATATTTCTCAGCAGTAGAAGTAAGTTTTAAAATTTCTTTTCTATCATCTTCAAAATATTGAACACTTTTAACTTCAGGTTTTCCTTGAGTTAATGTGCCTGTTTTATCAGTAAATATTATTTCCACATTACCTATTTCTTCCATTTTTTCCACATTTCTTATTACAATTCCTTCCTTGGCAGCTCTTCCCGTTGCTACCATTATGGCTGTTGGGGTAGCAAGTCCCAAGGCACAGGGACAGGCAATTATCAATACAGCTATGCTATTAGATAGAGCCAGGGGAAAGTCATTTTTTAGAATCATCCAAATTATGAAAGTTAAAAGGGCTACTGCTAATACTATGGGAACAAATATTGCTGAGATTTTATCAGCAAGCCTCTGAACAGGAGGTTTACCAGTTTGAGCTTCCTTTATCAGTCTAATTATTTGACTTAAAAGTGCATCCTTCCCTACTGCCTTTGCTTCAATTTTAATTAAACCACTTAACAATATGGTACCACCAATTACTTTTTCCCCTACTGATTTATCAACAGGAATTGGCTCTCCTGTGATCATAGATTCATCAATTGTTCCAGTACCCTCTAAAATGATTCCGTCAACAGGAATTTTTTCTGATGCTTTAACTATAACTATGTCATTTACTAAAACATCCTCAATTTTTATCTCAAGCTCTTTTCCGTTTCTTAATACAATGGCTTTTTTGGGTTGTCTTTGAATCAGTTCCATTATTGCTTCAGAAGTTTTAGCCTTTGCCTTCTCTTCAAGTGTTCTGCCAAAAAGAATGAGAGTAATTATTACAGCCGAAGTTTCAAAGTAAAGGGTTGAGCCAGATCCGAAGATTAAGTTAATAAGGCTATAAAAATATGCAGAATTTGTGCCTAAGCTTACTAAGCTATTCATATTGGCAGTACCGTGTCTTAAAGCAACAAAGGCAAGAAGATGAAATCGCATACCCATAATAAATTGAACAGGACTGGTAAGAATCAGTTGAACATATCCGTCATTCA
Source organism: uncultured bacterium (assembly GCA_937924475.1). Lineage (GTDB taxonomy): Bacteria > Nitrospirota > Thermodesulfovibrionia > Thermodesulfovibrionales > Thermodesulfovibrionaceae > Thermodesulfovibrio. Next base: position 21,014 of record CALDSV010000076.1, read on the forward strand.
GAAAAGGGAAATGAAACATGCTTCCTAAAAAGACTGGTAAAGAAAGAATTAAACTAAGATATAAATCTCTCTTCAGTTTTCTGAACTCTTTTTGCTTTTCTTCCTCCTCTTTAAAAGTCTCTGAATATTTTTGACTTTTTATACCAATACTTTTTATAAAAGAGATTATTTTACCCTCTTCAATGATTGTGGGAATATATTCAATCAATAGATTTTTGTTTACTATATCTCCTTTTATTTCAATAACTCCACGAAGCTTAGATATTTTTTCATGAAGCAGTTTTTCAATTTCGGCATCAAAGTCTCCCATTTGAAGATAAAGACTTTTTTTACCAATGTCATATCCTGTGGCTCTTACAATGCTTATAAGGCGTTTAATATCCACATTACTTTCTGCTTGAATTCTCGCCATTTCTGTAAGAAGATTTACCTCTGCTGCTTTTACACCTTCAACTTTTTTTAGTGCTCTCTGTACTGCTTGGGCACAAGCAGCACAGGTCATACCTTTTATTGGTATTTCAAAAGTTTGATTCATGTTTTATTGTTAATGTATTAATTTTTAAAAGTCAAATTTTGTGATATAATTTAATAAAATTTCTGGTGGGAGGGAAAATGTTTGGATTAATGAAAGCTTTTAAAAAAGCAGTAGCTCTTGATAGCCATGTCCATCGTGATTTGAGGATAAAAATGCCTTATGATTACTCTTTTATGAAAGATGTGGAGATTGTTCCCATTACTTATTCAGAAATTTTAACTGCCACAATGTACTATCCAGTAATGTTCGGCTCTCAAGAGGGCAATGTTTTTCCTTTTGCTGTAATCGGTATAAACGGAAGAAATGTTTTCTTAGATGAGAAGGGAAACTGGAAAGTAGATGCTGTACCTAATGTATGTAAATACTATCCTTTTGGTCTAATTAAAGAAGGCCAAGATTATACTATTGTTTTTGATGAACTTTATACTTCACCAGAGGGAGAAAGACTTTTTGATGAAGAGGGTAATGAAGGGGAATTTTTTTCAAAAATTAAGGCTAAATTAACAGAACTGGCAAGAGATTTTCACGATGTGGAAGAATTTTCACAAGAAATATTAAAGTCAGGATATCTTAAACCACTAAATCTTGACATTGAAACTAAACTTGGTAAAATGCAATTTCGGAATATGCTTATGGCAAATTTAGAGGCCATATCAGTAATTTCACCAGAAAAACTTTACTATCTTAATGCAAAAGGATATCTATTAATTTTGCATGCCCATTATTTAAGTTTGAGAAATTTTAAGCTCTTTGATATTTTTGTCTAAGAAGGCTTCAATTTGAGGGATTAAAAAGTCCTTACTCAGGCAATTTTTATCATTACATGAGAGAGGAAAGCAGGGAGGACACTTTTCATCTCTTATAATCCAAAATTTTTCACCCAGAGGATGCCAAATTTTAGGATTTGTAGGACCGTACATTATCACAGAAGGTATGCCAAGATAACTACTTAAATGGCTTACGCCACTGTCAAGCCCTATGTAAAGGGAAGCTTTCATAAGAGTTTTTGCTAAATCCAAAATATTTTCAAAAAATTGATAATTCTTCAATATATGAGATAATTCCTTCTCTGCAGGCCCAAGAACATAAAGAGTACTGTAGCCCTTTTTTTGGATTAAAATCTCCAACTCTATGAAAAAATCTAAAGAAGGATTTTTCTTTTTTGAACCACTTCCTGGATGAATTATGCAAAGAAGAGGTATTTTTTCTTCTCTTAAATCAATTTTTAGAGTCTTTGAAAAGGTCTCTTCTATTAAATTTAGTCTCTCCAAATAGTAATGAACAATCCATTTTTCCTCCTTAGGAATTGGGTCAATAAAGATTGCATTTTTGAAATGACGAAACACTGATTTTTCCTTTGATAAAATTACTGAAAAGGGAAAGTTATTTTTTGGTTCATAAATGGTTACTTCCTTACATATACCAGCTCTTTTTGCGAGGGAAAAATATTCAGTGTTTCCCCATACAGTAATTTCATATCCTTTGTTTTTGAATATTTCAAGAATAGGAAAGGTGAGCAGACTATCTCCTAAGCCAGCCATGCGGTAAAAAAGTAATTTCATGATATAATTTTAAGTTATGTTCAAGATAAAAACAAATAGAGATGAAGTTTTTGAAGCTCATGGAAAAAGCATTCTTGAAGTTTTGCAAGAAAATAAAATTTATCTTCCTTCTTCCTGTGGAGGAAAGGGAATTTGTGGAAGATGCAAGATAAAGGTTTTAGAGGGAAAGGTAAAAACAGAGTCTTCTTTTGGTATAAAAGAAGCTGAAAAAAAAGAGGGGTATGTACTTGCTTGTAAAAGTTATCCTGAGGAGGATCTACTTGTAGAGCTTCCTTTTAATCTAATTGCAATAAGTGAAAGGATAGCAAAGGCAAGAGAAGAGCTTGTGGAGAGAATTTTTTCTGAAAACCCTCATTTTTTTAACCCTTTAGTGAAAAGATTAAACCTTAATGTCAAACCGCCTACAATTGAAGATTCTCGGGCAGATTTTGATAGAATTATTCATACTGCAGGATCAAAACTTAAGATAACTCCAAAAGAGGCAGCTATTTTATCTGAATTTTTAAGAGAAAAAAATTGGAACATTAACCTTGCCATTGCCCCGGATGAGGAGGAAATTATTAGTTTTATGGAGCCCCAGGAGGCAATTTATGGGTTAGCCTTGGACATTGGCACTACTACAGTGGTGGCCTCCTTAATAAACATGGATAAAGGAAAAATTATAGATGTGGCAAGCTGTTATAATTCTCAGATTATCTACGGTGATGATGTTATAACCAGAATTATATATGCCTTAGAGAATCAGAAAGGCATTGAAATTTTAAGAAAATCAATAATAGATGACATAAATGCCCTGATAAATACCCTTCTTTTAAGAAACAAAATGGGGCAAATTCTATATGTGATTATCTCTGGCAATACTACGATGTGTCATCTTTTTTGGGGATTAAACCCAAAATACATAAGACAAGAGCCTTATGTACCTGTGATAAATCATTATCCTCTTTGGAGAGCTTCAGATGGAAAAATTAATCTCAAAAGCAACATACCCGTATATACAATGCCTTCAGTGGCAGGTTATGTGGGAGGTGATATTGTAGCAGGAGTTATTGCTTCAGGAATTTATAAGGAAGAAGAAGTTTGCCTTTTTATTGATATAGGTACAAATGGAGAGATTGTGATAGGAAACAAGGATTGGTTAATTACAGCCTCTACCTCTGCCGGACCCTGTTTTGAAGGAAGTGGAATAAGCTGTGGAATGAGAGCTACTGAAGGAGCTTTAGAAGCTTTTTACTATGATCCAAAAAGGGATACTTTCGAAATTAAAGTAATAGGAGATATTCCTCCCTTAGGGATTTGCGGTTCCGGAATGATTGATATAGTATCAGAGCTTTTTAAAGCTGGAATTATAGATAAAAAGGGCAAAATCTTGACAAATACTTCAAAACATATTGTTGTTGAGGATGATGTTAAATTTCATATTACAGAGAATTGCTACATTACTCAGGCAGACATTGACAACATTATCAGAGCAAAAGCCGCTATCTATGCCGGTATCTCCACAGCATTAATAGAAGTAGGTATCACAGAGGCAGAGATAGCAAAAGTTTATATTGCTGGAGGATTTGGAGAGTTTTTAGACTTAAAAAAAGCAATAGAAATTGGAATGCTCCCCAAATTAAACTCTGAAAAGTACTATTTCCTTGGAAATACCTCCCTTTCTGGTTCAATTTTATGCCTTCTTAGTAAAAATTTTCGAGATAAGGCAGAGGAAATTGCTGAGGGGATGACTTACATCGACCTTTCAAGATCAAAAACTTTCATGGATGAATATATATCAGCTCTTTTTATACCTCATACTGATGTGAATAGATTTAAGGTATCATAAAATCACTTTTGCTTAGCATGTTAAAATATTATTAAAATTTAAGGAGGCAAAATGAAAGTTTACAATACTCTTACAGGTAAATTAGAGGAATTTGAACCTATAGAGAATAATAAAGTTGGAATATATGCCTGCGGAGTTACTGTTTATGATCTTTGTCACATAGGACACGCCAGAAGCGCTGTTGTTTTTGATGTAATTGTAAGATATTTAAGATATAAAGGCTATACAGTAAAATTTGTAAGAAACTTTACAGATATTGATGACAAAATCATAAACAGAGCAAATAAAGAAGGAGTTTCCTGTAGGCAAATAGCAGAAAAATATACAAATGAATATTATAAAGATATGGATAAACTGGGTATTACAAGGGCTGATATTGAACCAAAAGCCACTGAACATATAGGAGAAATGATTGAAATAATAAAAACTCTTATTGAAAAAGGCTATGCTTACGAGGTTGATGAGGGAGAATCAAAAAGTGTTTATTTTTCTGTGGAAAATTTCAAAGAATACGGTAAATTATCGAAGAAGAAAATTGAAGATCTTCTTCATGGCGCAAGAATAGAGGTAGATGAAAGAAAAAGAAGCCCTCTTGATTTTGCTCTTTGGAAAGCCTCCAAGCCTGGAGAGCCTTGGTGGGAATCACCTTGGGGCAGAGGAAGACCAGGTTGGCATATTGAATGCACTGCCATGAGCATTAAGCATATCGGTGAAACACTTGATATTCACGGCGGAGGTGCTGATCTTATTTTTCCACATCATGAAAATGAAATTGCCCAGTCTGAGGCCTACACAGGTAAACCTTTTGCAAAGTATTGGGTACATAATGGCTTTGTCACTATAAATAAGGAAAAAATGTCAAAGTCTCTCGGAAACGTTCTTAACATTAGGGACCTTCTTAATTTGTATGATGCTGAAGCCTTAAGGTTATTTCTTCTTTCCAGTCATTATCGAAGTCCAATAGAGTTTAACCATGAATACATAAAGGAAGCAGAGGTGATGCTTGACAGATTCTATAGTACTTCCATGCGAATAGAGGAACTAAGGTCATTAAAAAGCAGTTCTTCATCCAAAGTTACTCATTTTAAAGCCTATTATGAGAGTTTAAGGATAAAATTTGAAGAGGCCATGGATGATGACTTTAACACAGCGAAAGCAATAGGAGTTTTATTTGAATTTATAAAGGAATTAAATCGTTTCCTTGATAAAAAACCTTCTTCAGAAGAAGATATAACTCTTATTAAAAATTCAGAGAAAATACTCAGAGAACTGGGGGGAGTGTTAAATATATTTCAAAGGAAACCTATTGATTGGTATAGAGATTTATTGGGAATTAGAAAATTAAATATCACTGAAGAGGAAATACAAAAAGCAATTCAAGATAGAACATTGGCAAGACAGCAGAAGGATTGGAAAAAGGCTGATGAATTGAGAGAGGAACTTCTCAAAAAAGGGATAATTCTTGAAGATAAACCGGACAGAACAGTATGGAAAGTAAAAATTTAATATATATTTATGGCATAAATCCAGTGGAAGAAGCTTTAAAACTTAAGGATGCTGTAAAAGAGCTTTATATCTCAAGGAATAGAGCAAAAAAATTATCAAAACTTATAGAATTAGCAGAAATTAATTCAGTAAATATCAAAATTGTAGAAGATTCCTTTATTGATAAAATGGTTAAAGGGCTTCATCAGGGCATAGTCGCAAAGGTAATAAGGAAAAAACCAATTTCCTTAGAGCAAGCTTTAGAGATACCCAAAGCAAAGGCAGAACCAGCTTTTTTTCTTATCCTTGATCTTTTAGAAGACCCTCAAAATTTTGGAGCTATATTAAGAGTTGCTGATGGAGCTGGTATCCATGCAGTAATTTATCAAGAGAGGCGTTCTGTAGGAATGGTTCCTTCCCTTTGGAAAGCTTCTGCAGGTGCGTTATGGCATGTGCCTTTAGTGGAAATAAATAACATTAAATATGCTATAAGGCAAATGAAAGAAGAGGGAATATTACTTATAGGAGCAGAGGCTTCAGGTAGGGATCTTTTTTGGGAGATGGATTTTAATCAACCTATTGCTTTTGTTTTAGGTTCAGAAGGCAAAGGGATAAGAAAATCAGTTTTATCTCTTTGTGATTATACAGTAAAAATTCCCATGAAAGGGAAGATAAACTCCTTGAATGTTTCAGTAGCAGCTGCTGTTTTAATATTTGAAGCTTTAAGACAGAGAGAATTATTTGTTCAGTAATTCTTTGTATTGCCTGTAAGTAGATTGATATTCCAAGTATGCTTTTTTGAAATAGGCGTAAAAATTATTTAATTCTTTCGAGTTAACTACTAAGTTTGCTCCTTTTGCAAAGGCTATTAGCCTGTCTGCGCTTTTAAGATTTTCTCCTGTAATAATAAGCATTATCTCTCTTCTTCTATACATGGGTAAACTGTTAATCCATTTGATGATTCTATTGTCTTGAGGTTTTTCATTAGCAAATTTTTCATTTACAATTATTATTTCTATGTCTTCTAATTCAAGGTTGTTCATTGCCTCTTCTAAACTTACAGGCAGAATAGATTCAATATTCACCGTTTTAAAAATTAATGATAAATTTTTCTGAAGATCTGGATCGTTTTCACAAATCATAGCCTTAGGCATTATATACCTCGTTTTATTTTTTTATCGTATTCTGTATCAATTTTTAATCCTTCAATGTCAGTTGTTTTTTCTCCCCTTTGAGCCTTTATTTTATCAATTTCTCTTACAACTGTAGCTCTTCTCGATGCATAAGCTATAGCTGTATCTTCTGTAATAAGTCCCTTTTTGTAAAGCTCCATTATATTTTGATCAAAAGTATGCATTCCTAAAGCAGATGATGTCTCAATTACATCATAAAAGGTCTTTTCAGCAGTTTCTCCATTAATTATGAGATCTCTAATTCTTAAATTTTTCCTCATAATTTCTGTAGCAACAATCCTACCTCCTCCTACCTTAGGTAAAAGTCTTTGGCTTACAACCCATTTTAATGTATCAGAAAATCTTAATCTTATATAATTTTCATCCTCTGGTGGAAACATTCCAATTGCTCTTCCTACTGTTTGCCCAGCATCAGTAGTATGCATTGTACTAAGAACTAAATGTCCTGTTTCTGCTGCTTGCATAGCTATTTCAAGGGTTTCTCTATCTCTTATTTCACCCACAAGTATTACATGAGGTGATTGTCTAAGAGCAGCCCTCAGTCCATCAGCATAGGAATGGAAATCAACACCCATCTCTCTTTGATTAAATGTGGCTTTTATATGGGGATGTAAAAACTCAACAGGATCTTCTAAAGTAATTATGTGGCAGGCTCGAGAATGATTAATGATATTTAAAATTGCTGCTAATGTGGAGGATTTTCCAGAACCTGTAGCACCAGTAACCAATACAAGTCCCATTCTTTCCTTTGCGATCTCTTTAATTATTTCAGGAAGTTTCAATTCTTCTATTGTGGGAACTGTAATTGGTAACTTACGCATTACAATAGAGTAATTACCTCTTTGGGAGAAAATATTTACTCTGAATCTTGCTTTTGATATACTATAAGCAAGGTCGCAATAGCCTATATTGATTAAATTATCTATAAGTCTTTTCTGATTACCCATTAAGGTTAAGGCTATGATTTCAGTGTGAAAAGGGGTTAAGCTTTCAATAGGAATATCTTTTAAATATACAGGTTTAAGCTCACCCCATAACATTACCTGAATAGGTCTTCCCACAGTAAATACAATATCAGATATTTCCTCATGAAATTCACATATTTTATCTAAAATGAAGTCTATTTCTTGTTTCCTCATACAAATACCGTTTCAGGAGCTTCTTTTAGAAATTTTATAAACTTTTGTTTGTCTGATGCTCTTTCATAAGCATCCTCTGGAGTAATCTTGCCTTGCTGGAGTAATTCAAGTAGAGCATCATCAATTGTTTGCATTCCTATCTTTTTGCTTGTTTGCATGATGGATAAGATCTGATGTGTTTTATTTTCTCTTATTAGGTTTGCTACAGCATAGGTGTTTATTAATACCTCACATGCTGCAACTCTACCTCTTCTATCAGCTCTTTTCAGTAAAGTTTGAGCTACAATTGCTTGTAATGATTCACTAAGAGAAGTTCTTACTTGAGCTTGCTGGTCTGGAGGGAAAACATCGATTATTCTATCAATAGTTTTGATGGATGATGAGGTATGGAGGGTGCTTAAGACAAGATGACCTGTTGCAGCAGCTTCTAAGGCAAGCTGTATTGTTTCAAGATCTCTCATTTCACCTACTAATATTATGTCAGGGTCTTCTCTGAGAGCTGCTCTTAAAGCCTTTGCAAAGGATTCTGTATGGGTCCCCACTTCTCTATAAGATATGACGCATCCTTTGTTTGGGTGAATAAATTCTATGGGGTCTTCTATTGTTATTATTCTATCTTTTCTGTTTGTGTTTGCATAATCAATCATAGCTGCTAAGGTAGTTGATTTACCTGAGCCAGTTGGTCCTGTTAAAAGGATAATGCCTTTTTTGAGCATGGCGAATTTCTTTAATACCTGAGGAAGACCTAATTCATCAATTGTTTTTATCTCATTAGGGATATGCCTGAAGGCTGCTCCAATCCCTTCTTTATGCATGAAATAATTAACACGAAAACGAGCAACACCAGGAATTTCATGAGCAAAGTCAAGATCTCCTGTCTCTTCAAAAACTTTAATTTTTTCTTCTGGTGTAATTTCATAAAGTAGTCTTCTTAATTCTACATTATCTAAAACATTGTATTTGACTCTTACAAGTTCTCCATCTATTCTTAAGACAGGTTGACTTCCAGCTATAAGATGAAGGTCACTTGCTTTGTTTTCTAACATTAAATTAAAAAATGCGTCTATTTTTGCCATGCTGAACAATTATACCATATAATTCAAAAATTCTTAAAAAATTTTTTCATAAATTTAAATACACTAAAAATCATCTACTATCTTAATTTTCACCTTTAGATTTCTTTACCATATTTTAAAGACACCTCTTAAGGAGAGAAGAAGAAATACTGATTCTGAGATGTGCAGTCAAAAATAATGAATTTTTTTAGAAAATTTAGGGATAATGTTTTAGGTAGGGAATTAATTACAGTTAGGTTATAATAAAGAGAAGATTGGTTTTAAGTAGGAGTTATTATGTCATTAGAACTTATTATTTTTGATTTAGATGGAACAATAGTTGATACATGTGATGATATAACAAAGGCCATCAATTACTGTCTTGGAAAATATGAAATTCAAGAATTTACAAAAAATGAAGTAAAAAGCCTAATTGGTGAAGGTGTAAGAAAGTTCATAGAAAAAGTATTGGAGATAAGAAATTTATCTAAGGAATTTCTATTCCCTCTTCTTAATTGCTTTATAAGTTACTATTCAGCACACATAGCAGATCTTAGTAAACCTTATCCTGGGGTAATAGAAACATTGCAGAAGCTTAATGGTATAAAGAAGGCTATAATCTCAAATAAGCTAACGGAACTTACTATGAAAACCTTGGATGCTACTGGATTAAAAAAATATTTTGATTTTATTGCTGGCAATGATTATTTTGCAGAACAAAAACCTTCTGCTTTACCTATATTGAAAACTATGGAGTACTTTAAGGCTATGAAAGAGAGAACAATTATGGTAGGAGACAGTAATATTGATATTGAAGCTGGAAAGGCCGCAGGGATTAAAACTGTCGCTGTCACCTATGGTTATAGACAAAAAGAATTGCTAAGAAATGCGGATTTCATAATTGACAAATTTGAGGATTTATTAAAGGTAATAAAAGAGATAAAATGAGCTACTATATAGTTTTTGCAGGAAAAGGTGGCACAGGGAAAAGCACTCTTGCAGCATTAACAGTAAGATATCTTAGAGAAAAATTTTTAAAGCCTATTCTCGCTGTTGATGCAGATCCTAATTATTGCCTTCCTGATCTTTTAGGGATAAAAGAAGTAGAAACTTTAGCTGAAATAAGAGATAACGCCCTCCTTAGAAAACCTGATGGAATGTCTCTTGATGAATGGCTTGAGATTGAAATAAATAGAATCCTTAGGGAATCGGAGGGATTTGATTTACTTGTAATGGGAAGGCCTGAAGGAAAAGGTTGTTATTGTGCTGTTAACAATGTGCTAAAGAGAATTATTTCTGAAATTTCTGGAAATTATATGTATATAGTGGTGGATAATGAAGCAGGAATGGAACATATAAGTAGAGGAATTTTAGATAAAATTGATATTCTTTTTATTGTGGGAACACCTGCTAAAAGTAGTATTCAAGCAGCTTTAAGGATAAAGGAGCTCATAAAACAGGTAGGTATTAATCCTAAGAAGAATATTTTTATTGTTAATCAGGCTACACATAAAATGGATGAGATAAATAGAGATTTTGAAAAAATTTTTTATGTGAATTTTGATGTAAATTTAAAAAAATTAAGTGAAAGAGGAGAGGATATTTTTTCTCTGCAGGATAATTCAGCGATTATAAAAAGTTTTTATAAAATCTTGGAGGAAGAAATTGAGTGAAAAATTCCAAAAACTTGTTGAAATAATGGAAAAACTCAGGTCAGAAGAAGGTTGTCCTTGGGACAGAGTGCAAACCCATGATTCTCTTAAAAGATACTTGCTTGAAGAGACGTACGAGTTAATTGAAGCAATCGAAAATAAGGATTATAAGGGAATTAAGGAGGAATTAGGAGATTTACTTTTGCAGATAATTTTTCACAGTAAAATCGCCAAGGATGAGGGAAGATTTGATATAGAAGATGTAATAGAGATTATTTCAAAAAAAATGATAAGTAGACATCCTCATGTATTTGGTGATGCAGAGTTTAAAACTCCAGAGGAAGTATTATCCCAATGGAATGATAGAAAAAAGGAGGAAGGTAAACTAAGTAAATCAATTCTTGAGGGAATACCTTTATCTTTGCCAGCATTACTTAGAGCTTATAAGATTCAATCAAGAGTGGCAAAAGTTGGTTTTGATTGGGACAGTATTAATGGGGTTTTAGAGAAGCTTGAGGAGGAAATGAAGGAATTTAAAGAAGCAATCAAATCCGGACAGAGTGAGAAAATAGAAGAAGAGTTGGGAGATGTTTTATTTAGCATTGTAAATATTGCTCGTTTTTTAAAAGTAGATCCTGAATCAGCCTTAAGAAAGACAAATAGAAAGTTTGAGAAGAGATTCAAAAAAATCGAAGAGCTTGTAAAAGAAAAGGGTAAATCCCTAAAAGAGATGACTCTCCAAGAAATGGATCTTATGTGGGAAGAGATAAAAAACGATGAGTAAAAAATTTTCCTTTACTTTTTCCAAGGTAGCATGTTATAAAAGAGTATCTTTGCATTAAGCGAAGTTTTAAGTACCTGCCGTAGGTGGGGAGATTAAAAGGAGGTTTTAAGAAGTATGGCTTTTGAAGGACGTGTTAAGTG
>CALDSV010000077.1 GCA_937924475.1 uncultured bacterium
TTGTTGTAGCTATTTCCATTAAATAGAGATATACCAGCTCGCTACATATTAAACCAAACATACCAAAAGGATTAAACCATTTGGTAGTTCTAAATCCGAACAATTCAAAAAACCATCTCCAAGCGAAATAAAGCGTTTGGAGAATATTATAAACCTTACCATTATTTTCGTGATATAAACTTATAAAAATTTTTTTCATCAAGCTTGTTGGAGCAATGATTTCATAAATCTCACTATGTTCATTATAAGAATATAGCGAGATTCTTACGGTTGTTGTGGCTTCGTATTCATACCACATATTTGTTCCTTCTACTTTATCAAGCAAAATAGAAGCGTGTGTTTGTGGCATTTTTGTAAAAAAGTTTTGAAGAATATCAAACAATTTATTAAAGCCCTTAAGCTTTTCTGGGGGAATTGACCAAATAATAATTGAACCAAATCTCATAGTTCCCTCTTATCTAATTTATGTATAGTTTCAATTATTTCTATCATTTGCTCCATAGTATCTGGAACTTCCAATTCTACTTGATAGACTTCTTTGGCGTAATGTAGTAATATAAGCACGGCTGGAGTAATGTGCATCGGGAAAAATTTATAATAATATCTTTGCATTTTGCGATGTACATCTGGAGCTAACGGAACTACCAAATAATCGGTATTTTTTTTGCCAATATGAGAACCTAAAATATGATGTATCTCATAATCTGGGAATCTGTTTTTTACCCATCGCAAATATTTGCGGCTTTTGTATGGCGGAATTTTATGCCTAAATTCCGCTATTGCATTTCTTAATGCCTTCTTAAAAGTTAAATTTTTCCTGTTCATTTTCGTCTTTTTTGTTTTTGTTTGTTCGAGGTTCATTTTTTACCCAACGGTAAAGGTATTGAGTACCTTTCGGGCTTGTAGCCAAATATATGGCAAAAGTTTTTGTTTCAATTTCATTCAAATATTCTCTGAGTTCTTCTACATTGATTATTAGTTTAACTTCAGAATAATTTGGAATATAATCATAATCAACCTTAATTCCTTTCGGAAATTCTTTTTTATATTTTTCTTTTCTACTCATTTTATTCTCCTTCCCAAGTTTGTTTAAGATAAGATAGAACGCTTCTTGTTGCTTCTATCATTTTTTGTATTGCCGATTCTGTTCTGTCGGCATATAGTTCAAGGGCAATTTCCCCAGCTATTTGCCCTTCTAAAATTTGCTTAAGAACGCTTGGCGATATTTTTTCTAAATTTAAATTTTCTAAAGCCTTTTCCCTTGCCTTCAGGGTGTTATACTTGCAATCTGCGAGGATTTTTGGCATTCTTGCCAGATATCCCTGCAACCTGTTAAGTCTTTCAACCAATAAGGCAGGTTCATCCGAAATTGGCTGATTCAAGTATTCGTTTATTTCATTTAATTCTTCTATCATAGCATTTTCTTCAATAATTCCTTAAGTGTTTCCAATCTCTTCTTCTGGCTCGGTGACAAGGTCATCCACTTTTGTTTCAGTTCGTTCAAGGTTTTGGATGCTGCTAAGTCTTTAGCTATCGGCTCAATATCAGAGCCAGCGATAATTTTCATATATTTTTGTAATTGAGCTTCATCTTCTGAGGGGTCAACCAATACCTTACCGCCAAGTTCCTTTTCAATAACTTCTTCGTGCGTTGCTCCACTCTTTGGCTTTACTTCTGTTTTTGTTTCCGCTTTTACTTCTGTCTTTGCTTCCACCTTTTTAGCTTCCTGTGGAATAAATTTTTCGGTTTTAATTTCTTCCTTGTCATCTCTTTCAGGGTCATCACCGCTTGGAATTAAGAAAGTGCTATGAAATATGTACTTTATTGCTCCTGTAATTGCCTTATAGAGACCTTTGTCTCCAGAGTCAATTCCAGAACCAGCGGCTTTCCCACCGAACCTTTCGCCTGTATCAGTATCAATGAAACTATACTCCGCTGTTATTGTGTACAATATTTGCTCATTGAGTACTGCCATATCAACCTTTTCAATAGAAAAGTTGAAGACTATCCCTAAGTCTTGGAGCATTTGATGGGCTTTTTCTTTGATAAGAGATTCGCTTACATATTTATATTTATGGAAGCGATTCTCCTTATCTTTGGGCAAATAATCGAAATATTCGCCTGCTTTTTGGATTTTTTGCAGGATGCCCTCTTTTTCCTTTTCTTTTACTGCCATTTTTTTCTCCTTTCTGTTTTGAACTCAAAAAATTTTCCTATTTCGGATAATCGGGATGTAATCCGATTATCCAAGTTTTCTATTCCCTTTGGGGAATAGTTGCTTGTTATTATTATTTGCTGCTTTAATACATACACTTTGTTTATTATGACAAATAAAGACTCCTGTTTGGCAGGAGTCCAATTCCCAAGACTTAAGTCATCTAATATTATATAATCATAGTTTTGAAGTTTTCCAAATATAACAGGTTTATTTTCTGGAATTGATAGCTGATGAAACATTTCATCAGCATTGATAAAGATTCCTTTAGCTTTTCCTGTTTGGTGAGAATATTTGTGTTTTGGCTTTATGTATTCGGAAAGTTTTACGGCAGTATATGTTTTACCACTGCCCACTTTTCCATACAAATATAAGCTTCCTCCTTTTTCTACCACAGAGATTAACTCTGTGGGAATCGAGTATTCTTGTCTTAAATATTCTTTATATCTTAATGGAAGATTAGCCAACATAATATTTATTATTATTTGATTTTCTTTGTATTTTGAACCAATTTCTTACTGTTCGGTAAATTGTTTTGTAATTTTTCTTTTCGTATGCCTCTATTCTTAGAAGCATATCTTTAACTTTATCTTCTCCGTAATCCTGAATCAGAATTTTTTCTTGAGCTTCTGTTAATGGCTCTGCCCAAGATAATCTTGGACAGTTTTTGTAAATGAAGTCCATTAAACTCATTTTATTTGAATATTATTTTTCTCCAGCAATTGTATTTTTTC
>CALDSV010000078.1 GCA_937924475.1 uncultured bacterium
CAGAGATTATGATTTTAGAATATCCCTTTCAAGGAATTAGTGAAGAGCAAAGGCAGTGGCTATTAAGTAAGATTGAAAAAACAATTAAGAACCAAACTATTATTAGTATTTTAAGCTCCCAGAAGGAATTTCATTTTTTTAAAGACAAGGTGGATTGAAAAATGGTAATCAAACACAAAGATCCCAGATTTATATTTCTTAAAGGGAAAATTGTTATTTTTATTATAGTTGCCTTAGTAGGTGCTTTATCATTTCTCTATTTTGCAGGAAAGCAAAGAGGTTTATTTACAAAAACAGAGAATTTTTATTGTGTTGTCTCAAAGGCTACAGGAGTTTATACAGGAATGTCGGTAAGATTATCAGGTTTTAAAATAGGCAGAGTCCAGAATATGGAGCTCATGGATGATGGATTTGTAAGAATAACTCTTTCCATAGAAGATAAACACACTAAGTGGTTTAGAGAAGGAACAGTGGCAATTCTTACTAAGGAGGGATTCATAGGTGAATACTACATAGAAATCCTACCAGGCCAAGGTGCCCTCATAAAACCTAAACAAACAATAAAATTTTTTAGGCACTCAGGTATTGAAGAGATCGCTGCAGAGCTTAAAGGTGAAATATCTGAGATTTTGAAAGGAATAAAAGAGACTATAAACTATGTTAATGAGCCCCAAGGTGACATTAAGAAAAGCATTCATAATATAGAGAAAATATCCCAAAATTTAGTAGACACAACCAATAAACTTAACTTCTTACTGGATGATATTAAGGATAAAACTCCTTCCATACTTGCTAAATCAGAAAATACAATTGAAGAACTCACAGAGCTTATTAAATCCCTTCAAAATTCTGCCAAGCATTTAAATGAAATAACCTCAAATTTCAATGAGATAACAAAAAAGGATTTAACCCTAATAATTGAACAAACAAAAAGAAGCATGGAAGATTTGGATGAAATCCTTACGAGCATAAAGGGAATTTGGCCTATAAGAGAAGGGATCAAAAAGCGTGATATAAAACCTTTGGAAGCAGATAGTTATGAAAAATAGGATAAAGTTTCTATTTTTAATTATTTTGTTTTTACCCCTTATACTTCAAGGATGCTACAGAGCACCAATTGAGGAGCCTTATAGAGTAAAGGAAATGGAGAGTTTAATAAAAAGAGCAAATAGAGCTTTTGAAAAAGGCAATTTTAAAATGGCATTAAGTCTTTATGAAGAAGCTTTGAAAAAATCTCGCATAATTCAAGATGATAATTCTACTGTGATGATTCTCCTTAGCTTATCAAGGATCTATACTTCCTTAGATAAAATATATTATGCTGAGAAATGTCTAAATTCTGCTGAGGAGTTATCAAAGAAAACATATCTTCCAGAAAGTCTTTTTGAAGAAATAATTTTTGAAAAGGCAAGAATAGGATTTTTAACAAATAAAAACTCTGAAGCTCTCTTAGATAAATTAATTTATTCAGATTCACCATACATGAGAATAAAATCTTTAAATCTTCTTGCACGATTCAAGATGAGAAGGGGGGCTAATGAAGAAGCTGAAGAGTTTCTTAATAAATCATTGTCTATGAATAATGAAATTTCAAAAATTGAGCAAGCTAATACTCTTAGGCTTCTTGGAGAACTTTATGCAAAAAAGAATAAAAATAAATCATTGACTTATTTATTAAGAGCTCTTTCAATTGATAGAGAGCTTGCCTTACCAGAAAAAATAGCCTTAGATATGGAGATTCTTGCGGGACTATACAAAGATCTTGAGGATAAAGGAAGGGCAAAGGATTATTTTCTAAGAGCTTTTGAAATATGGAAATACCTTGGAAGAGAGGAAAATCAGATAAGAATTATGAGAGAGTTAGAGAGTTTATAACTGAATATTCCGGTTTTAAATTTTAAGTTAGCAAGAATATAGTGGTTTCTAATAGAATTTTAATAATTGTTTTTTGGAAGGTTAGTGTAAGGAAAAAGGAGGAGTTTAATATGGATCTTTTCTTAGAAATATTAGGAAAACTTAAGGGAGATTTTGTAGATATTTTTGTTGAGGAACGAATAACTAATCAGTTTCAAATGGAGGAGAATAAAGTTCAGAAGACTTCAACAGTTTTTGAAAAAGGCATTGGAGTAAGGGTAATTAGAGATGGGAAAATATCTTACGCTTTTACAAACGATTTTTCAAAAAAGGGAATTGAGGAGCTTTTAGCTTTAATGGTGAATAAGACTTTCTCAGGAAATACCTTTAATATGAAAAAACTTATCAAACACCAACATGACAAGAGTTTTTTAATAAAAATTGAGCCTCATGAAGTGCCCTTTAGTGAAAAATTTGAGCTTTTAAGAAAGGCAAACAATGTAGCCTGGGCAGAGAGTGAAAAAATTAAGCAGGTCAAAACTCTCTACGGTGACTCTATTCAAATAATTAAAATTGCAAATTCAGAAGGCTTTTTTACGGAGGAAAAGAGAACTTATATCTTATTTTTAATTCAAGTGGTTGCCCATGAAGATGGAGTCATTCAAACCGGTTATGAATCATTGGGAGGATTAAAAGGATTTGAATTTTTTCAAGAAAACAATCTAGAGGAAGTGGCTAAAAAAACAGCTCAAAGAGCTTTAATGATGCTAAAAGCAAAAAGAATTAAAGGCGGAAGAATGCCTGTTGTAATCTCTTCAGAGGCAGGAGGAACTATGATTCACGAGGCAATTGGACACGGTCTGGAGGCAGATCTTGTTCATGAAGGTTTGTCAATCTATAGTAATAAGTTAGAACAGAAAGTGGCATCAGATCTTATCACTGTAATTGATGACCCAACTCTACCTAATATGCGAGGTTCATATATTTTTGATGATGAAGGAACTCCAGCTCAGAGAACTGTATTGGTGGAAAAGGGAGTTTTAGTAAATTATCTTTATGACAAATACAATGCAATGAAAGAAGGAAAAAAATCAACAGGAAATGGAAGAAGACAGTCCTATGAATATTATCCTATTCCAAGGATGAGTAACACCTTAATTGCTCCCGGAAATCATAAACCTGAGGAAATACTTCGATCTGTTGAAAAAGGCTTTTTCGTAAAGAAAATGGGTGGAGGTCAAGTAAATACTGTCACAGGAGAATTTGTTTTTGAGGTTCAAGAAGGTTATACCATTGAGAAAGGAGACTTATCTGACCCTGTAAGAGGAGCACTTCTTATTGGTACTGGGCAGGAAATATTGCAAAATATTGACATGGTAGGGAATGATTTAGGATTTTCAATCGGTACCTGTGGTAAAAATTCTCAAGGTGTACCTGTTACTGATGGAATGCCTACTGTTAGAATTCCTGAAATTGTTGTGGGTGGTGAAGCATAGATACTGTTTTTAATTTTCCTTTGCTGTGTCAATTTTGATACAGGCTATTTTTAAAAATTCTTAATTCAATTACCTTTTTTAGGTGGCATGTTTTTTGATAACTTCTTTAGAGTATATGCCATTTCAAAAAACAATAAAAAGAGAAATTTCCTTTTCTGGAATAGGAATTCATACAGGTAAAAAGATTAATATTAAGCTTATTCCAGCAGCAAGAGATACAGGAATAGTTTTTTACAGAAAAGATAGAGGATTATCAATTAAAGCAAAATTTCCTTTTGTAATTGATACCACCTTTGCAACTACCTTGGGAATTGATGGAGTTAGAGTTAGAACTGTGGAGCATCTTCTTGCAACGCTTTATGTTTTTGGTATTACAAATCTTTTAATTGAAATTGATGGTTCAGAAGTACCAGCTCTTGATGGTAGCGCATTGGAATATGTAAAAGCCATACTTAAAGTGGGTACATCCAAGCAAAGTAAAATGATACCTCTACTCAAAATAACCAAGCCATTTATTTATGAAGAGTCACATTCAAGAGTAATTGCTAAACCTTATAGAGGTTTTAGAATTAGCTATAAGATTTTTTATGAGCATCCTCTCATAATGGAGCAGTCCCTTACTTTGGATATTAATGAGCAAAATTTTATAAGAGAAATAGCACCTGCAAGAACGTTTGGTTTCTTAAAGGATATTCAGTATCTCCTCAAAAATGGATTAGCAAAGGGAGGTTCCTTAGATAATGCTGTTGTATTGGATGAAAAAGGTATTGTTGGTAGCGCCCTTAGATTTAAAGACGAGTTTGTAAGGCATAAAATTTTAGATGCTATAGGAGATTTATCTCTTATTGGTTATCCCCTTGAGGGACATTTTATTTTCGAAAGAGGAGGCCATACTTCCCATATCAAATTTCTTAGGGTTATAATGGAATCTGGTTATTTTGAGTTAGAGGAAGAGCCCTATTTTAATTTTCACCTAAATCCTAAAATGTCTCAGATTTTTGGATGAATTTTCTTACAGGTCAAATAAGAATTAAAAATTCTATTCCTCTCATAAATATATTACAATTTTAATTATGATAGATACGTTGGAAATTTTGTTTGAACCTAAAGAAGCCTTGTTGGATATAGTTATTCACCTGAAGCAGAGAAGAATATCAAAGAAAAATATCCTATGCTTAAATTTATGAAGAGTTATGAATTTGATATGTATTATGAAAGGCTTAAACTACATTAATTAAATTTATCCCTCTTTGAAATCCTTATTTAGATTTACAAAAATTTTTCTCTTAAAAAGTTTATTTCAAGGGATAACTTTTTTAGTCAATATTTTCAATTTTAAAAGAATGAATAATTTTTGCAGAACCCTCCAATGTTGCCTTTACAGAACAATATTTTTCCATTGATAGTTCCACAGCCCTCTTAACTGCTTCTTCCGATAGATTTTTCCCTTTAATTATAAATTCAATTTCAATTTCTGTAAATCTTTTTGGATAATTCTCAGCCTGCTTGCCTTTTATATTTATTGTTAATCCCCTTAAATCCTGTTTTTTCTTTTTTAGGATTGAAACAATATCCATTCCACTGCATCCACCAAGTCCAATAAGTAGTAGTTCCATTGGTCTCATGCCAGAGTTAAATCCACCATAATCAGGGCTTGCATCCATGACGATTGTATGACCAGTGCCTGATTGACCTATGAAATGCATATCTTCTGCCCATTTTACTTTTGCTGTTATCATATAAACCTCCAGATTTTTTTTAAATTTTACATTAAAATATAAAATTATGGCTACTGTTTATCTTCTTCTTGGTTCAAATTTAGGTGATAGAGCTAAGAATATAGAAAATGCTCTGGAAGAATTAGAGAAAATAGGAGTAATAATTTTAAAAAAGTCTTCTCTTTATGAAACTAAACCGTGGGGATACAAAAAACAGCCTGATTTTTTAAATTTAGCTATAGAATGTTCTACCTCTCTTTCGCCCTTTGATTTACTTGGAGAGATTAAAAAAATAGAGATAAAAATGGGTAGACAAAATACTATAAAATACGGTCCAAGAATTATTGATATTGATATCATATTCTACGACAACTTGATCCTAAAAAGTGATACTTTAACCATACCTCATCCACTAATGCATGAGAGAGAATTTGCATTAAAGCCATTATGTGAGATTGCTCCCCATATTATTCATCCTGAATTAAAAGTGTCTTTGAAAGAACTACTTAAACAAATCATCTAATGAAAATTTTAAAGCTTCTTTCAATTACTGCATTGTATATGAAGGTATGATATTCTTTATAAGTCTATTTTAAATTTTAATGGTCTTATTCTTGACTTTTTGGATTTAAAATTGTCAAAATTTTACAATTTTAAAAAAACTCTTTAGGAGGGTAAAATGAGTGATATTTATGTAATCGGTCATAAGGCACCAGACACAGACACAGTTTGCTCTGCAATTGTTTATGCTGGTATCAAGGGTTACAAAGCAGCTACTGCAGGACCTATTAATGAAGAAACAGAGTTTGCACTTAAGCAGTTTGGCGTATCTGCTCCAGAAGTTCTTGAAAATGCAGCAGGGAAAACCCTTGTTTTGGTTGATCATAATGAAGAAAAACAAAGAGTTGATGGAGCAGAAAAGATTCTGGCAGTAATTGATCATCATAAGATGAATTTCAACTATCCAGATCCAATTTTTATTCATATTGAGCCCGTGGGAAGTACTGCTACAGTTATTGCAAAAATGTTTCCTTCAGAAGTAAAGGCAAATAAAACTTATGCAGGATTGCTTTTATCTGCTATTCTTTCTGATACTGTTATATTTAAATCTCCAACAACTACTGAGGAGGATAAAAAGATTGCTCAAGAATTGGCTGCAGTGGCAGGAATTTCTGACATAACAAAATATGGTGTTGAACTCAAAAAGGCTAAAGCAAGTATAAAAGGAAAACCAATTGCTGATGTTGTTCATGTAGACTTCAAAGATTATGATTTCAAAGGATTAAAAGTAGGAATTGGTCAAACTGAGGTAGTGGATATTGAAGAAGTATATGAGAGAAAAGAAGAGTTCGTTAAGTACCTTACAGATTTAAAAGCAAGTAAAGGTTATGATATGGTTATTTTTATGGCTACTGATATTGTTAAAGAGGGTACAGAACTTTTCTATGCAGGAGACGCAGCAAAAATAGAAAAAGCCTTTAATGTAAAGGTTTCAGGACCTTCTGTATGGCTTCCAGGAGTTCTCTCTCGTAAAAAACAGGTTGCACCACCAGTTGAAAAGGTATACATAGAAGGTTAAAATAAAAGAGGGGGTTTAAGCCCCCTCTTTATGATAGAAAATGTCAAGAATCAAAGAATACTGGATATTATTAATCATTTAAAATCTTGCCTTCAAGGTAAACAAAAGGCTATAATCCTATCTTTAATTGCCATATTTTCGAAAGGACACTTACTAATTGAAGATTTACCAGGGCTTGGGAAAACATCTCTTGCTATAGGCTTATCGAAAGCTCTCAATCTTTCTTTTGGAAGAATTCAATGTACAAATGATTTGCTACCTTCAGACATAACGGGATTGAATGTTTTTAATAAAAATACTGGAGAGTTTGAATTTAAGCCAGGTCCAATTTTTAATAATATTGTTTTAGTAGATGAGATAAATAGAGCCACTCCAAAAACTCAATCATCCCTTTTAGAGGCAATGGCTGAAGAACAGGTAACAATTGATGGTATCACTTACAAATTGCCTAAACCTTTTTTTGTCATTGCCACTCAAAATCCGATTGAATTCTATGGCACATTTCCTTTACCGGAAGGTCAATTAGACAGGTTTATGTTGAAAATAAATATCGGATATCCAACCCAAAAAGCAGAAAGTGAGATACTAATGAAAGGCAGTTCAAGGGAAGATTTATATAAACTTAATCCAATTATGGATAGAGAAGAGATTCTGATGATACAGAGCCAAATAAGGAATATTTATATATCAGAAAAAATAATTGATTGGATTATTAGTTTTATAGATGCCACAAGAAAAGATCCAAAAATTATTTTGGGTCTTTCCACAAGAGCTGGATTAGCTATTTCCTATACAGCGAAGACCAATGCTTTTTTCAAAGGAAGAGACTATGTTATTCCAGAAGATGTAAAAGAGATTCTACCTTTTGTAACTCCTCACAGGATAATATTAAAAGATGATGCATTATCAAAGGAAGAGGTGATATTATCAATTTTCGAAAAAATTCCAGTTCCTCCGTAAAAATAACTTCAGCTGGTTGGATATTTATAACTACTACTTTAATAATTGGTTTTTCCGCTATTAATACTGGAAATAATTTACTTTTTATAGTTTTATCATTTTTATTGAGCTTAATGGCTGTTAGTGGTTTATTTTCAATTTATAATCTTTTAAATATTAAACTTAAAATTGTGAGCTATGATGATATTTTTGCAAATCTTCCCGCAAAGATTAATTTCGAAATTAAAAAAAAATTTTTTCTTCCTTCTTTGTTAATTAGAATAGAATTGTTCCAAAGTATTATTTTAATTTCCCACGTTGATGAGAAGAAAATATTCAGTTTAAAAGTCAATTTCACCCATCGGGGCAAAGTATCTATTGATAAAGTCTATATTTCATCGTATTTTCCCTTTTATTTTTTCAAAAGAATCTTAACTTTACCCATCAACCAAGAAATCATAGTCTTCCCAAAACCTATCAAATGTGAGTTTTCCTTTTATTTTTCAGAAGGAGATAGAATGACAGATTCAAAAATAGCTATGGGAAAAGCTTATGAAGGAGATATATCAGGTATAAAAAATTATAATCCCACAGAACCAATAAAATACATTCATTGGAAAGCTTCTGCTAAAAGTCTTGATTTAATGAGTAAAGAGTTTTCTCCATATAGAGGCAATCCTATTATGATAAAATTATCAGATTTTTCAGGTAGTTTGGAGGAAAAAATTGGTAAGGTAACTTTCACTATCATGGAACTTCATAAAAGAGGAATACCTGTTGGACTTTCCTTGGAAAATGAGACATTTAAACCAGACACTGGAAAAACTCATTTAAGGAGAATGCTTAATGCCTTGGCTCTCTACTAATTCTTTAAAAATTGATCATCTTCTTTTTTTTACCACTTTCTTGATTTTAATAATCGCTTTTCTTGGAATTATAAGTAATATATCAATCATTTTTACAATAATTTTTTTTGCTTTTGTATCTTTGGCTTTTTTAGTACATTTCAGAAACATAAAAATTAATAAGTGGATTATAAATCTAATATCAATAATTGTTATTATTTTACCCTTTGTGAATTTTTCTTTAGAGGATATAGTTATTCCCTCTGTTGAAGCTCTTGCCTTAATAAGTGCAGCAAGATTTCTAAGTCAAAAAAAATCTCGAGAGTATTTTCAGATAAACCTGTTAGCTTTGTTACTTTTGTGTGCATCTACCTTGTTTAGTTTTTCCTGGACATTTCTTTTACGTTTTGTCTTAGTTTTTGCCATATCCTTATTTTCAGTATTTTTAATAACTTATTTAAAAGATACTGCCCAGCAGTATGTGGATAGATTTTTTTTAAAAAGTGTTTTTAAGTATATTTTATTTATCATTGCTTTTTGTATTCCCATGAGCATAATTTTCTTCATTTTTTTACCAAGAACTCCCTATCCTTTATTTAGTTTTGGTTTGACAAGTTCAAAGACAGGCTTTTCTTCATTAGTGAATTTAGGAGATGTTTCATCAATACAAGAGGATAAATCTGTTGTTATGAGGGTCCATATAGAAAGGATACCTCAAGAAGCATTGTATTGGAGAATTATATCCTTTGATAACTTCAATGGTAAAAATTGGACTAGAAAGGAAAAAATAAGCTTTCCCGAATATTCAACCATATACGGGAAAAGAAAGACATACTCTGTTCTTTTAGAACCTTCTTATGAAAATTATTTACCGCTTTTGGATTTTCCTTCCAAAATTTATATGCAAAATATTACCGTAGATTATCCAGCAGTTTATAAAACATCAACTCCTATTTCTCAACCCTTAAAATATTTGGCTGAGTCATATATTGAATATGAATATTACGAAAGTTCTGTAAGCAAAAATTATCTTCAGCTACCTCCTAATATTTCAGATAAAACTAAAAAACTTGTGGAAGATATAACTTCAAAAGCGAAAGACCAAGAAGAAATTATAAACTCTATCATGGAGTTTTTAAAAAATTACGAATACTCCATTAGAGAATTACCCAGAGGCAATAATCCTATAGAAGATTTTATTTTTAACACAAAAAAAGGAAATTGTGAATATTTTGCCACTACTATGGCTTTGATGTTAAGAATTAAAGGTATTCCTGCCAGGGTAGTGGGAGGCTTTAAAGGAGGTAGTTATAATCCTTTGGGCGGCTATTACCTGATCCGCGCTTCCGATGCCCATTTATGGGTAGAGGCTTGGCTTAATGGTTTTTGGAAAAGATATGATCCATCCTCTGGGAGGATTGTAAGGTATAAAGAATCATTCGTATTCAATTTTTTAGATTATTTTTGGAACAAATTTGTAATAGCCTATGACTTTAAAACTCAGCTTCATTTACTTAGTAATTTAAAATCTCCCAGAATACCTTTCAAGGGAAAACTTCTTTTCTATTTCTTACTCTTTTTTATCGGGATCATTTTCATTATTGCTTTTATAATTTATCAAAAAAATCGAACTCCTTTAAAAAAATTTTTAAAACTTATGGAAAAAGCTGGGCATACAAGACAAAAAAATAAGGGATTAATGGAATTTGTATCGGAGATTTCTGATGAAAATTTAAAAAAACTTGCTACGAATTTTGCCGAATTATACATGAAAATTTATTTCAAAGATAAGGATTTTGATAAAATCGATATGAAAAGATTAAACTTCATACTGAGGGAATTAGGTGCATATATTAAAGGCAGAGGAAGTAAAAATAAGGGAGATAATTGAATTCTTACAAAATGATGGAATAATTATTTATCCTACTGAAACTCTTTATGGGATAGGAGTAAAATTTGATAATAAAAAACTTCTTAAAAAAATATTTGAACTTAAAAGACGCCCCTTAGAAAAGGTCTTTCCCCTCATAGTTAACCTAAAAAATATAAACATGGTAATAAGTTATTTACCTCCCTTAGCTGAAAGATTAATAAAACTTTATTGGCCTGGACCATTAACACTACTACTGCCAGCTAAACTTGACTTGTCTAAAGAGATTGTTTTTAACAACAAAGTAGCTGTTAGAATGCCTGGAGAATCTTTTGCTTTAGATTTGATTCAAGCATCACCTTTTCCAATTACTGCTACCTCTGCTAATATCTCAGGAATGCCTCCTGCTTCAGATTTTGCCAAAGTAATTGAATATTTTCAAGATTCAAAAGACAACATATTGCTAATAGACGGAGGAAAACTTAAGGGTGTACCATCAACAATTTTAGATGTAACCACTATTCCTCCTAAAGTAATCAGGCAGGGGGTTTTAGAGGTTAAATTATCTTTTGATTGAAAGTACTTCCGAGACTTGAGATATTTTATTTATAATATCTGACAGATGTTGTCTATCTTTTACCTCTATTGTTAAATCAATTATTGCTCTTTTGTCTGAGGTGGAATTGGCTTTGAGGGCTGTAATATTTACATGAGCTGCTGATAATAATCCTGTAAGATTTGCCAATATTCCTGGCTTATCAATACACTCTATACTAATTCTTGTCTGAGCTTTCGAAGTCTCATCAGCAGTCCAAAAAACCTCAATGAGCCTGTCTTTTTGTAAATGTTTTATATTTTCACAATCTTTTCTATGGACTGTTATTCCTTTACCTCGCGTTATGAAACCAATAATGTCATCACCCGGCACGGGTGTACAACATTTAGCAATGTGATATAAAACTTCATCTACACCTTTGAGAGAGATAAATTGCTTATTATCTCTTTTGTTTATTGTTTTTTTTGTTAAAATGTTCTCCTGTTTTTCACTTTCGGGAATGACTCTATTAATAAGTTGATGAACAGAGATCTTACCATGTCCTAAGAGAAAGTAGATGTCCTCTAAGGATTGAACGCTAAATAATTGAAGTAAATTTTCTAATTTTTCTGATTTAAGAATAGATAATGAAAAACCCTGTTTTTTTATTTCAGCTTCTAAAAGATGTTTTCCAATGTTTATAGCTTGTTGTCTTTCCTCAAGTCTTAGAAAATGTTTTATTCTGTTTCTTGCTCTTTGAGTTATTACAAATTGTAGCCAGTCTTTTCGAGGTTTTTGGTGAGGACTTGTTATTATTTCAACAACATCGCCACTTTGAAGTTGATAATTTAGGGGCACTATTCTGCCGTTTACTTTTGCTCCTGAACACCGAGCTCCGACTTCCGAATGGATGGAATAAGCAAAATCTATCGGAGTTGAGCCTACGGGCAGTTCTTTAACATCACCCTTAGGTGTAAAAACATAGATTGTATCTGGGATGACTTCTGCTTTTACAGCATCCAGTAGTTCTTTAGGATCGGAAATTTCTTTTATTAAGTCTCTTAACCAAGAGACAATTTTAGTCTCTTTTTCATCGAGCTCTTTCTTCTCTTTGTATCTCCAATGAGCTGCAATACCTTCTTCAGCTATAATGTCCATCTCCTCTGTTCTGATCTGAAATTCTACTCTCTCTCCTTTTGGTCCTATGACAGTTGTATGTAGAGATTGATAATAGTTTGATTTAGGTAAACTTATAAAATCCTTAAATCTTCCCGGAATAAGAGTCCACAATGAATGAATTACTCCGAGAATATCATAACAATGGGTAACAGTATCAGTTATAATTCTAATACCAATAACATCATAGACTTGTTCAAAAGGAATTTTCTGTTTCATCATTTTCTGATAAATTCCGTAGTAGTGTTTAACTCTTCCAAAAGCCCTAAAGGGAATATTCATTTCTTTTATTTTCTCAGATAAAATATAAATTACATGGTTAATGTAGGTACTTTGTTCTTCTTTTCTTTTAGCAACTTTACTTTCAAGTTCTTTGTAAGCTTCGGGATAGAGTATCTTAAAGGAAAGGTCCTCAAATTCATTTCTCATCCATCCGATACCAAGTCTATTAGCCAAGGGGGCATAGATGTCTAGAGTTTCCAAGGCTATTGCTCTTTGTTTCTCAAGAGGTAAAAATTCTATAGTTCTCATGTTATGAAGTCTATCTGCAAATTTTATAAGTATTACTCTGATATCCTTAGACATGGCTAAAAACATCTTTCTGAAGCTTTCAGCCTTAGCTTCTTCAACAGAAGAAAATTGTATTTTACTTAACTTAGTTACAGCATCTACAAGAAAGGCTACCTCGGGAGAGAACATTTCACTAATATCATCAAGAGTCATTTCTGCATCCTCTACAGTGTCATGAAGTAGGCCAGCAGCAATGGTGGCGGAATCTAATTTCATGTCTGCTAAAATATTCGCCACCGCTAAGGGATGATAAATGAAAGGAATTCCCTCTTTTCTTATTTGATCACAATGAGCTTCTCTTGAGAAAATATAGGCTCTTTTTATAAGTTCTATATTTGCTTTTGGCCTATATTTTAAAACTTTATCTATAAGTCCATCTATAGTCAGCATGTTTAAATATCTCCTCCTTTTAGTTTAATATATTTATGATGGATAAGCTAATTATTTTTGGAGGAACATCCTTAAAAGGTGAAGTAACAATAAGTGGAGCAAAGAATGCAGTATTGCCTATCATGGCAGCAACCCTTCTTTCATCAGGTGTTCATAATTTAAGAAGAGTACCTCGCCTAAGGGATGTCTTTACAATGGTAGAACTTTTGAAAAGAATGGGTGCAGAGATTGAATTTAAGGGGAATTCTTGTTCCATAGATACTAAAAGAATTTCTAATTTTGAAGCTTCCTATGATCTTGTAAAAACTATGAGAGCTTCAATTTTAGTTTTAGGTCCCTTATTGGCTCGATTTGGCAAAGCTAAAGTATCATTACCCGGGGGCTGTGCTATAGGGGCAAGACCTGTGAATTTGCACATTATAGGTCTTGAAAAAATGGGTGCAAGCATAGTACTTGAAGAAGGTTATATAGTGGCTAAAGCAAACAAACTAAAGGGCACAACAATTTATTTTGATATTCCTACAGTGACGGGAACAGAGAACATTATGATGGCAGCAACTTTAGCTAAAGGCTTAACGGTTATTGAAAATGCAGCTAAAGAACCAGAAGTTGTTGATTTGGCTAATTATTTGATATCTATGGGAGCAAAAATAAGAGGTGCCGGAACAAGTGTTATTGAAATTGAAGGAGTAAATTCACTTAATCCGCCAAATTTCCACGAAGTGATACCTGATAGAATTGAGGCTGGAACCTTTATGACAATTGCTGGAGCTACAGGAGGAGATATATTAATTAAAAATGTTAAAGCAGAACTTTTAGATGCTGTAATATTAAAAATGAAAGATGCTGGAGTTAACATAAAAGAGACAAGAGATGGTTTAAGGGTAACAGGTCCTAAAAGACCGATATCTGTTGACATAAAAACAATGCCTTATCCTGGCTTTCCCACTGATATGCAAGCCCAATTCATGGCAATGATGGCAATTGCCAATGGTACTTCTGTGATAAAAGAAACTATCTTTGAAAATAGATTTATGCATGTAGCAGAGTTAAGAAGATTGGGAGCTAATATATCGGTAGAAGGGAATACAGCTACAGTGAGAGGAGTCAAAAAATTAAAAGGAGCTCCTGTTATGGCAACAGATTTAAGAGCATCTGCATCACTTGTTATTGCAGGATTGATTGCTGAAGGAAAGACTATCATAGATAGAATTTATCATCTTGATAGAGGATATGAAGAACTTGATAGAAAATTAATCTCCTTAGGTGCTAAAATAGAGAGGATAAAATAAATGAGGGAGGATTTAATGAAAAAAATAATAATCCTAATAGTAAGTACAATTCTTATTTTTGGTTGCAATATGGTATCGAATCCTTGTAATAAAATTAAGGAAGATACTATCAAAGATGAATTCAAGAAGGCTT
Source organism: uncultured bacterium (assembly GCA_937924475.1). Classification (GTDB taxonomy): domain Bacteria; phylum Nitrospirota; class Thermodesulfovibrionia; order Thermodesulfovibrionales; family Thermodesulfovibrionaceae; genus Thermodesulfovibrio. The sequence continues at coordinate 14,398 of CALDSV010000078.1, forward strand.
TCAATGTAGATTTCGAAAAAGTTTTAGAAAAAAATGAAGTTAAAGGAACAAATTTATGTCAGATAGTTATTGAAAGAGGAGGTAATTTTGGAGTATTCTATGCAGCTCCAGACAATAAGACATTTTTTATTGGTGGAGATATTTATAAAGAGGGAAAATTTCTTAGCAGATTAACTCTTGACAGGATTCAGGAGAAAAAATTTGAAGCCTATAAAGAGGAAATTGAAAAAGTGGTGGCCTTTTCTTTTAAACCTGAAGGAGCAAGTAAGTACATTTACATGATAACTGATCCAGATTGTCCTTTTTGTGAGAAAGCTAAATCTTCCGTAAAAGAATGGGCTAATTCAAGAAAGATTGAAGTAAAAGTAATACTTTTTCCCTTACAGCAAATACATCCCCAAGCAAGGGAAAAGACAATAAGGGGTATTTGTTCTGGAATGACCTATGAGGATTATTTGAATTCAAAATGGGATGGTAAATCTTGCGAAGGAGGTTTGGAAAAGATTAATAAAACCATAGAATTAATGAGAAAAATATCAGTGGATGGAACTCCTACTTTTATTTCTTACAATGGAAAGAGGATGGTCGGTTTTTCTGAGGAAGGTCTAAATAAAATTATTGAATAGTGGCTTTATTCATTAGAAAATTAAATAATAAATTATAAATGTAAGGCAAACTTCTCTTACTGTGAGTTACAAGATAAAACAACCTCGTTATTTTATGATCTATGATTCTGATTGCCTTAAGTTTTTCGCATTCAATTTCATCCTTTATGGCATGGATTGAGAGTATTGAAATTCCCAAGCCATTTTTTATTGCTTGCTTTACTCCATCAGTACTTCCTAAAGTACATACTATTTTCAATTTTGAAGGATCTATCCCTATTCCTTTTAAAAATTTTTCGGTCTCTTTTCTTGTGCCTGAACCGACCTCTCTCATTATGAAAGGATATTTCAATAATTCTTCAGCCTTAATCGTTGTTTTTTTTATGAAATTTGGAGATGCTATAACAAGCTCGTCCAACGCAAAGGGAGTATACTTTATAAAGGGACTGTTCAATTTAGTGCCCACTAATCCCATTAGAACTTCATTTGCGATTATTCTTTTAACTACCTCTCCTGAATCAAAAATATCAATATGAATATTTATATCAGGATAGGATTCTTTAAACTCAGCGATTAAGGGAGGTAATAGGTATGTCCCAGGAATACTGCTTGTAGCAATAGTTATATTACCTGAAGGCAACTCCTGTGCTTTTTTTATAGAGTCTTTAAGATTTTCAAATTTATTGATTAAATCAATGGCTTCATTATAAAGTATATCTGCTTCTTTAGTAGGAATAATTTTTTTCCCTATTCTATCGAAAAGATTACACTTTAATTCTTCCTCAAGAGTTTTTATATGTTCACTAATGGTAGGTTGAGTTAAAAAAATTTCTTTTGCAGCTTTGGAAAAACTCTTATTTTTGTATACAGAAACAAAAACTCTTAATTGATGTAAATCCATAGTTGAGATAAATTTTAACAGATTCAATTAAATATTGCAAATTACTTTTTCACTGTGGTAAAATTCTCCTCATGTCAAATAAGAACATAAATATTATTATGGCTGGCACTGGCGGCCAAGGAATAGTGCTTGCCAGTAGAATTGTTGCCCAAGTTGCATTTAAAAGCGATCTTGATGTAAAGGAAAGTGAACTTCATGGAATGGCACAGAGAGGTGGTAGCGTTTTAGGCTATATTAGATTTGGTAAAAGAATTTATTCTCCCATAATTCCCAAAGGTATGGCTGATATATTAGTTGCTTTAGAAGAAATGGAGTCTATTCGTTATCTCCCTTTCTTAAAACCTTCAGGAATAATAATTCTTAACAAGAAGAAGATTACTCCTGCTATGACAGATGAGAGTAAATATCCTCAAAATATTGAGAATTTTTTAAGGGAAAAGAAATATTCTCTTTTTACTTTGGAGGCTGAAAAAATTGCCAAAAATTTGGGCGCCCCAAAGGTTGAAAATTCGGTTATCTTAGGTTTTCTATCAGTTTTTCTAACTTTTTCTGAAAAACTCTGGTTAGAGGTAATTAAAAACAATACCCCTCCAAAAATGATTAATTACAACATAGAGGCATTTAAAGAAGGCAGGAGGTTAGCAAAAGAAAATGGAGTTTTGGAACAAGGAATTAGAAACATTAAAAAGTCAAAAATTAAGGCAACTTCAACTTGAAAGGCTAAAAAAAACTATTCTTAGAGTTTATCAGAAAGTTCCCCATTACCGAGTTAAGTTTCAAGAGGCAAAAGTAAAACCCACTGATATTAAACATCTTGAGGATATCCATAAACTACCTTTTACTACTAAGGAAGATTTATATGTTGATTATCCTTTTGGATTAGTAGCTTTGCCTGTTGAAAAACTCATCAGATTACACACATCCAGTGGAACAACAGGGAAACCAAAAGCAATTTTCTTCTCAAAAAAGGATATAAATAACTCTGCAGATATAATTGCCCGTTGTCTTGTAATGACAGGAGCAAAAAGGGGAGATATCTTACAAAATAGCATGACTTATGGTTTGTTCACAGGAGCTTTTGTAATGCATTATGGGGCTGAAAAAGTAGGGATTCTTGTTATTCCTGCAGGTCCTGGTAATACAGAACGCCAGATCACTCTCATGAGAGATTTTGGTACCACCATGCTTCATATAACTCCCAGTTACGCCCTATATGTTGCTTCTGTAATTCTTGACAAGGGAATAGATCCACGCAAAGACTTAAAATTAAAAAGAGCTTATTTAGGTGCAGAACCATATTCTGAGGAAACAAGAAAAAAAATAGAGGAAATGCTTGGTATAGATATCTATAATTGTTATGGTCTTACAGAAATGAATGGACCTGGAGTAGGCTTTGAATGCAAGTATAAAGCTGGGCTTCATATATGGGAAGATAATTTTCTTATGGAGGTGATTAATCCTGAAAGTGGTGAACCAGTTAAAGATGGTGAAATTGGAGAACTTGTCCTTACAACTTTAAACAGAGAAGCCATGCCTCTTATAAGATACAGAACAAGAGATCTCACAAGAATAATACCCGAACCTTGCAAATGTGGAAGAACTCATAGAAGAATATCAAGAATACTTGGTAGATCTGATGATATGTTTATAGTTAAAGGCGTCAACATATTCCCACAGCAAATTGAGCAGGTATTAATGAGTATAAAAGGAGTTGCCCAGAATTATCAGATTATTCTCGAGTCTTATGATGAGATGACAGTGAAAGTTGAGATAGATAAAGAACTTTTTGATGGTAAAATTGAAAGACTAATCAAAATGAAAGAGGAAATAATTGATAAAATCCGTTCTGCTACAATGGTTAAACCTAAAGTGGAGCTACTGGAACCTGGCACATTACCTATTAGTGAAGGAAAGGCTAAAAGAGTAATTGATAATAGAACTATCTGATTATATAAATCTTTGGAGGTTTTAATATGGACAAGGTTTTCATAATCTCTGTTTTTGCAGAGAATAAACCCGGAAGACTTGAAAGAATTACTAAGGTACTTAGTGAAGCAAATATAAACATTCTTGCTTTTTCAATTACTAGTACAAATGGCTTTGGTGTGATAAAATTTATGGTAAATAAATGGAAGGAAGCTTATAATTTACTGAAGGAAAAAGGTTTTACTGTGTCGATGAACGAAGCTATAGGAATTGAAATGAAGGATCAGCCAGGTGGGCTTTATGAAGTAGTAAAAATTCTATCATCAAAGGGGATTAACATAGAGAGTGCTTCTGTATATGTGGCTGAGACGAGAAAGAGGGCTTATTTGATTGTTGAAGTAGACGACACAGTTAAGGCAATGGATGTACTGAAAGGAGAGAATTTAAAATTTTTACATCCAGAAGATATTAAATGAGGTGATTTTTTATGTATTGGAACAAAGAATATGAATGTATGTCAGAAGAAAAATTAAGAGAACTACAACTACAGAGACTTCAAACAACAGTAAAGAGAGCTTATGAGAAGATACCCTATTACAGGAATAAGTTTAATGAAGCAGGGATTACTCCTGAGGATATAAAAAATCTTGAAGATTTAAAAAAGATACCTTATACAAGTAAGGCTGATTTAAGAGAAGTATATCCTTTTGGTATGTTTGCCTCTCCCATAGAAGATATAGTAGAGATTCATATGTCCAGTGGGACTACAGGAAAACCAGTAGTAGCAGGTTATACCTTAAATGATATTGAAGTCTGGGCTGAGGTCATGGCAAGATGCCTAACAATGGCAGGAGCAACTAAGAAAGATATTGTTCAAGTAGCCTATGGATATGGATTATTCACTGGAGGTTTTGGTGTTCATTATGGTGCAAGGAAAATTGGTTGCATGATTGTGCCTGCATCAGCCGGAAATACACGAAGACAAATTGAAATTATGAGAGATTTTGGCACAACTATTCTTACCTGTACACCTTCTTATGCCTTGTATATGGCTGAAGTTGCTCAAGAGATGGGTATAGAACCTTCAAATTTGAAGCTAAAGTCTGGTTGTTTTGGAGCAGAAATGTGGACAGAAGCCATGAGAGTGGAGATAGAAAAAAGATTTGGCCTAAATGCCTATAATATTTATGGACTAACGGAAATAATAGGACCGGGTGTTGCTCATGAGTGTCATGAAAAAAAGGGGCTCCATGTTTTTGAAGATCATTTTATTGCTGAGATAATAGATCCAGAAACAGGGGATTCCTTACCAGATGGTAAAAGAGGTGAGCTTGTTCTTACTACATTGACCAGAGAAGGAATGCCTATGCTTAGATTTAGAACAAGAGACATAACATCAATTATAAAGGAAAAATGTCTGTGTGGAAGAACTTTTTCAAGGATAGAGAGAATAAGAGGAAGAACTGATGACATGATAAAAGTAAGAGGAGTCATGTTATTTCCATATCAGATTGAGAAAGCTATCTTAGAAGTTCAAGGAGTAGAGCCCCATTATCAAATAGTAATTACAAGACCACAGTATCTTGATGAAATTGAAGTGATGGTAGAAATGTCAAAAGAGACTTTTTCTGATGAAATAAAACACATAGAAAATTTAAAAAAGAAGCTTGAAAGGCGCATTGAGGAAATAGTTGGAATAAGAGTGAAGGTATCCCTTGTTGAACCTAAAAGCCTTCCAAGAAGTGAAGGTAAAGCTAAAAGAATTATTGATAAGAGAAGTCTTAAGGAATAAGGAGGATTTATATGAAGATAAAGCAACTTTCAATTTTTCTTGAAAACAAAAGAGGAAGGCTCTACGAAGCCCTAAGCGCACTTGCTAAAGAGGGAATAAACATAAGAGCTCTCTCAATAGCTGATACTTCTGAATTCGGGATTCTTAGATTGATTGTGACTGATCCTGAAAAAGCAAAAGAAATTCTTGAAAACAATGAGTTTACTGTAAAACTCACTAATGTAATAGCTATAGCAGTAGCAGACAAACCGGGGGGGCTTGCAGAAGCATTAAAATATCTTTATGATGCCAACATTAATATTGAATATATTTATGCCTTTGTTGAAAAATCAGGAGAAAAAGCAGTTGTAGTTCTTCGCACAGAAAATCTTGATAAAACCATCTCTTTATTGCAGCAGAAGGATATCAATCTTCTTAGTTGGAATGATGTTTTAGCTCTTTAATTTTTTTGCCATTAATATACAGGGTCTCTTGGCTATTATTACATGGACTCCAGGTGAGTCTAAAGCAGCCTTTATAGCTTCATAAGTTTTCTCTTTATCATAGGGGTCTACCACCTCCACGGAGTCAGCACCACAGGCTTTACATAATTGATATAAATCTATAGCTTTTGTCTGTTCTCCTCGGGCTGTAAGTCCCAGCACAGGGGTAGGCTGATGTCCTGTCATGGCAACAGAGGAATTATCAAGAATACATATAAGAATATTTGATTTATTGTAAACAGCATTTATAAGGGCGGGAATTCCTGTATGAATAAATGTGGAGTCTCCAATAACTGCTGCTACCCTTTTTATACCTTGAGAAGCTATACCAGAGGCTTTACTTATACTGGCACCCATGCAAAGGCATGTATCAATGGCGTTAAGAGGAGGATTTGCTCCTAAAGTATAGCAACCTATGTCTCCGGTAACAAAATTTGGTTCTGCTTTAATTAAAGCCTTATAAAACTCTCTATGAGGACATCCCAGACACAATACAGGAGGTCTTGGTAAAAGATAATCTTTTAAATCCTCTGAGAAGGTTTTTTCTCTGCCATTAAAGATTTTCATAATGCTGTCAATACCAAGTTCACCCTCCAGAGGAAGGTCTCCAGAAATTTTCCCTTTTACATTGGGATGGAGTGCTCTTAAAAGTTTTTCTACCAAAGGGTATCCTTCTTCAAGAACTATTACTTCTTCTAAATTACTAACGAAATTCTTTATTAAGTCTTCATCTAAAGGATAAGCAGAAATTTTCAAAATAGGCATTTTCTTATTTAATTCCATTACATACTGATAGGTTATTCCACAGGCAATAAAGCCTCTTTTAGATTTACCAGGAAATACTCTATTTAATTTTAGTTTTTTTATAATTTCCAATATTTTAAGTTGTTTTTCATTTAATTTTTTATGAAGATTTATTACATGCTTCGGAACTGCAATCATATTTTCAGGATTTTTATAAATAGTTGATGGATTTTCTTTTCTTCTTTTGCCAATCTTAACAGGACTAAAGCAATGGAGTAATCTCGTAATACTTCTTATCATGACAGGCAGTCCTACTTCCTCAGATATGTCAAAGGCTAATTTAGTCATCTCTTTTGCTTCTTGTCCATCAGAAGGTTCTAAACAGGGAATTTTTGCAAAGGTAGCATAAAATCTGCTGTCTTGCTCATTCTGTGAAGAATAGGCACCAGGATCATCTCCAACTGCTAAGACCAAGCCTCCCCTTACACCAAGATAAGCAGAGGTCATAAAAGGATCAGAAGCAACATTTAAACCTACATGTTTCATTGAACATAGAGCTCTTCTACCTGTAAGACTTACACCGTAGGCGACTTCATAGGCCACTTTTTCATTTACAGACCACTCAGCTTTGATGTTTGAATTAGTTACGATGTATTCTAAAATTTGCGTAGCAGGGGTACCAGGATAAGATGTAGCATAGGAAATACCTGCTTCTATAGCTCCTAAAGCAATTGCAGATGTTCCAAGCATTAGGTTTTTTTTCATAAAAATCTCCTTAAATGAAGTTTTGATTGTATTTAATATATCATATCTTGCTTAATATTTAAAAAATGTAATATATTACACCTATGAAAAGGCAAATTGAAATTTACGATACCACACTTAGAGACGGCACTCAAGCTGAGGATATCTCTTTTTCCCTTGATGATAAAATAAAAATAACTGAAAAACTTGATGAGCTTGGCATTCAATATATTGAAGGCGGATGGCCTGGTTCTAATCCTAAGGATGCGGATTATTTCAAGAAAGTAAAAAAACTTAAACTTAAAAATGCTAAAATTGTTGCTTTTGGTAGTACTCATAGGCCAAAAGTAAGAGTCAATAATGATCATAATATTAAAACTTTAATTGCTGCCGAAACAGAGATTATCACAATTTTTGGAAAGAGTTGGGATTTCCATGTCACAGAGGCTCTTAAGATTTCTCTTGAAGAAAATCTTGATTTGATCTTTAACACTATTAAATATCTTAAAAAATATGTAAATAAAGTTTTTTTTGATGCTGAACATTTTTTTGATGGGTTTAAGGATAATCCCGATTATGCTATTAAATGTTTGAAAGCAGCAGAAGAGGCAGGAGCAGACTGTCTTGTTCTTTGTGATACCAATGGAGGCACACTTCCTCACGAGGTAGAAATAATTGTAAAAAAAGTAAGAAGTACTGTTAAAAGCCCTATAGGGATGCATGCTCATAATGATTCTGATTGTGCTGTGGCTAATACTATTATAGCGGTTTTAAATGGTGCTGCACATGTTCAGGGAACAATGAATGGTTTTGGTGAGAGATGTGGAAATGCTAATCTATGTTCAGTAATCCCTAATTTACAGATTAAATTAGGTTATAGTTGCATAGATGAATCTAATTTAAGAAATCTTACTGAAGTTTCAAAATTTGTCTATGAGATCGCAAACTTATCTCCCTTTAAAAGACAACCATTTGTAGGAGAAAGTGCCTTTGCTCATAAAGGTGGAGTTCATGTAAGCGCTATAAGAAAAAGACCAGAAACATATGAACATATTAGACCTGAATTGGTAGGAAACAAGCAGAGAGTACTTGTATCTGATCTTGCTGGGAAAAGCAATATTCTCAAAAAAGCAGAGGAATTTGGAATCCCACTTGATCCGAACTCTCCAGATGTGCAAGCTATTGTAGATAGTATAAAACACCTTGAAAATGAAGGATTTCAGTTTGAAGGAGCAGATGCTTCTCTTGAGCTATTATTTAGACAGACACTTGGTATTAGAAGAAAATTTTTTGACCTGATTGGTTTTAGAGTTATAGACGAAAAGAGAAAAGGCGATGAACCCACATTGAGTGAGGCAACAATTATGGTTAAAGTTGGCAAAAATGTGGAACATACAGCTGCCACAGGGAATGGTCCAGTAAATGCTCTTGATAACGCTTTAAGAAAGGCTTTAGAGCGTTTCTATCCTGAACTAAGAAAAGTTAAATTAAAAGATTACAAAGTAAGAGTTGTTAATTCAGGGAAAGGAACAGCTTCAAAGGTAAGAGTTTTGATTGAATCGGGAGATGAAATGGATAATTGGAGTACTGTGGGTGTCTCTGAAAACATAATTGAAGCATCTTGGCAAGCAATTGTAGATGGAATTGAATACAAGCTTCAAAAAGAAAAGCTAAAAAAGGAGAAATTTAATGTTTGAATATCTAAAATTTGATGAAAAAGGGCTAATACCTGCAGTCATTCAAGAGATAGAGACAAAAGAAGTATTAATGGTTGCTTACATGGATAGAGAAGCCTTAATGAGGACCTTAAAGACAGGATATACTCACTTTTGGTCCAGGTCAAGACAAAAATATTGGAAAAAGGGTGAAACCTCTGGAAATGTTCAAGAAGTAAGAGGTATTTATTATGATTGTGATGCTGATTGTCTTCTTATAATGGTAAAACAGCATGGCAAAGGAGCTTGCCATACAGGTAACAGAACATGCTTTTATAGGGAAATAAAAGATGAGAGATAGTATGAATTGTATTTTCTGCAAAATAGTCCGAGGAGATATTCCCTCGCAAAAAGTTTATGAAGATGATTTAGTAATGGCTTTCCAAGATATTTCTCCCCAAGCACCTGTACATATTTTAATAATTCCTAAGGAGCATTATTCTAATATTCTTGAAGTTGAAGAATCCCAAAAAGAATTAATAGGTCATATTTTTATGGTTGCAAAGAAGATTGCAAGAGAAATGGGAATTCATGAGAAAGGTTTCAGAATAGTTATGAACTGTAACAGAGATGGTGGACAAACAGTTTTTCATCTTCATTTTCATCTTTTAGCAGGCAGACAAATGCATTGGCCACCGGGATAGGATAGGATATGAAAATAATAAACAAAGAAGTTCTCTGGCAAGGTAGATTTCTAAGAATTGTTCTTATTTCTTTTGTAGACAAAAATGGCAATCTAAGAAAATGGGAGGCAGTAGAGAGAATAAATAGCAAAGGCATAGTAGTTGTAATACCTATTACACCTCAAGAAGAGTTTGTATTCATAAGGCAGTTCAGACCAGCTTTTGGAGGTTTTGTAATAGAGTTTCCTGCAGGTTTGAATGATAAGAAAGAATTTTTGACTGAAGTGGCAAAAAGAGAACTTATTGAGGAAACTGGAATGTTAAGTGATGATATAGTTTTTTTAGCAGAAGGTCCTGTGTCATCAGGGCTTTCTACAGAGGTTATTACAGTTTACATTGCAAAGGATGTTAAAGAAGCTTCAGATGAAATAAAGAAAAAATTTCCTCCAGATGAAACAGAAAACATTGAAGTAATAAAAGTGCCAAGTGAGGAAGTTTTTACTTTTCTTGAAGAGAGAAGATTAGCTGGTGATCTAATTGATCTTAAGATATATGGCTTTATTGAACTTGCCAAAAAGTTTGTCAATAAGTAAGAGGGTAGAGTAAAACTCTACCCTCCTTCAAACTACTCTAATTTGATTGCTTGAGAGGGGCAAAGATCTGCTGCTTGTTGGCAGTCACAACTGCTGCATTTGTCAGGTCCCACTACCCAGGCTTTGTCATCTCTCATTTCAAAAACTTCAGGGCAGACTTCAACACAGGCTCCACAGCCAACACAAAGATCATAATCAACAACTGGTGTTGCCATAATAATACCTCCTTTTTTATTTTTATTTTTATAAAATATAACAAAAAAAGTTAAAATATGCAATTAAAATTTTGTTTAAGGAGGTAAGTGTTTATGAAAGAAAAGATTTTACTAAAAGCACAAAAAGCCAAGGAGGCTTCCCGTTTCATTGCAAAGGCTTCCACAGAGTTGAAAAACAAAATAATTATAAGAATGGCTGAATATCTTCGAAAAAGTAAAGATGAATTAATTGAGGCAAACAAACTGGATATTGCCAGCGCCGGGGAAAAAGGACTTTCAAAGGCTTTAATTGACAGACTTACTCTTAATGAAAAGAGAATTTCAGAGATGGTAAAGGGTCTTGAGGAAATTGTAGCATTACCAGATCCTGTTGGTGAGATAACTAAAATGTGGTTAAGACCTAATGGAATGCAGGTTGGCAAAATGAGAGTTCCAATCGGGGTGATTGGGGTCATTTATGAAGCAAGACCCAATGTGACGGTTGATGTTACAGGACTATGTATAAAGGCTGGTAATGCTGTAGTCTTAAGGGGTGGTTCTGAGGCAATAAATTCTAATGTAGCATTAGTGAAAATTTTAAAAGAAGCACTTAAAGATGAAGGTATGCATGAAGGAGTTGTAACTTATTTAGATATACCAAGTAGAGAAGCTGTTCTTGAAATGATAAAGCTTGAGGGAATTATTGATCTTATTATCCCTCGTGGAGGAGAAGGTTTAATCAGAACAGTGACAGAAAATTCAAGAATTCCAGTTTTAAAGCACTATAAAGGTGTGTGCCATGTTTTTGTTGATAGAGAAGCTGATCTTAAGATGGCAGAGGAGATTTGTTTCAACGCTAAGGTTCAAAGACCAGCTACCTGTAATGCCATGGAGACTATGTTAGTTGATGAGACGATTGCTAAAAAGTTTTTACCCAACATGCTGAGGAGATTTCAACAGGCTGGTGTTGAAATTAGAGGATGTGAAAAAACAAGGGAAATTTATCCAAAAATTAAAGATGTAAAAGAGGAAGATTTTTATAGAGAATATCTTGATTTAATCTTAAATGTTAAAGTAGTTAAGGATATAGATGAGGCCATGGAACACATAGCAAAATATGGCTCTGCGCATTCTGATGCAATTGTAACAAGGAATTATGACAAGGCAATGAGATTTTTAAGAGAGGTTGACTCTTCTGCTGTTTTTGTCAATGCCTCTACAAGACTCAATGATGGTTATCAGTTTGGCTTAGGAGCAGAAATTGGAATTTCAACAGACAAAATTCACGCTCGAGGTCCCATGGGTTTGGAAGAGCTTACCTGTACTAAATTCATAGTTTTTGGAAGCGGACAATTAAGACACTAATTTCAAAATGAAAATAGGACTTTTTGGGGGCACTTTTAACCCAATCCATTATGGACATTTAAGGGGGGCGGAGGAGGTAAGAGAACATTTTGCTCTCCATAAAGTTATATTTATACCCTCGGGGATACCGCCCCTTAAAATTTTAAATTTGAAGGACAAATATCATAGATTAGAAATGACGAAATTGGCAATAGAGAGCAATCCCTATTTCGAAGTTTCTGACTATGAGATAAAGCTTGATGCACCATCATATACAATTAATACAGTAAAATTTTTTAAAAATCTTTACCAAGGGCATACCCTTTGGTTTATAATTGGTGTGGATTCTTTTTTAGAATTACCAAAGTGGTATAAACATGGTGAACTTTTAAAAATGATAGATTTTATAGTTATGTCAAGACCTAAAAATCTTACAGAGAATTACATCTTGGAAAGCTGTTCCCTAATAGGTGAAAAAATAGAGGAAAATGTCTTTCAATTAAAAAATTCTGATAAAAAACTTTATTTCATCAACATTACACCCTTTAGTATTTCTTCAACCCTATTAAGAGAAAAGATAAGGAAAAATGAAAGCATAAAATATCTCGTGCCAGACAAAGTTATTTCTTATATTGAAGCAAACAAATTATATAGGAGTTAAGCATGAACAGCAATTTTTTGGATTTTTCTATATCGCCAGCTAATCTACTTACTGTTTACAAAAGCCAATCAATGAGAGAAATTTTAGAGAAAATAAAAGATACTCCTTTGAAAAAATCCATATTCTACATATACGGTGAAAAAGGTACAGAGAAGACATATATTATGAGAGCTATTTTATACCAAATGCCGACTTATACTTTAGTGAGAAATACAAGAGATCTTCAAGGTAAGTTAGCCAATAGAGAAAATATAGTTTTTTTAATAGAGGATATTGAAAATTTCGATTTTTCAGAATTGGAAAACTTTGAGCAATTGATTAATTGTATTATTTTTTTACAAACTGTAGACTTTGAGATTCTTTTAGGGGAAGGGAAAATTGATTCACAAAAATATGATTTTTTGAAGAAAGCTCATAAAATTTACATCCCACCTTTAAGTTCAAGAAAACAAGATATTGTGCCAATTGCAAATATGCTTCTAAGGGAAATATCAGAATTTTTAGGAATTCCACCGAAAGAATTATCTAAGGATGCTAAAGAGGCACTTACAGAATATCCTTGGCCAGAAAATTTCTATCAACTAAAGAAATTTCTAACTAAATCATGTATAAATAGCAAACATAAAAAATTAACCTCGAAGGATATTTTCAATAACTTCCATGATAAACTTTCCATAAAAAATTTTCTCGAATCAAAAATAGGTAATTTCTTAAGTGATTTTAGTAGGATAGAAAATTCCAATCTCTACGAAACTATTATTCAAGAAGTAGAAAAGGCTCTTTTCTATTTAGTTTTAAATGAAGCTGGCAATAATCAACTAAAAGCAGCAAAGATTTTAGGAATAAACAGAAACACTCTTAGCAAAAAGCTTAAAATTTATAATTTGATTTAAAGTAATTAAATATGTTATAAAAATGATTGTAACTTTTACTCCATGCTCTCACCATAAGGAGGAGGGCTTAAAATCCAGATGGAGGTATTTATATGTCAAAAAATTTCTATGAAAAAATGGTTTTACTCTTGCCAACTCTTTCAGAAGAGGAGTTAAAAGAAGCAATCAACAAAATTTCTTCAGTCATAACTGAGAATGAAGGAGAGATTTTGAAGATTGACAATTGGGGAAAGAGGAAATTAGCCTATAAGCTCAATAAACAAACTATGGGCTACTATGTTTTATTCATTTTTAAAGCACCTTCAAGAGCAATTAAGGCTATTGAAGATTTTTACAAAGTTTATGACCCGGTGTTTAAGTATATGGTTATTAAACTTGAAAAACATCAAATTTCTGCTCTTCCACCTGAAGTAAAAGGTATTCCAGTAGAACCAAAAGAAATATCATCAAACGAATAAAATGTTTAATAGAATTATTTTAATAGGAAATTTGACAAGAGACCCTGAAATTAGATATACCCCTTCTGGTGTGGCGGTAGCAACTGTTCCAATAGCTGTTAACTCAAGATATAAACAAGGCAATGAAATGAGAGAAGAAACCTTATTTATTGATGCTATAGTTTTTGGAAAACAAGCAGAAACTTGCACACAATATTTAAACAAAGGCAGGATGGTTTTGGTAGAGGGAAGACTTAGAGAGAGAAGATGGGAATATGAAGGTCAAAAAAAGAGTAAATTTGAAATTATAGCCACTAATGTAAGATTTTTATCAAAAAGAGAAACCGGAGAGTCTGCTGACTCTGAGCAGATTCCACCGGAAGAGTTTACAGATTTAGAACCATTTTAAAGGAGGACATTAATGCAACAACAATCACAAAGAAGATTCTTCAGAAAAAAATATTGTCGTTTCTGTGCTGAAAATGTAGAATTTATTGATTACAAAAACTTTAAAATGCTTAGAAGTTTTATGACGGAAAGAGGGAAAATACTATCCAGAAAGATGACTGGGACATGCTCAAGGCATCAGAGACAACTGACTAAGGCTATAAAGAGAGCAAGATCAGTAGC
>CALDSV010000079.1 GCA_937924475.1 uncultured bacterium
TCTATTACTAAATAAGTCATTAAAATAGAAATTATCCCAATGGGAATATTAATATAATAAATCCACCTCCAAGAAAAATTATCAGCAATCCAACCACCTAACATAGGACCCAGAATAGGTGCTAAAATTATACCCATTCCATATATTGCCATAGCCTTACCATATTGATTTTTTGGAAAAATTTCAAGAAGGATGCTTTGACTTAGTGGTTGAAGGCCTCCTCCTCCAATTCCTTGAAGGATTCTGAAAATAATTAATGTGCTTAAATTGGTAGCAATTCCACAAAGAAAAGAGGCAAAAGTAAATAATGAAATGGAGAAAATTAAATAATTTTTTCTCCCGAAAATTCTACTAAGCCAACCCGTCATAGGAATAACTACAGCATTGGCTACCAGATAAGATGTTATAATCCAAGTAGATTCGTCAATACCTGCTGACATATCACCCTGAATATGTCTTAAGGCAACATTATTTATGGTAGTATCAAGAATTTCAATAAAAGTGGGGAGCATTACTGTAATTACTATCCAGAATCTTTTCATCTAAATATTATATAAAATTTGCTTGTAAGTTAGTAATAACTTTCTAAAATTTCAAAAAACTAAAGACTTTTTCCTGTAAATTCCACCATCTTATTAATCCTTTGACTCTTCTCGTTTTTGTATAAAAAGTTGAAAATTCCTTTATAAATTTTGAGGAGCTTATGTTTTTATGATTAATGAATAGTCCCCGCTTATATGGGTCACGGGGACTTAAAATTTTTAATTATTAGATGAAGAGGGCAATAAAGTTGAATTAACCTTTTTCATTAATCTTGATATCTTTCTTGAAGCATTATTTTTATGAATTATACCCTTCGAGGCCGCTTTGCTAATTATTTTAATTGCTTCTTGGAGTAAATTTTGGATAATCTCTTTTTCCTTTTTTTCTAATGCTTCTTCAACTTTTTTTATAGATGTTTTAATTCTTGTCTGCCATGATTGATTCCTTAACCTTCTTTTTTCATTCTGTCTTATTCTTTTCAATACAGACTTGCTTCTTTTTTTAACTGTTGATCTTGTAGTGGCCAAAATTGTCCTCCTTTTCTTTTAAAGATTAATTAAATTAAAATACCACAGTTTACATAAATGTTTCAATATCTGTAAAATTATTTTTATGCTTAGAATAGGAATATCGTCATGTCCAAATGATATTTTTATTTTTTATGGGATATTGAATAAAAAAATTACTTTAGCAGAAGCAGACTTCAAATTTTTCATTGAAGATGTAGAGACTCTAAATAACCTGTGTCTTTCAAAAGAATTGGAGATATCAAAAATTTCAGTGCATGCCTTTTACTATTTACAGAGAGATTATAGTTTACTTAATTCAGGAGCAGCTATTTCAGAATTTGGACCTGTTGTTGTAACAAAAAAATTAGAAAAAATTCATAAATCCACTCATTTAAAAATAGCGCTTCCTGGTAAGCTTACAACTGCTTCTGCTCTTATGTGGTTTTACTGGAAAAAATTTTTTCTCCATAAAAGTTACTCCCTAAGATTTGTAAAATTTAATGAAATCTTTGAATTGATTAAAAAAGATGAAGTAGATCTCGGTGTTTTAATTCATGAAGGTAGATTTATATATAATTCCTTGGGTCTTGATTTATTGGTAGACCTGGGAGAGTTTTGGAAAAAAGAGACAGGAACTTTAATCCCTTTAGGATGTATTGTTGCCCAAAAGAATCTCGGAAGTAAAGAAATTCTTGAAAGATTGATCAGAGACAGCATTTATTATGCAAAGAATAATACTGAGGAAGTTTTATCTTTCATAAAAAATTATGCACAAGAACTCGATGAAAAGGTAATAATGGCTCATATAAAAACTTATGTAAATAATTTTTCTATTGATTTAGGTAAAATAGGAAGGGAATCAATTAATGTTTTTATGAATAAGTTAAAAGAGGAGGGAATATGGAATTGGACACATTTGTAAAAAATATAAGCATTGCTTATTTTTCCATGGAAATTGGAATTAGAGCAGAAATGCACACATATAGCGGAGGTCTTGGTATTTTAGCTGGTGATACTCTAAAATCTGCAGCTGACTTAAGAATTCCAATGATAGGAATAACACTAATACACCGTATGGGCTATTTCAGACAGGAAATTGATCCCTTTGGCAGACAAATTGAACATCCTGATCCTTGGGATATAGATAAATATCTAAAAAAAATTGATGCAAAAGTATCAGTTACCATAGAAGGGAAAGAAGTCTTCATTACAGCTTGGTATTATATTATTGAAAGTATCTCGGGTGGCAAAGTTCCTATACTGTTCCTTGATACTGATATTCCGGAAAATGAACCTGAAAGTAGGAAGTTGACTCATTTTCTTTATGGTGGAGATTTAACTTATCGTCTAAAGCAAGAAATCATTCTGGGTATTGGTGGCGTTAGAATGCTGGAAGAATTGGGTTTTAATATTAGGAAATATCACATGAATGAAGGACATTCAAGTCTGTTGACCTTAGAACTTCTTAACAGATTTAAAAGACCCTTAGAGGAAGTATGGTCTGAAGAACTTGTATGGGATGTAGAAAAAGTAAGAAACCTCTGTGTTTTTACAACTCATACACCAGTAGAAGCTGGACATGATAGATTCCCTTATGATCTTGTTCAAAAAATTCTTGGAGAACCTGTTCCCTTATGGTTAATAAAGAAACTTGCTGGAGATGGTATGCTTAACATGACATTGCTTGGATTTAATTTAAGTGAGTATATAAATGGTGTATCCAAAAAACATGAAGAAGTATCAGAAAGAATGTTTCCAGGTTTTGAAATCCATGCAATCACTAATGGTGTACATAGCTATACTTGGGTTTCTGAACCTTTCAAGGCATTATATAACAAATATCTTCCTGGTTGGGCAAATGAACCAGAAATTTTTGTCCGAGCCTGGAAAATTCCTTCTGAAGAAATATGGGATACTCATATGCAAGTTAAACGTTCTTTAATTAATTTTGTTAACAAAATCACAGGCGCAAATCTTAATTATGATACTTTCACCATAGGATTTGCCAGGAGAGCTACACCATACAAAAGGGCAGATTTATTGCTTTCTGATCCAGAAAGACTTGCAATCATAGGGGAAGGAAGAGTTCAAATTATTTACGGAGGAAAAGCTCATCCGAAAGACGAAGGAGGTAAGGTACTTATAAAGAAAATTTTTGATATAAAAGAGAAATTAAAAGATAAAGTAAAAATTGTTTACTTGCCAAATTATGACATGGATATTGCCATGAAGCTCGTAGCTGGAGTAGATATCTGGCTTAACAATCCTCTTAAACCTTATGAGGCTTCTGGAACCTCCGGAATGAAAGCTGCCCATAATGGTGTTCCTAATTTTAGTGTACTGGACGGATGGTGGATTGAGGGTTGGATTGAGAGTTATACTGGCTGGTCCATAGGAACATTGGAGGAATCCTCTGATCCCAAAAGGGATGCAGAAGATTTATATTACAAACTTTCCACTGAAATTTTACCAATGTTTTATGAAAGAAGAGAAATATGGACTAAAATAATGAAAAATGCTATTGCTTTAAATGCATACTATTTTAATACCCATAGAATGGTGAGATTTTATGTGACAGAAGCCTACATAAGATAAACCTTTCATGTTCCAATAACCATTTTTTTGCCTCAAATCCAAGGGAATAACCACCTAAAGTGCCGTCTGATCTTACAATACGATGACAGGGGATTATCAAAGGAAAAGGATTTCTATGTAATGCCTGTCCTATTGCTCTTGGTGATGTTCGAAGTTCCTCAGCAATAAATTTATAAGTAAGGATGTTGCCATAAGGAATGTTCATAATAAAATTCAAAACTTTTCTATCAAATTGTGAAAGCACTTTTAAATTAACAGGATATTCAATCTTTAACACTCTACCACTAAAATAATTCTCTATAGATTCCAGTAGAAATTTTACAGACTTAGGATATTCTTCAGATTTTGACTCCTTAGGAGGGTTTGATTTTTCTATTTTTAATAAAACAAAATCCTTATCAAAGGACAACTTTATAAAACCTATGGGCGTATAGAGATGAACAAAAAACATAAATAATTGATTATAATAAAAAATGGAGCCCTTAGAAATAATAAAAAAATACTATAATCCAAATTCAAAAGCATTTCAAATTTTAATTAATCACTCAAAAGCTGTAGCAGAAAAAGCAGTAGAGATTGGAGAAAAATTTTCCTTAGACACTAAATTTATCTTCGAAGCAGCTATGCTTCATGATTTAGGAATTTTTAAGACAAATACACCTAATTTATATTGTTACGGTTTCTATCCCTACATAGCCCATGGCTACCTTGGTAGAGAATTACTTGAAAAAGAGGGCTTCCCAAAACATGCTCTTGTGTGTGAAAGGCATACAGGTGTTGGAATAACAAAAGAAGAGATAATAAAAAATAATCTTCCCCTTCCATGTCGTGATATGATACCACTTACCTTAGAAGAAAAAATAATTGCTTACGCAGATAAATTTTTCTCAAAACAAT
Organism: uncultured bacterium; assembly: GCA_937924475.1. GTDB lineage: Bacteria > Nitrospirota > Thermodesulfovibrionia > Thermodesulfovibrionales > Thermodesulfovibrionaceae > Thermodesulfovibrio. The sequence continues at coordinate 4,545 of CALDSV010000079.1, forward strand.
CCGACGGTTCTGTAAGATTAAGAAATATTGATGAAATAATTAAAGATCTTTCAAGATATGGCGAAGAAAAAGTTAAAATTTTTAAAAATTGGATTGAAATTTTTGAAAGGGCTGCTTTATAAAGCAGCCCCCTCCTGTGTTAGTTCTTGAAAATTAATTTCTTTAAGGGAATCCACAAACTTTTCCCTAATTTTATACCAAACAGGATGAACAGGACAATGATTAATTAATCCACAGATTTTTTTGTTCACTACACATCTGTTTAAAGCTATTTTTTTCTCAATAATCATTATGATATCATAGAGAGTAATGTGCTCTGGCAGCTTCAGTAGTTTTATGCCGCCGCCTAATCCTCTTTTAAGTCGAACCAAACCATTTTTCTCAAGCTCTTTAACTATCTTTCTCAAAAAATGTTTAGGTATTTTCATTGCCTCAGCAATCTCCTCTGCTTTTGCATAATATTCCTTTTTACCAGCCAGAAAAAGAATAGTTCTTATAGCATAGTCTGTTTCTCTTGTAATTTGTAAGCCCTTAATAGCCTTCCTCCTTGAGCTCTTTTTCTGTAATTTTGTACATAAATGTTTTGTATGTCCAAGCCTGATAAAAAAGAACAATAGGTACAAAAATTATTACAACTATTGTCATAATCTTTAAGGTATAGGGACTTGAAGAGGAATTAAATATGGTAAAGCTATATTTAGGATCAATGGCTGAAGGAATAAGATTTGGATAAAGTCCAATCACTCCACTAAATACTAAGGTTATGATGAATAAAGCAGAAAAAATAAATGCCTTTCCTTTTTTATTTTTCATTATGAAAACACCAGTTAGTAATAAAAAGACAACAGCTAATACTGGCACAAAAAACCAGATAGGGTATTTAATAAAATTATCATAAAGTCTTGTGTAAAATGCTGTCAAAATTAAAAATATCACTGCACATATTAATTGGAAATACCAAAATTTTTTAGACTTATTAAGAGCTTTCTTAGCTAAAGAATCTGGCACTCTCAGAGATACCCATAGTCCTCCATGAACAATAAAACTAAAGAGGAAAAGTAATCCCACAAGAAGTCCGTAAGGATTAAGAAGGCTAAAAAGGGTTCCATAGTAACCAGATTCATCAAATTTTAGTCCCATAAATATGTTTCCAAAGGCAACACCAAAAAGCAAAGCCGGGATAAAGCTACCAATAAGTATTCCTGCATCCCAAAGTTTTTTTTGTGCTTCTGTAGGAGCTTTTGGTCTAAATTCCACAGCAACACCTCTTAAGATAAGGGCAAAAAGAATAATCAAAAGAGGCGTGTAAAGATAACTAAACATGTAAGCATAAGTAGTGGGAAAAGCAGCAAAAGTTGCACCTCCAGCAGTGATTAGCCATACTTCATTTCCATTCCAAACAGGACCTATGGCATGAATTACAGCTTTTTTATCCATTTCATCTTTTGCAATAAAGGGATAAAGAATGCCTGCTCCAAAGTCAAAACCATCAAGGGCAAAATATACTGCCCAAAGTAATCCCCATAAAACAAACCAAATTACCTGAAACTCCATTTTTACACCTCCTTTGGTTCAGGACCTTTTCTTGCATACTTTGCAAGAAGATATATATCAATAACTCCTAAAGCACCATAAAAGAGAGTAAATCCTATAAAAGATGCTAAAACCTGCGAAGGCTCAACACTCTTAGATATAGCATCAGAGGTTCTAAGTAGACCATAAACAATCCAAGGTTGTCTTCCTACTTCTGCTACAATCCATCCGAGTTGAGCTGCAATATAAGGAAGAGGAATTGACCATAGAAGAATCCTAAGTAAAGTTGTTGAGTTTTCAATCCTTTTATACTTAACTAATGCCCATAAAGAGAGCAAAATAAACAGGAAACCTAATCCTACCATTAGCCTAAAGCTTATAAATGTAAGAGTAACGGGTGGTCTTTCAGAAGGAGGAAAATCTTTTAATCCTTTTACTTCTTTCTGCCCTGCAAGAATACTTAACATGGAAGGTATGCCAATTGCTTCAA
>CALDSV010000080.1 GCA_937924475.1 uncultured bacterium
GCCAGTAAAATATTACCACATAAAAATTTTATAATTATCACTGCCTTTGGAAGTATCCCTTCTGCTGTAGAGGCAATAAAAAAAGGAGCTATCGACTATGTTACAAAACCTCTTCCATCACCTGAGGAATTTCTACATAAAATCAGAGAAATCCTTAACTCTCCAATGCTTAAGGACTCTTTAGATAAAAGTGATGAGGAAATACCAAAGGAAATCCTCTTTGCTGGGATGGAAGACATATATAGAACAATTAATCAAGTAGCACCGACGGAAACTACTATTATACTTTATGGAGAAACAGGCACAGGGAAATCGGTTATAGCTAAAGTAATCCATAAAATGAGTGAAAGAAAAGGAGAATTTGTAGAGATAAACTGTGCCTCTATTCCTGAATCTCTTATTGAATCAGAACTTTTTGGATATGAAAAGGGTGCCTTTTCAGGAGCTATAAAATTAAAACCTGGCAAAATAGAACTTGCCAAAGATGGCACCTTATTTCTTGATGAAATTGGAGAGCTTACACCTACTGTTCAAGCTAAATTTTTAAGAGTCTTGCAGACTAAAACATTTGAAAGATTAGGAGGGCTACAAAGTATTAAAACCAATGCTCGTTTTATCACTGCTACAAATAAAGACTTAAAAGAAATGGTTAGAGAGAAAAAATTCAGAGAAGATCTCTATTTTCGATTAAATGTTTTCCCAATAAAATTACCTCCCTTAAGAGATAGAAGAGAAGCAATAGTAAAAATTGCTGAATATCTAATAAAAAAAATTTCTATGAGAGTGGGAAAAGATATTAAAAAATTAGACAACAAATCGATAAATTTCCTTCAAACTTATCCTTTTCCCGGAAATATAAGAGAGCTTGAAAATATGATTGAAAGAGCCATACTTTTATCAAATTCTGATAAAATTGAACTTAAAGCTGAAATAGACAGTGAAGTGCAAACCAATGACCTAAAAACCTTAGAAAAAAAAGCCATTATTGAAGCACTAAAAAATTCTAAAGGCAACAAAAAGGAAGCTTCTCAAAATCTTGGAATCTCTCTAAGAACCCTTTATTATAAAATCAAAGAATATAATATTGAGGAAAGTGATTACTTAAATTTTTGAGTAAACTTTTTGAAGTATCACCCTACCTCCCCTATTTAGTAAATCCTCTGCAAGCTCCTCACCAATCCTTTTGGCTTCCTCAATAATAGAGGATTCAGAGCTGAAGATATATTGTCGTGTACCTTTTATTAAATCTCTATTTTCATAAGGATCTCCTATCATTCCAACTATTTTTAAAACATTATCCTCCAATTTGGCATGACAAGCAAGAGGTACCTGACAACCTCCACCCATAACTGATAAAAAAGCTCTCTCAGCATAAACACAAACCTGTGTTTCCCAGTGATTCAAAGGATTCACCAAATCATTAATAAAGTAGTCATCACTTCTCGTTTCTATTCCAATAGCACCTTGACCAATAGCAGGAATCATCTCATCTATGGAAAGAATATCTTTGGATATATTTTCATAGCCCATTCTCTTAATACCCGCCAAGGCAAGAATAATTGCATGAAATTCTCCCTCTTTTAGTTTTCTAATTCTTGTATCCACATTGCCTCTCAGAGGTTTTATAACTAAGTCTTTCCTCATATTTTTTATTTGAACAGTTCTTCTTAAACTGCTTGTTCCAACCACAGAACCATCCAATAATTCCTTTAGAGACTCCCCCTTTTTACTTATTAAGACATCTCTCGGATCTTCTCTTTCACATATGGCAGAGATATGTAATCCTGAAGGAATCTCTGTAGGAACATCTTTCATGCTATGAACAGCTAAATCGATTCTTCCTCCTAATAAAGCTTCCTCTATTTCTTTCACAAATAATCCTTTACCTCCAATTTTTGCTAAAGGTGCATCCAAAATTTTATCTCCTGTAGTCTTTATCTTTTCTATTTCAATTTTTAAGCTGGGATAAAGAGATTCTAATCTTTCTTTTACCCAATGGGCCTGCCATAGAGCAAGTTTGCTTCCTCTTGTTCCTATTACAATCCTATTCTTCTTCATTGTCAAGGCCAAATAACCTCCTGGCAGCTAAAATTAATGTTTCCTTCATTTCACAGTTATTTTTAAGAGCTACAGTGGGCTCATGCATTATTTTATTTATGATGCTATGGGTTAAATACTCAACAGAATTTAAAATTTCAGGAGACAAATTTTTAAACTTAACTTTAAATTTTTCAAATTCCTCTTGTCTTATCTGTTCTGCCTTATTTCTAATGGAAACAATAACAGGAACAGTGCTTAAAGAATTTAACCATTGGAAAAATTTATCTGTCTCTTCCTGAACTATTTGTAAAGCTTTTTCTGCTTCTTTTCTTCTTTCCAGCATATTTGAATCAACTACATCTTGGAGGTCATCAATATTGTAGAGATAGACATTATCAATGTTATTGCAATTAGGGTCAATGTTTCGAGGTACGGATATGTCTATTAAAAATATAGGTTTGTACTTTCGAAGAAACATCACTTCCTTAAGAATTTTTTCCTCAATAACGTAATAGGGAGCAGCTGTAGAGCATAATACAATATCTGCTTTTGTAAGACTCTCTTTTAGCCTCTCGAAAGATATGGCCTTTCCATTGAAGAGTTTTGCTAATTCCTCTGCTCGTTCATAAGTTCTATTCGTAACAAAGATATCTTTGACACCACTTCCTATTAAATTTCTTATAGCCAGTTCTGCCATTTCACCAGCACCAAGTAGCAAAACAGATTTCTTTGAGAGATCAGCAAAAACTTTTTTTATTAGACCAACAGCTGCATAACTTACTGATACAGGATTCTCTCCTATTCTGGTTTCTTTCCTAACTCTTTTTGCAGTAAAAAGAGCACGGTTCATAAGATGATTGAATATGAGAGAAGTTGCTTTTTCAGATAAAGCAATTTCAAAAGCTTCCTTTACTTGTCCTGTAATCTGAGGTTCACCGATTATCATTGAGTCTAAACTTGCTGAAACCTTAAAAAGATGCTCTACCGCCTCTCTGTCTCTATAAATATACAGATATTTTTCAAACTCTGCAAACTCCATTTTATGAAAATCTGACAGAAAACTTTTTATGGAATTCTCCAAACGATTTTCTTCTCCTGCACTGAAGGTAAGATTACAAGATGATATTGATTTATAAGAGTATACCTCAACTCTATTGCAAGTTGAGAAAATTAAAGCCTCATCAACACCACATCTGTTGAGTAAGTATCTTAAACCCTCTCTGATAAGTTCCTTATTATTGAAAGCTAATCTCTCTCTTATTTCAACAGGCGCTGTTTTATGGTTTAATCCTACAACAATTAATTTCATAATGGTTTGTGAAAGCTCTCAGTCAATAGATTTATTCCAAAAAATCCCACAATTAGAAGAAGAAAGGCAAAGATAGTAAGATAGGCAGCCTTCTTCTTTCTCCAGTCACTCTTTACCCTTAAATAAAAGATTGATAAGTAAACTAACCATGTTAAAAAGCTCCATATTTCCTTAGGATCCCAAAGAAATCCTAATAAAGAAAAATATTTAACAAGACCAACAATTAATGCCAAAGTATAAATAGGGAATCCCCAGCATATGAGACGATAATTTAACTTATCAAGAATTTCAAGGCTCGGAATTATACTGACAGGTCCTCCAAATTTTTTAACCTTTATAGCTCTTTCTTGTACTAAATAGAGAATGCTAAAAACAAAGGCTAAACTGAACAAAGCAATACCAAAAACAGCCATTAATGCATGAATACCTATCCAAAAATTTTTTAACTCTGCCTTTAAAATAGGAACATTTCGTGGAAAAAAGGCACTAATTAACATAAAAGAAAAAGTTAATATGATATTAAAATTGATAATTTGAACTTTACCGAAAAAGTTGATAAGAAAAGTTACAAGCAATATTCCCCAAGCAAAAAAAGAATTTGCTTCATGCATTGAGAAAATGGGAGCTTGTCCAGCCTTAAAGTATCTATAGAAAAAATAAATTGAATGTAAAATAAAGCCACAGAAACTTAAAATTAAAATTACCATGTCAAAATCTTGCTTTTTTCTGAGAATACCTACAAAACTTAAAAGGGAAGCGGCAAAATAGAAGGTAAGTGCTAATTCAAAAAAAATAGTACCCATTAAAAACAACCAAGTTCACATTTCTTAATTTTTATTTTAAGTTCATTAGCCATTCTTCCTACTTCAATATAAGGAACCCTTAATTCTTCAGCAATTTTTCTTGCTTCTGAACAGGTGATCCTTCCGTCATTACTTCTGTCTTTTAGTAACTTCTCGATTTGTTTTTTTTGTTGAATTTCTTCAACCTTTGACATAATTTCCTCCATTTTATAGTCCTTCTCTATTATTATATCGGCTATATCAAGGACATCCTTGCCAGAGGGCTTAATTTGCTCTGTCATCTTTCCCTTAAAAAATATTATAACATCAGGATGCATAAATCTTACCAAAGAATTACCTTCCATTATAATTATCGTATCTCTGAAAGAAGGGATGGACAATGTAAGCTCATGCTTTAATTTTTCACTTAAAATTCCTAATTCCTCTCGATTAGATTGAACCCAATAAACAAAATCTGCTCCTGCTGTTTTCATTCTCTCTGTATCTTTACCGAATTTTTCTATTACCTCAGAGTTTGTAATAATATTTGTTATTTGATCTGTTTTAGTATATTTTATAGCTACTATGAAAAGATTTTTATACCTTTTTTTAACAAATTTTATAAAATTCTCTATAAAAGTAGTTTTCCCTAACCCACTTCTGCCAGAAGTTACTCCAATACTTAAAGGGAAAATCACAATGATATAGTTTTCAATATTTTAATATTTTTTTCAACCTCTCTATTATCGTTAAAAGTTTAATCACTAAAAAATATGCATTACAGGGTCATGGCTAAGGTGATGTATAATCATAAGCATTTTGGCTTTGTAAATCTTTCATTTTAATTGACAAGGCTTCCTATATTAGTAATTGCCAGATTTTAAAAGCAGCCTAAATGGTACGAAGGAATTTCGTCTTTTTGCAATCTAACACAGTAGGAAGGTCAATATTGCTTCTTACGCCTAAAGGCTTATTCGCAATCTCCGGAGAAAGAAAGCTCCATATGATCTATTTGTTTTAACTCAATATTCTTCCTAAGCAAAGAGCTTTAGCAGCAATTCCCTCTTGTCTTCCTATGAAACCCATTTTTTCGTTTGTTTTTGCTTTGATGTTTATGTTAATTCCTAAACTTCCTATTTTCTCCTGCATCTCTGGTATATAGGGAGAAAGTTTCGGCTTTTCAGCAAAAATTATGCAATCTATCCATAGAGGTTCTACATTAGCCCTATTTAGTATTTTGAGGGTCTTTTCAAGTAAAATAATGCTTGAAATATCTCTATATTGGGAATCTGAATCAGGAAAATGTCTCCCAATATCACCAAGTCCAGCACAACCTAAAAGGGAATCGATTATAGCATGTATAAGTACATCCGCATCGGAGTGACCTTTAAGCCCCTTATGGTATGGTATTGTTACACCTCCAATTATTAGTTTTCTACCTTCTTCAAAAGGGTGACTATCGTAACCAATTCCAACTCTTAAAGATCTTAAATCAAAATAATTGCTTGTCATGAATGCCTCCATTTTTTTTAGATCATAGGGGGTAGTTATCTTTAAATTTTTCGGATCTCCTTCCACTACAATTACTTGTCCACCATATCTTTCCACGAGGGAAGCATCATCAGTACCGTAGTAATTTTCCTCATAGGCTTTTTCATAGGCTAAAAGAACTCTGCTGAACCAAAAAACTTGTGGAGTCTGAACCATTCTTAAAACATCTCTATTTAAAGTTCCACCTACAATATTTCCAGACCTTATCCATTTGACAGTATCAGTGATGGAGGTGCTGGGTATAACACCATCCACAGAAGGAGTAAGGCTTTTGAGAACCCTTTTTACTAAGTCTTCAGTAATGAGGGGTCTGGCAGCATCGTGAATTAATACTATGTCAGTATCCTTGGAAAGACTTCTCAAAGCATTATAGACAGAGTCTTGTCTTTCCTTCCCACCTTCAATGATTGATTTAACTTTTTTAATGTTAAACTTTTGAAGGTAATAATTTACAGTTTCAAAAAGTTCTTTGCGAGTAACTAAACAGATGTTATTTATTTCTTCAAGTTTTTCAAAGGGTTCTATTGCGCGAATAAAAAGAGGTATATCTTCAACAGAAATAAGTACTTTATCAGAAGAACCGAATCTTTTACCTAAGCCTGCTGCTACTATGATTGCCTGAATTTTCATTTATAAAGTATTTTACCATTTAAGAGCCTTTTGCTTCGCCTCTTTCCCAGTGCATATGTCTTTTCTTGCCCCATCTTCTTCCTAATAAAATTGACCCCTCATAATATGTAATATTTTTAAAAAGTAAACACCCAAAAAAAGGAATAGAATTGACTGAACATCCGCAAAAATTTTAAACTAATATTTCTAAATATATTAATGCTGGAGGAGACTACCTAAAAATGGAAAATAAGTTATTAAAAATTGCTATACCAAAAGGTAGCTTACAGGAATCAACCTTGAAACTCTTCAAAAAAGCTGGATTTAATATACATGTATCTCACAGGTCTTATTATCCCATCATTGACGATGAAGAGCTTTCTTGTATGCTTCTAAGAGCACAAGAAATTCCAATTTATGTAGAAGAAGGCTATCTTGATTGTGGGCTTACAGGGTATGACTGGATCCTTGAGCAAAATGTTGATGTGGTTGAAGTAGCAGAGCTTAAATACGCAAAAGAAGGATTTAGACCAGTGCGATGGGTAATAGCTGTTCCAGAAGATTCCCCAATTAAAAGTTTAGAGGATTTACAAAACAAAAGAATAGCTACAGAATTAATGGGCTATACAAAGAGATATTTGAAGTCAAAAGGGATTAAAGCAGAAGTTTACTTCTCCTGGGGAGCTACTGAGGTAAAACCTCCTTATCTTGCTGATGCTATTGTGGACTTAACAGAGACGGGCAGTTCTCTGAAAGCAAATAAACTTAGAGTAATTGAAACTATATTAGAGTCTACAACCCGCTTTATCTCAAATAAAAATTCTTGGAAAGATCCTTGGAAAAAGAAAAAAATGCAAAACATAGCAATGCTTCTTCAGGGTGCTCTTCTGGCGGAAGAAAAAGTAGGCTTAAAAATGAATGTACCAAAGGACTCTTTGAAAAGGGTTTTAAGCCTATTAAATTCTTTACATTCTCCTACCATATCTCAACTTTATGATGAAAATTGGTATGCCTTAGAAGTTATAATAAATGAAAAGAAAGTAAGAGAACTTTTACCAAAATTAAAGGATGCTGGAGCATCAGGTTTTGTTGAATATCCATTAAATAAAGTAATTCCTTAAGGAGGTGTTCTCTATGTATGCCGTTATAGAAAAAGGTGGCAAACAATACAAGGTGAAGGAAGGAGATGTTTTAATATTAGACAAATTAAATCTTGAACCAGGTAAAGAAATAGTATTTGACAGAGTCCTGTTATTAAATTCAGGAAAAGAAGTTAGAGTTGGAAATCCTTACATTGAAGGCTTAAAAGTTAAGGCTAATGTAATTGGGGAAGAAAAAGCAAAAAAAGTTATGATTTATAGACCTCCTTCAAAGAAGGCAATCAAAAAGCTAAAGGGACATAGACAGTGGTATACTAAAGTAAAAATTAATGAAATTATAGGAGGATAAAATGGCACACAAAAAAGGAGTTGGAAGCTCCAGAAATGGAAGAGATAGTAAAGCAAAGAGATTAGGCGTAAAAAGATTTGGTGGACAGTTTGTTAAAGCAGGCAATATTCTTGTCAGACAAAGAGGAACAAAATTCCATCCAGGAGCTAATGTAGGAGTTGGCTCGGATTACACCCTCTTTGCTCTAATTGATGGAATTGTTAAGTTTGAAAGAAAAGATAAACAAAGACTTAAGGTAAGCGTTTATCCTCTTACTCAACCTGCCCAATAATCATGAGGGGGTGTTTTTAAGCACTCCCCCTTTTAGCTCTCAATGAAATTCATTGACTATGTAAAAATATTTATAAAAGCTGGTGATGGCGGAAGAGGTTGCATTAGCTTCCGTAGGGAAAAATATGTACCAAAAGGTGGTCCTGATGGAGGTGATGGTGGTAAAGGTGGAGATGTAATAATTAAAGCCTCTTCAGAACTACATACTCTAATTGACCACAAATATCAAAAAACTTATAAAGCTCAAAGGGGCGAACACGGTAAAGGAAGCAATAGAAAAGGTAAGGATGGCGAGGATCTTATAATAAAAGTACCCTTAGGAACTGTGGTAAAAAACGGCGATACAGGAGAAATTTTAGCTGACCTTGATGAAGAAGGTAAAGAATTCATTGCTGCCAAGGGTGGGAAGGGTGGACTTGGAAATGCCCATTTTGCTACTCCCACAAATCAAGCTCCCAGATTTGCCCAACCAGGAGAAAAAGGCGAGGAAAAAACTCTTATACTTGAACTGAAACTACTGGCAGATGTGGGACTAATAGGCTTACCTAATGCGGGTAAGTCTACATTAATCTCTGTAGTAAGTTCTGCTAAACCTAAGATTGCTGATTATCCTTTCACCACTCTTGAGCCTGTCTTAGGCGTTGTAAAATACGGAGACTATAGGAGCTTTGTAATGGCAGATATTCCAGGATTAATTGAAGGAGCTCATAAAGGAGCAGGATTGGGACATCAATTCCTAAGACATATTGAAAGAACATCCCTTTTAATCCATCTTGTTGATGTATCGGATCATCTCCAAAGTGATCCAGTAGAAGACTTTGAAAAAATTCAGAGAGAGCTTTCACTTTATAACCCAGCCCTCACAAAAAAACCATTAGCAGTAGTTGGGACAAAAATAGATTTAGTTCAAGAAGGGAAAAGACTTAAGAGATTAGAAGAATATTGCAAGAAAAAAGGTCTTGATTTTTTCCCTATAAGTGCAGTAAAAAAAGAAGGAATTAATAAACTCATAAAATATTTAGCAGATAGAGTAGGAAGAAGATGAGAATAGTTGTAAAAATTGGAAGCAATCTTTTAACTGACAAAGTAGGAAGAATAAATCAAAAAAGAATTCACTCTTTTGCCAGAGAGATTTCCGAACTTAGTAAAAATTCTTATGAAATTGTTATGGTTTCTTCAGGAGCCATTGCTTCTGGTCTAAAGAAATTAGGATTAAAATCTAAACCTAAGGAAATAAGAAAAAAACAAGCAACTGCTGCAGTGGGACAACCTTTACTAATGTGGATGTATGAGCACTACTTTCTCAAATACAAAAAACATATAGCCCAAATTCTTCTTACCAGAGATGATCTCAGTGACAGAATAAGATACATAAATGCTAAAAACACTATTTTAACTCTCTTAGAAATGGGAATTATTCCCATAATAAATGAAAATGATACAGTAGCAACCGATGAGATTAAATTCGGAGATAATGACCAACTGGCAGCCTTAGTTTCAGGTCTCATTGAAGCAAATAAATTAATCATTCTCTCTGATGTAGATGGACTATACACAGCAGATCCCAAAAAAGATCCTGAAGCAAAAATTATAAAGCGGGTAAAGGAATTTTCGAAAGAATTAGAATCTTTAGCAAAACCTACTTCTACAGGCTTTGGAACAGGAGGTATGTATTCGAAAGTCATTGCAGCAAAAAAAGCAACATCTTTTGGAATTCCCGTCCACATTGTTAATGGTAGAAAATATGGTAACATAACAGCTGTTATTCAAGGAAAAGAGGTAGGAACTTTTTTTGAACCCACTAAGGATAGAGTAACCTCTCGGAAAGGATGGATTGCCTACGCTACAAGGGCAAAGGGAACTCTCCATATTGACGAAGGGGCTGTAAAAGCTCTTGTGAAGAATGGTAAAAGTCTTCTTCCATCTGGTATAAAGAAAGTAGAGGGTGAATTTGATGTATCTGATGCTGTTTATTGTCTTGATGAACATGGCCAAAGAATAGCTAAAGGACTGGTCAATTACTCCTCTTGTGAAATAAAACTAATAAAAGGGAAAAAATCATCTGAAATAGAGAAGATCCTTGGTTATAAATACTCTGACGAGGTAATCCATAGAGACAATCTCGTTATTCTCATTTAATTTCCCCCTTCTGTTATGAAAAATAAAAGTCCTTTCAATTTCCCTTAAAATACCAAAAAAACTTACTATTATCTTATTCTTTTTTACAAAAGAAGCGCTATTACTCAATAGTTAATGGGATTAAAGAACCTCTGTGATTAAAGATAATCTCTTAAGAGTCTCCTTTTTTTCTTGCCTCCCAATCTTTGCCTCTTCTATTGCTTTTTTTATCACATCAATGGTTCTATCATAAATCTTTATGTTAACAGGATAAGGAATTTTATCTTTTCCTCCATGAGCAAAACTAAATTTTGCTGGATCTTGATAACTAAGGGGCGTTCCATAAATTAATTCTGATGTAAGAGCAAGGGCTCTTAAGGTTTTAGCTCCAAATCCTTTTGTTAACAAAAGACTCTCAAAATCGCTGGGATGACTCTCATAGGTTTTTAGTAAGATTTTGTGAAGATTTTCATATTTTACATCTTTTAAAGTTATTTCATGTCTGGTGGGTAAAGAGAGATGTTGAATTTTTATGAGTTCTTTTAATATGTTATCCGGATTATGTTTTGTTATCTCAACAGTAGTCTGTCTGAGTCTTTTTGCCTCCCTTGCAGTGAAATTTAATGTTTTGGTTCTAACATCACAGCATACTGCATAATGGGGTTCCTCTACAAAACTGCTCATAGCAAAACTTAACCAATGATATCTTCTTGCTTTTTTTAAACTCTCATTCATTCCTTGTTGAATTACGCACCAGTCTCCAGTAGTAGTAAAAAAGATGGTATGATGATACAAGTTAAAGCCATCTTGTATTGCCACATTGTCCACCTTTGCTGAAAGTTTGCTTGCGTAAATAAAAATATTAGGATCAAATCCTTCTTTTTCACTAAATCTAATGATTTCATTAGGAGTCTGAAGAGCAACTTTTGCTTTTCCTCCTGCCACAAACAAACCTAAATCCTTTTCCATTCCTTTAATTCCCTCTTTTATAGCTCCTGTAACAGTAGTAGTAACGCCACTGCTATGCCAATCAAATCCTAAAATACATCCAAGAGATTGAAACCAGAAAGGGTCTGAGAGTCTCCTTAATAATTCTTTGGTTCCAAATTCAATAACCATTAATTCAATTATGGCTCTTGAAAGAGCTTTCATTCTCTGGAAAAGCCATTGAGGAGCTTTCCCTCCATGGAGAGGTAATGTAGCAATACCACTCTTTAACATAGACTATTTTAACAAAATTAATTTAAATTTAAACTATGAAAACAATTAAGCTTGTCATTCAATACGATGGTACAAATTACTTGGGATGGCAAAGACAAAAGAAAGGTCAAACAATACAGGCTCAAATAGAAAAGGCTCTTAGCTCTATTTTTAGAGAAAAAATTACTATTCGAGGAGCAGGAAGAACGGATGCTGGCGTTCATGCTTTAGGACAAGTAGCAACTTTTATAAAAGATCTAACTTTTCCCATTGATAACCTTAAAAAGGCATTAAATTCACTACTACCACCTGATATAAAAATTATTAATATTGAAGAGGTAGAGGGAAATTTTCATCCCCAGTATTCTGTAAAGAAAAAATCATATGTATACTATATTTGCTGCGATGAATACTGTAATCCTTTTCTTCAGAGATATGTATGGCATTACAAAAGGGCTATTAATCTATCCTTAATTAAGGAAGCAAAAGAACTCTTTTTAGGAACAAGAGATTTTTCAGCTTTCTCAGGTAGTACTGAAGTAAAGAACAAAATAAGAACAGTATATAACCTTACAGTAGAATTCTCAGATAGCCTTTGCTTCCTTGACATGAACTGGAAAGGTTCTTTTATTAGATTCAGAATTGAAGCGAATGGATTTTTAAAATACATGGCAAGAAACATAGTGGGATGCCTATTGGAAATAGGTAGAAATGCTCTTACTTTTGAGGAATTAAAAAGAGCTTTTGAAGAGGGAAGGAGACCTAATCCCTTGACCACAGCTCCTCCCCAAGGTTTGTTCCTTGAAAAAATTATATATTAACCTTCTTCTGATTCAAGTTTCTCCATCATCTCAATTTTTTCTTGACAATCTCTACAGTAAATGGCGAAGGGCATAATCTTTAATCTTTCCTCTACAATCTCGTCTCCGCACATTTCACATATACCATAAGTACCTTCTTCAAGTTTTCTCAAAGCTTCTTCTATTTTCTTTAAAATATCTCTATGAGTGCTAAGTTGTTTTAAACTTATATCCTCTGATAAATCTATGGCACTTAAATCTGCATCGTCCATAACCGCCTCTACAATTTGTCTTTTTTCTCCTGTTTGAAATTTCTTCATCTCCTCTTTTGCTTCTTGAAGTATTTGTTCTCTCATCTTGTTAAGCATCTTTTTGAGTCTATCTTTTCTTTCACTGTCGATTTTCATTATATCTAAACCTCCATTATCTCTTTCTCTTTTTGCTCAAGAATTTGGTCTACCTTCTCAATAAATGAATTTGTTATCTTTTGAATTTCCTCTTGTAGTCTTCTTGAATCATCCTCACTTAATTTTTTATCCTTTTCTGCCTTTTTAATCTCTTCGATAATATCTCTTCTAATATTTCTTATGACAACTCTTGCTTCCTCTGCTCTTTTCTTTACTACCTTTACAAGCTGTTTTCTTCTCTCTTCTGTTAAGGGTGGAATGTTTATTCTTATGATTTTTCCATCGTTGATAGGAGTTAGTCCAAGATCAGATTTCATAATAGCCTTTTCTATTTCATTAATCATTTTTTGTTCCCAAGGCTGAATTGTTATTGTTCGAGGTTCCGGAATTCCTAAGGTTGCTACTTGATTGAGAGGTAATAAGCTACCATAATACTCAACCTTTATGTTATCAAAAATGGATAGAGAAGCCCTTCCTGTTCTAAAAGATGCAAGGTCTTTTTTAAATATCTCAACAGCTTGATTCATTTTTTCATTAGCTTTCTTCTTGAATTCCTGCATTATCTCTCACCTCTTTTAATACTATACTTCCTATTTTTTCTCCTAAAATTATTCTTTTAAGAGTGTCTTTTTGTTTAATGTTGAAAACTACAATAGGAAGATTATTATCCATACAAAGAGTAATAGCTGTAGAGTCCATTACCTTCAAGGAATCCCTGATTACATCCATATAGGTTAATGTATCAAATTTTCGAGCTTTCGGATCTTTTACAGGATCAGAAGAGTATATCCCGTCTACTTTTGTTCCTTTGAGAATTACATCTGCACCAATTTCAATTGCCCTTAAAGCTGCTGCAGTGTCAGTGGTAAAGTAAGGATTACCCGTACCTGCAGCAAATATTACTACTCTGCCTTTTTCAAGATGTCTGATTGCCTTTCTCCTTATGTAAGGCTCTGCAAGTTCCCTCATCTCAATAGCTGATTGAACACGCGTGTTAACACCTATTTTTTCAAGAGCATTTTGAAGAGCAAGGCCATTAATGACAGTAGCTAACATACCCATATAGTCTGCAGTAGCTCTTTCTATACCTTGTTCTGCAGCCTCTACACCTCTGAAGATATTTCCTCCTCCTATAACTATAGCAATCTGTATTCCCAAATCAAAAGCTTTTTTTACTTCTGTAGCCATATAATTAACTGTATTAGGGTCAATTCCATAACCTTTCTCTCCCATCAAAGCTTCGCCACTCAACTTCAGAAGTATTCTTGAATAAATAGGTTTACTCACTCTGACCTACCTGAAACCTGACAAATCTTCTTACTACAATATTTTCTCCAAATTTAGCAATTTTTTCTGTAATTAGATCACTTATTTTTCTCTCTGGTTCTTTGATAAAGGGTTGATTTAGTAAACACATCTCTTCAAAAAATTTTTCAAGCTTTCCTTCAATAATTTTTTCCACCACCTGCGGAGGTTTGTTACCTTTAATTTGAGCTTTATATATTTCTTTTTCTTTTTCAATTACCTCCTGAGGAATATCATCCTTACTTATATATTGAGGATTGGATGCAGCAATATGCATAGCAATATCCTTTGCAAGTTGCTTAAATTCCTCATTTCTGGCAACAAAATCTGTTTCACAATTAAGTTCAAGCATTACTCCAATTTTATCCATATGAATGTAAGAAGTTATTATGCCTTCCGAGGCTGTTCTTCCTGCTTTTTTCTGGGCTGTAGCAAGACCTTTTTGCCTTAAGTATTCTATTGCTTTATTAAAATCTCCACCAGATTCTTCAAGGGCTTTTTTACATTCCATCATACCAGCCCCTGTTTTGTCTCTTAATTCCTTGACCATCTGAGCAGTTATTGCCATCTTCCTTCCTCCTTTATTCTTCTATGAAATCATCCATTGATTTTTGATACTCCTCCTCTTGGAGTATCTTCTCCTTTATTGCAGCCTTTTCGGCTTCTTCTTCTATTTTCTTGAGAAAGATTTCTTTACCTTCCAAGACAGCATCTGCCATTTTTGATGTTATCAGTTTTATTGCTCTTATAGCATCATCATTACCAGGAATTACATAATCAACTAAATCGGGATCACAGTTTGTATCAACAATTGCCACTATGGGAATATTAAGTTTGATAGCCTCTGCTACTGCAATTTTTTCCTTTTTAATATCAACTATGAAAATGGCTTTGGGAAGCTCCATCATGTCTTTAATCCCTGAAAGATTTGCCTCTAATCTTTGTCTTTCCTTTTCTAATTTAGCAATTTCTTTTTTAGTATGCAGATAAAGTGTCCCGTCTTCTTTCATTTGCTCTATTCTCTGCCATTTCTCAACACTTTTTCTTACCGTTGAGAAGTTTGTAAGCATGCCACCAAGCCAGCGATTATTTATGTAATAAACACCTGCTCTTTTTGCTTCTTCAGCTATGGCTTCTTGAGCTTGTTTCTTGGTTCCTACAAAAAGTACACCTTCTCCCTTTGAAGCCACTTCCTTGAGAAATTCATAAGCTTCCTCAATAGCTTTTACTGTTTTCTGAAGGTCAATTATATGAATTCCATTACGCTCTGCAAAAATATACTTTTTCATTTTAGGATTCCAGCGTTTCACTTGATGTCCGAAATGAGCCCCTGCTTCCAAAAGTTCTTTCATTGTCACTACTGACATAAAAATACCTCCTTTTTGGTTATAGCCTCCGCCCCTTTCTCTTTAACCCTTTCGGGACCATCAGAGAAATTAAGGAGCGTGTGATGTTATGAAGGTCAAAGACCTTTTATACTTAAGTTTTCAATTTATCATATATTGTTAATCCTTTTCAATGCTTTTTACCTGATCTTTTGTTTTTTTAGCCTTTAGGAGAGCTTGATCAACCTTATTAAAAAATTCTATATGGTTCTTATAAAATTTAAAATATTCACCTTTACTTAGACAGCCAACTCCTGCACTTAAGGTTAATCTTTCCTTTTTATAAAGCTTTTTTAAATCTTCTCTAACTCGTGCACTAAAGGAAATAGCTCCTTCTAAGTTAGAACCTATTAGTATACAGGCAAATTCATCTCCTCCAATTCGAGCACATATATCTTCCTTACGAGACATATTAATTAAAATTTTAGCCAAAAGCTTCAGACATCTATCTCCTTCTAAATGTCCATATTTATCATTTATGTATTTCAATCTGTCTAAATCTAATATAATTAGGCAGAAGCTATTTCCGTATCGAATAAACCTTGAAAATTCCTCTTCTAATCGCTGAAAAAAATATCTCCTGTTATAAAGACCCGTTAAAGGATCGGTTATAGATGTTTTATAAAGTTTAATATTGGCTTTATGAATCTCTATGGTCTTTTTTTCTACCTCTTTCAATAATTTGGCATTAAAACTTATTTTTTCTTGGTAAAAATTAAATAAATTAATAAGAGTAGAAAAGAGATTTGTAAGAGAAATTAAAAAATAAATGGAATTCTCAGTGAAAGCATCTTCGATGGCATGAGAAAAATTTAGAATTCCCATAATTCTGTCTTTATCTCTTAATGGTATAGAAAGTAAACTTTTTATAGGCAAAGCAGATAGATTTTTATTAAACCTTTCATCTAATAGAGTATTAGGGATGTATATGTATTTTTTTAACTTAAATGCCTCTCCTGCAACGGAGTTATTTATGGGAAATTTTTTAATTTTAAAATCTTCATATTTTATCTTACCAGATGCAACTTTCAATAAAAGATAATTCCATCTTGCATGTTTTTCCATATAGGAAATATTCTCAATGGGTAATAATTTTGCAAATTCATCTAAGGCAAATTTTATGAAATCATTTAATTTTTTATACTTTTCTTCATATATTTTTTGGATTAGTAAATTTACTAAAGCTATAATTCGAAGGCTAAATTCTGAATTACAGGAAATTTCCTCATAAATATTAAACAGATTTTTTTCTAAGCTTAATTTCTTTTCTATAAATTCCTTGATTAAAATTTTTAAGGCTTCATCATCAGTTTTTTCAAAATCTGAAATTTTTAATTTTTTTGCTATTTCCTCTAAAAACTGTCTCATAAAATATTTATCCTCTCTAATGTTAATTCTGACTTTGCTGTATTGATCAGCTCCTGGATATCTGGTAATGTTAAAATACTATAAACTCCTGATTCATAAAAAACTGACTCATTAGCTCCATTGTATACAGCATAACCACTTTTTTCAGCAATATAATTTGCTAAATGAATAAGGGCAATATTTTTCCTGTACTTATTATCTAACTTTCCTGGGTCTTCGTGATGATATAAAATTACCTCACCAATATCTTCGGGTAATCCCCACCATTCAGATAGCCATTTACCAATAATGGAATGGTCTAAATCTATGACTTCATTTTCTGCTTCTAAAATGTTTTTCCCTCTTAAAACTAAATTTTCAATTTTAATATATGCTTCATAATAAATGTAATGGAGTGCAAATAGTCCTAAGTCATGTAATAAACCAGCTGTAAAAACAGTTTCATTGAGTTCCTCATAGTTATCTAAAATTGCTGATGATATATATTTACTTATTACCCCTGTAGCAATAGAGTGTTTAAATAGTTTTCTGTATGTGAGTTCTTTCTCTCCTAAGGGTTTGAATAGACTAAATATAGATACGCTTAAAGCAACATTTTTAAGATTATTAAAACCTATTTTTAAAAGGGCATCTTTAATATTTGTTATTGGCTCTGAATATCCAAGACAGATTATATTTGCTATACTTAGAGTCTTAGATAGTATGTGAGGGTCTCTCTCAATAATATTGATTAATTCATCAAGATGAGTGTTTTCTTTTTCAGTCAAATGTAAAATTTTGTTTGCTGAATGTGATAAGGTAGGTAATTTTTTCAGCCTCTGAATTTCAATTCTTATTTTATCTACTTGCTTATTCATAAAAATTTCTTGTTGAATAATATAAAATATAATTAATGAACATAGCAATTGATATTTTAAAAAATTTTTCTGATATTATTGGACTCATTGCAGGTATCATTACTACCTCTGCATTAGTACCCCAAGCCATAAAAATATACAGAGGTAAATCTGCAAAGGATATATCCCTTACCATGTTTGTATTTCTTGCTATTGGAATTGCCTTATGGTTCATATATGGATTAATAATAGGAGAAATTCCCCTCATATTAGCCAATTTTGTCTCATTACTTCTCACTTTTTCCATAATACTAATGAAAATCAAATATGGTTAAGGTCAAACTCTATTCATAACTTTAGCAAACTGATATATTTTTGTCATTACTTCAGCAAAAGCCTGAAAATTAAGAGACTGAGGTCCGTCAGAAAAAGCCTTTTCAGGTTGTGGATGAACCTCTATCATTAAGCCATCAGCACCAGCAGCAACAGCAGCGCAAGCCATTGCTCCTACATACTTAGCATAACCTGTTGCATGAGAAGGATCAACAATTATGGGTAAATGAGTCTCTTCTTTAAGAACAGCTACAGCTGATAAATCAAGGGTATTTCTTGTGGCTGTCTCGAAGGTTCTAATACCTCTCTCACATAAAATAACATTCATATTCCCCTCACTTAGAATATATTCGGCGCTCATAAGCCATTCCTTAATAGTCATGGACATACCTCTTTTAAGAATTACAGGTTTTTTAGCCTGGCCCACTCTTTTTAAAAGCTCAAAATTTTGAGCATTACGAGTTCCAATCTGAAGTATGTCCACATATTCACTTACAAGGTCCACATGTACAGGATTTACAACCTCTGTCACTACTGGCATGTTTGCAATCTCGCCTGCTGTTTTGAGAAGTTGTAGACCTTCTTCCCCAAGGCCTTGAAAGGAATAGGGAGAGGTTCTTGGTTTATAAGCACCTCCTCTTAAAATATGAGCTCCATAAGATTTAACTGTCTTTGCTGTGTGAATAATTTGTTCCTCATTCTCTATGGCACAGGGACCAGCAATTATGATGACCTCTTTGCCTCCTATTAAAATATCTTTTACAGGAATAACTGTTTTTTCCTTTTTTACTTCCTTAGATGCTAACTTATAGGGTTTTAATATAGGAATAACTGCCTCAACGCCCTCCATAACCTCTAAGCTTTGAAGAATAAATTTACCTCTTTCATCACCTACAGCTCCAATTACATTTCTTGTAGCACCATAAATTACATGAGGTTTATAGCCAAGTTCTTCAATTTTGGATATAACCTCCCTAAGTTGTGATTCTGTTGCTTCTGGTTTCATAACTATTACCATAACTAAAGCCTCCTTTTTTAAAATAATAAAAAAGCAGACAAATCATCGGGGCTATATCTGCCCCTGACTTGCCTGCTTTTTTTAAATTAAGCCAGACTAAACTGCCAGAGGCAGATTAGTTAAAATAAAAACTAAAATAGAGAAAATAATTATAGATTTTCATTTATTAATTCCTCCTTTTATCGGGGTGAGAGGATTTGAACCTCCGACACCACGGTCCCGAACCGTGCGCGCTGCCAGACTGCGCTACACCCCGAATTTCTATATTATAACATTCCAATTATTCCATATTGTCTGCCTGCTTTTTTACCCTCTAATCTAAAGGAAGCATAATTATCGGCGTTACAATAGGTACAGAAGGAAGATATCCAAATATTGCATTCCATGATACCCTTTGATATAGCCTGTAATTTATTTGCTATTGTAAGGTCTACATGCCTCTTACCATTATGATAAAAAATAAATTCTTCAGAAAAGGTTTGCATTTGCAAAGCATTAATAACTTCATAGCCAACTTCGTAACAACAACCCCTTATACTGGGACCCATGGCAATTAAGATACTTTTGGGATTACATTGGAAATTTTCAACCATGCTGTCTATTGCATTTTTTAAAATTCCTTTTGCTGTACCTCTCCATCCAGCATGAACAGCAGATATAACGCTCTGCACCTTATCGAATAAGAGAATAGGTACACAATCAGCTACTTTAACACCTAAAAATACTCCTCTTCGGTTTGTTATTACTCCATCAGCAACCTCTGGATTTCTATCATCCTTAAGTATTGTAACCCTATCGGTGTGTTTTTGAATTGGCAAGTATAATCTGTATTTTTCTGAAAATTTTCTAATATCAAAATTTTTATCAGTAAAAAAGGAAATTATACCCTGATTATTTAGGTTTTCTGGATATATGATACCTTTCATTTTTACTATTTTACATTAAACCCTTACTTTTGAGATAATTAATTTATGGCAGTGAACTTTAAGTATGTGGTAACAGAGATACCTCCAAAAGAAGGTTTAGTAATGGTTCCTACGGAAAGACTTCAGACAGGTATTGCTCTTCCCTTTAATGTCTACATTAAAGACAATACAGTGATAAAAAAAATTTTTAACAAAGGTAATATTCTAAACTCCCTTTTTCTTGAAATTCTCAAAGACAAGGGTATTAACAATGTTTATATAGACAAGGGAGAGATAAAAAGTTTAGAGTTGTACCTCACTCAAAAGAAACCTAAAAGAAAAATTCAAGACATTAAGATTGCCTATAGTAATTACTCCTTTTTTAAAGAGAAACATCATCAGATTGATAGAAAACTAATTTTACCAAACTCAAAAGTTAATTTTTCCATTTATAATCTCAAGGGTTTTGAGCTAAAAAAAATAGTGAATGCCACCATTGATAATCCCGTTACCATAGAATCCAATCTTTTAGAATTAGATGGAGATTTTCTAATTGAAGATAAGGACATACCACTTTATGAAGAATATATAAAAAATCTTGCTGAATTTTTAAAGAAGGAAAATTTATCTGAAGAAGACAAGAGAATTCTTAATAATTTATTATTGAAGGAAAACTCCAAAACCCTAATGAAAGAACTATTAAAAGAGCCTCGCAGTGGTGAGAAAATCAAAAAAGTTAATGAAATGGTAGATAATATCATAAATCAAATTATAGAAGAGCCTGAATCCATATATAGCTTACTTACCCTTAAGGGCTATGATTATTATACTTACACTCATAGTATAAATGTAGGAGTTCTTGCAATAGGTTTAGGGATTCAGATAAAGATGGATAAAGATAGTATTTACAAGCTTGGAGTAGGAGCAATTTTACATGATTTAGGAAAAGCAGATATTCCTCATGAAATATTAAACAAACAAGGGAAACTTACAGATACTGAATATCAGATAATCAAACAACATGTAATAAGAGGCTATAACATTCTGGAAAACAATAAAGATATTCCCAAGGAATCCTTTGTTGCCTTACTTCAACATCATGAAAAACTAACTGGAAGAGGATATCCCTTTGGGCTTAAAGGAGATGAAATAAAGTTATTTGGCAGAATCACTGCTATTGTTGACTGTTATGATGCTCTTACCACAAGAAGACCTTATAAAGCTCCCCTGACACCCTTTTTCTCTCTATCCCTAATTTCCAAAGAGAAGGAAAATTATGATAGAGAACTACTAAAAGAATTTGTAAAAATGTTAGGCAATGTCCGATGAATAGTTTATTTGACAATAATGAAATTTTTCCACAAACTCTTCCTTTAGCCTACAGAATGGCTCCAAAAGATCTCCACGAATATGTAGGGCAAAGACATTTATTAGAGGATGGGAAAATTCTTAAAAGAGCCATTGAATCAGATAGAATAACCTCTCTCATCCTTTATGGTCCACCAGGGGTAGGCAAAACAGCTCTTGCAAGAATAATTGCAAATAGGACAAAGGCATCTTTTTGCTGGCTCAATGCTTCAACATTAAATTTAGAAGAAATAAGAAAAAAATTATTAATAGCACGTCAACATATAAAAAGAGGAGAAAAAACCATCCTCTTTATTGACGAAATCCATAGACTAAACAGAGTATCTCAAGATGCTCTTTTACCTGATATAGAAGAAGGTAACATTATTCTAATTGGAGCAACAACCGAAAATCCTTTTTTTTATCTAAATAGTGCTCTTCTGTCAAGAAGTCAAGTTTTTGAACTAAAACCCTTATCGGAAAATGAAATTATGGATCTCCTAAAAAGAGCGCTTAAGGATAGAGAGAGAGGATTGGGGAATTTTAATATTAAAATCACAGAGGCTGCCTTAAGATATATTGCAAAAGCCTCTGATGGAGATGCAAGAAAGGCCTTGTCAGCCCTTGAGATTGCTGTGTTAACAACATCCATAAACAGTGAGGGCATCATCATAATAGATGAGAAAATTGCTGAAGAAAGTATCCAGAAAAAACATATTGTTTACGACAGAGCAGGAGATCAACATTATGACACAATTTCTGCTTTCATCAAAAGCATGCGTGGTAGTGATCCTGATGCCACTGTTTATTGGCTTGCAAAGATGCTTTATGCTGGGGAAGACCCTCGTTTCATAGCCCGAAGAATAGTAATTGCCGCCAGTGAAGAGGTGGGAAATGCTGATCCTATGGCATTATTAATTGCCTTATCTGCAGCTCAAGCTGTTGAATTTATTGGTATGCCAGAGGCAAGAATTATTCTTGCTCAAGCAGCAATTTATGTAGCGAATGCTCCTAAAAGTAATGCTTGCTACAGGGCCATTGAAGCGGCCTTAGCAGATGTGGAAAAAGAGAGAACTCTCTCTGTTCCTGATCATTTAAAGGATTCTCATTATCCTGGTGCAAAAAAACTGGGGCATGGTAAAGGCTACAAATATCCTCATGATTATGGAGGATATGTAGAACAAGAATATATGCCAAAAAAGAAAAAATATTATACCCCTTAAAAAATTATTTTACTGAGATAAACTTGTGAATTTGAAGGTTAAGTCTAACAGGAAGTGTGTCTTCAAGTATCCATTTAGCAAGGGTATTTGCAGATAGAATACCGAAAGCTGGTGAAAATAAAATTTCTTTTGCCTTAAATGTGTGAGTTCTAATAAAATTTTTTGCCCATTCATAATCGTCTCTATTGGTAATGACAAATTTTACTTCATCTTCTGCCTTTAGAAATCTAAGATTTTCAAGTAAATTTTTATGAGACATGCCACTGCCAGGAGTTTTAATATCAAGAACTATTTTTACTCCATGAGGTACTTTTTCAATGGATAAGGAACCATTTGTCTCAAGTAATAAATTGAAATCTTTTAGAAGAGCCTCCATAAGCCAGTAAACCTCTGCTTGAAGCAAAGGCTCTCCTCCTGTAATTGCAATATATCGTAAATTGCTCTTTCTTATGCTTTTTAAAACCTCCTGCACTGAGGCCTCATACCCTTTTTCATAAGCATACTTAGTGTCACAGTAAGAACACCTTAAGTTACATCCTGTCAATCTAATAAAAAGCATTGGTATTCCTACCATAGAACTTTCACCTTGAATACTTGGAAAAATTTCACAAATTTTCATATCCTTAGTTTTGAATTTATAATTTTTAATCCTTCAAATGTCTTTTTTATCCAAACTTTTGCAGTAAATCTATCATCAGGAAGGAATCCGTAAGATAGCTCCCGCCATCGAACAACTGTAATTTCTCCTTCTTGATAAATCTCTGCCACCGGATGTTTTGCAAAATCGAGAAGAGCCCTTACTGAAGATGAATCTTTTGACTTTAAAATTATTTCATCGTTTTTGATTTTATATTTACTGTCTATATAAACCCTTTTCCCAAAAATATCAACAACTCCTGTGATATATTCATCAGAAAACTTCGCCACAAACCACCATCTACAAAAATCATTGGGTAAGGGATAAACCCTATACTGATGGGCTTCCACTTTTTGTTTTAAAAAATACTTTGCTTCTCCTTTAAGATAAGCCTTAGCTCCAATATAAAGAGTTATAAAGAGGAGAGCAATAATGTATAAAAATTTGGCTTGTTTCCTAATTTTCAAAGAAAAAATAAAGGCTAACAATAAAGGGAGAAAAACATACGGATCTACAATAAAGGTAAGAGATAAGGCATAGGAAGTCCAATCAAGAGGAGCTAAAACTTTTACACCATATTGATTTGTAATATCCAAAAAAATATGCAAACCCAAAGCTAAAAAAGCAAAAAAATAAACTTTTAAAAATCCTAATTTTCGATTAAGAATCAAAGCAGGAATAATTGGTAGTAGTAATAAAGCAAAAATTCCATGGGTAATAGTTCTATGATAACTCAAGAACATCTCTGTACTATGAATTTTCAAAAGCAGATCTATGTCTGGGAAGACTGAAAATATCAAAAAAACAATTATAAGAATTTTATCCTTAGTGATACCTTTACTGAATACTAAACCTGAAAGCACATGACTGATAGGATCCATTATAAAGAATTATAACATAGAGGGATTGTATAGTTTCAGTATATTTCCTACTATTTAAAACTTTTTGTCTTCCTTTTCGGGATTTTTCTCAATGCCAGGACTTTCAATATTAGTCATTGAAAAGTCGCCCATGCAAAAGGCTTAAGCAGTTTAAGTTTCAAAATTAAGAAAAGATGGGAGGGCTTTAACACTTCAATTCTTGCAATAATAGAATAGTGGAAGGTTTCAGATTTCAAAATCTTCCAAGGAAAAAACAGTAAAGCAATCCGAAATTAAATGTAACATTTCTTGAAAAATTCAAGGATTTTGAGTTATAAAAGAATGTTATGAAGAAATTAGCCATTCTCATTTTCTCAATTTTTTTCACATTATTTATAAATCCCATATGTTACTCTAATGAAGAACCTCAGATTTTAAAACAAGATGAGAATACGGAAATGATTTTTACAGGCAATGAAAATTTTGTTCTGCTACCAAATAAAGAGGAGAGTTTTATTCAAAAAATTGAAAAAAACATTTCTCTTTTTTCTGAAAAAATTAAGGAAAAATTCTCCCTGTGGCTTTCTCGCTCTACAAAATATGTGGAAATAATGAGAGATATTCTAATTCAAAAAGGTCTTCCTGAGGATTTAGTATACTTACCCTTAATAGAAAGCGGATTTAATGTAAATGCACGATCTCGGGCAAAAGCAGTAGGCCCCTGGCAATTTATAGAGAGCACTGCTAAAAGATACGGATTGAGAGTAAATTGGTGGGTAGATGAAAGGAAAGATCCTATTAAATCAACAGAAGCTGCTGCAAAATATCTTTCAGATTTATACAAAATGTTTGGTGACTGGTCCTTAGCTTTAGCAGCTTATAATGCTGGAGAAGGCAGAATATATAGAGCAATAAATAAAAATGGTGAAAATGACTATTGGAATCTTCTCAGAACAAAGCATTTACCAAATGAAACAAAAGATTATGTGCCTAAATTTATTGCTGCAATATCAATTGCTAAGAAACCTGAAATTTTTGGTTTTGATAATCTGCAGGAACATACACCTCTAAATTATGAAGAGGTAGTTATACCCTCTCCTGCAGACTTAGACCTCATTGCTAAATGCGCAGAAACAACTATTGAAAACATTAGAGAATTAAATCCAGAACTAAAGAGATGGGCAACACCTATAAATGTAAAAGAATATAAAATAAGAATTCCAACTGATAAAAAGGAAATTTTTCTTGAAAATTTCAACAAAATACCTCCTGAAAAGAGATTTAGTTACAATACCTATACCATAAAGAAAGGTGACAATATTAATAAAATTGCAAAAACTACAAAATTTTCCAAAACTGTTCTCTATGAAATGAATGGAACAGAAATACTGAAGAATCCAACACCCGGAGCAGTTATTAAAATTCCTCCTTCTGATAAGTTTGTACCACTTAGTGAAGATATTTACCAAGAGAAAAAAATTTCAAAGAAAGTTAAAGAAACCAAGAAATTAAAAAAGAATGATTCCTCTGCAAATAAAAATTCAATTAACAATAAAAATAAGTCTATAAAAAAGGTTAAAGCCTCTAAAAAAGTTACTTAAATTTTATGGAACGATTAAAATATAAAGTTACTCTTATTACAGGAGCATCAAGAGGGATTGGATTAGCAACAGCTCATAAATTTGCTCAAGAAGGATCTGATTTAATGCTAATAGCTCGTTCTAAGTCCCTTTTGGAGAATCTTGCAAAATTACTTAATGAAAAATATGGGGTCAAAGTGGCTTTTGCTGCATGCGATATAGCAAAACCGGAGGAAATTGAAAAAGCCTTTGAAGTTTTTAAAAAACATTTTTCGAAACTTCATATTCTTATAAATAATGCTGGAAGAGGAATTTTTAACTATATTCAAAATGGCTCTGTGGAAGAATGGAAAGAAGTTATTGACCTAAATTTGACAGGCTTAATCTATTTATCTCACTTAGCAGTAAAATTAATGATTCAACAAAAGGATGGTCACATAATAAACATCTCCTCTGTTGCTGGAAGAGTTGGTATTCCTGGTTGGTCAGTTTACTGTGCCACAAAATGGGGGGTTATAGGTTTTTCTGAATCCTTAAGAAAAGAACTTCTCAAATACAACATAAGAGTTACTCTTATTGAGCCAGGTGTAGTAAAAACTGATTGGGGAGAAAATATGCCAGAGGAGTGGATTTTACAGAGATCAAATATGAAGGCTTTAAAACCTGAGGATGTTGCTGAAGCAATATTTTATGCAGCCCTTCAGCCTCCCTATGTGTCAATTAATGAAATATTAATAAGACCTACGGAGCAGGAAAGATGAATTTAACCCACTTTGATGAAATGGGAAGAGCTAAAATGGTTGATGTAACTTCAAAACCAATAACAGAAAGAGTTGCTATGGTTGAAGGTTCGGTTAAAATGAAAAAAGAAACCCTCCAAATGATTTTAAATAAAGAAATAGCAAAGGGAGACGTTTTTCAAGTAGCTCGACTTGCTGGAATTATGGCATCTAAAATGACTCCTCATCTAATTCCTCTTTGTCATCCTCTTCCTATCACATCAGTAGAGATTGACTTTGAACCAGATTTAGAAGGCTCAAAAGTGAAAATTACAACAATAGTAAAAACCTCTGCTCAAACTGGTGTGGAGATGGAAGCCATGGTTGCTACCTCAATAGCTGCCTTGACTATATATGATATGTGTAAAGCCGTCGATAAAGAGATGACAATTGAGGATATTAAATTAGTATATAAAGCTGGTGGTAAAAGCGGAGAATTTAGTAGAAAAAGTTAATTTTTATTTTAGTTTTTAATTCATCCCAGTGAGAATTCTTTTCCGCATTTCTTCAATCTTTTTTGCATGACTACCATGCCAGTAAACTTTCTTACATTCTCTGCACTGATAAAAAATTTCGTTATTAAAAGCCACATATTCGGGGACATCACTTAGAGAAATCTCTTCCTTATTTAGTGTCACCATTTCTCCATTACAAAGAGGGCATCTAAGTGTCTGTTTCGGAATTTCAAAACCTCTAATTTTTAGGTAGAGCATGACTTCCTTCAACTGATCTTCTAACTTTTCTGAATGGATGAACAATACATCCATAAGTAATTTTGACTTTGAAAGCTGTCTATCTTTTGTAAGCAATATTCTTCCTTCCTGACGAGAGATTCTCAACAATTCTGTATCGCTATATGTATTGCTGTAAAGAGTATCAAAACCAAAAAGCCTGAGCCATCGGCTCAGGCTTCCAAGCATTACATCTGCAACAAATTTTGGAATCACTCTAAGGATTCTTCAGTTATGTTCTCTATTTGCATTTTATAAAAATCGCCTTTTATAAGAGTGTCCTTATAAGCAGGAGCACCTGTTCCAGCAGGTATTATTCTTCCCATGATAACATTTTCTTTTAAACCTTTGAGATCATCAATTTTGCCTTCAATTGCTGCATCTGTAAGCACTCTTGTTGTTTCCTGGAAAGAGGCTGCTGAAACCCAGGACTCTGTTGACAATGCTGCTTTTGTAATTCCTAACAATAGTGGTTTACCTTGAGCAGGTCTTCCACCACGAGAGACTACTTTTTCATTCTCCTCTATGAACATTGCTCTATCAATCTCATCTCCTATCAAGAAATTAGTATCGCCAGGATCTTCAATCCTTACTTTCTTCATCATTTGTCTTACAATTACTTCAATGTGTTTGTCATGAATAGAAACACCCTGTAGTCTATAAACTTTTTGTATTTCATCAACAAGATATCTTTGCAATTCTGTAGGTCCCAAGATATCAAGAATACTATGAGGATTTATAGAACCATCAATAAGTGGCTCTCCTGCTTTTATCCAATCTCCGTCATGGACAATAACATGTTTTCCTTTTGGAATAATATATTCCCTTGTTTCATCAGCTCCTCTTACAATAATTACTCTTGAGCCCTTCTGAACTCCTTTTAATTCAACTATTCCGTCTATCTCACTTACTATAGCAGATTCCTTAGGTCTTCTTGCTTCAAATAGTTCAGCTACTCTTGGTAGTCCTCCAGTAATATCCTTTGTCTTTATTGTCTCCCTTGGAATTTTTGCAAGAATATCTCCTGGTTCTACCTCATCTCCTTTGTCAATAACTAAAATAGCACCAGCAGGCAAGAGATATCTGGCAGGAGAACCTGAGGGAAGTTTAGCTGTTTTCCCTTCTGCATCTTTAATGGTAACTCTTGGTCTATAAGTTGCTGGATAATCAATTATAATCTTATGGGAAAGGCCTGTAGTAGGATCAGTTTCCTCTTTAAAGGTAACTCCCTCAATGAGATCTCCAAGAGCAATTTTACCACCTATCTCGGTGATTATTGGAGTTGTATAGGCATCCCATTCAGCCAATCTTTGTCCTACCTCTACTTTGGAGCCTTCTTTTACAAGAATTTTAGCTCCGTATACAAGAGTATACTTTTCTCTCTCTCTGCCTGTAGAATCAACTATCCCTATAACAGCGTTTCTATTTAAAACTATTAATGAACCATCTTTCCTCTCTACATAATGAAGGTTCTTGAATTTCACTGTTCCAGAACTCTTGGCTTCAAGAACTGCCTGCTCAACTATTTTTGTTGCTGCACCACCAATGTGGAAAGTTCTCATTGTAAGCTGTGTTCCAGGCTCTCCTATAGATTGTGCTGCAATTACTCCTATAGCTTCACCTATCTCAACAGGTTCACCTCTTGCAAGATCCATCCCGTAACATTTTGCGCATGCTCCATATTTTGATCTGCATGTTAAAACTGAACGAATTTTTATTCTATCAATTCCAGATTCTATGATTTTCTTAGCTAAATTTTGATCTATGAGACTATTTCTCTTTGCAATTATTTCACCTGTAAGAGGATCTTTAATGTCCTCTGCTAAGGTTCTACCATAAATTCTCTCCTCAAGAGGCATTACAATTTCTCCACCTTCAATAAGAGAGGTAATATAAATCCCATCCTTAGTGCCGCAGTCTTTTTCTGTAAGAATAATATCTTGGGCAACATCAACAAGTCTTCTTGTAAGATAACCAGCGTTGGCTGTTTTTAGAGCAGTATCTGCTAAACCTTTTCTTGCACCATGAGTAGATATAAAATATTGCAAAGGTGTTAATCCTTCTCTAAAATTAGCAGTAATTGGTGTTTCAATGATTTCACCTGATGGCTTTGCCATAAGTCCTCTCATTCCTGCAAGCTGTCTTATTTGAGCAATACTACCTCTTGCACCTGAGTCAGCCATCATAAATATGCTATTAAAAGATCTCCTCTCAGCTAATTCTTCTGGTGTTAAGTTTTTACCCTCTTCTGCTCCCAGTTCTTTCATCATTTCATCAGCTACTTTTTCTGTAACATTAGCCCAAATATCAATTACTTTGTTATATCTTTCACCTTGCGTTATCAAACCTTCTGCATATTGTCTCTGAACTTCCATAACTTGTGCTTCTGCTTCTTTAATTAATTCAGCCTTCCTAGAGGGAATATGCATGTCATCAATACATATGGAAATTCCTGACTGCGTTGCTATTTCGAAACCTAATTTTTCTATCTTATTTAAAAATTGAACTGTTTGCCTTTTACCATAGGTGGTATGAATATAATCAATTAACTTCCCCAATTCTTTCTTTGTGAATTCTTTGTTAATCATTTCAAAAGGTATATCTTTTGGCAGAATCTCCATGAAAAGAACTCTACCCACAGTGGTATCTATCATTTGACCATTTATTCTTACCTTAATTGGTGCATGTTTTTCTACTACACCACTTTGATAGGCAAGAATAACCTCCTCTGGATCAGCAAAAATTTTCCCTGCTCCTTTAGCATTCATCTTCTTTTTTGTAAGATAGTATATCCCCAAAACCA